>CAZWVF010000037.1:3982-26876 GCA_964637695.1 uncultured Gemmatimonadota bacterium | reverse complement strand
CCGGGCAATTGTAGAGAGAATCCGCAGGTCTGACCAGTAAAAAACATACAAATCGGCTAGTAATGAATAAATGAACCAATCAGACCTGTGCCCCGGATCGATCCGAACGACGTGAGAGACAATCACTGCCGAGCAGTATAAACCTCGCAGGTATTGTCCTCTCCTCTCTGACACCGATCCGCCCCGTAACTCCGATTTCACTCCTGGCTGGAGGATCATTTCCCGCCGTTATCCAGATGTCGGGACCCTGCAGGCCGGTTCCGTTGTGAGTCAGATCGATCGCCATGGCTTGAGTCAGTTTCCCCGGGCCGCTGCAGATGGCGCCAGGCCCGGGTCTGCCGGCGGCATCGAAGGCAGCTATCCCTCGACGGGCTGCCATTTTCTCCACACCTCTAATCGGTTCAACCGCCCTGATGAGCACGGCACCTGCTTTCCCATCAGCTTCGCAGACGGCATTGAGACAGTGGTGCATTCCGTATGTGAAATAGACATACGCGATCCCTGGCGGGCCGTACATTATCTCTGAACGGGGAGTGCGCCTGAAAGCATGACTGGCGCGGTCGCCTGCACCCAGATACGCTTCGACTTCTACGATACGGCCGCCGATATGGTCTCCATCGGGTTCCGATTTCCACAGTTCCCTGCCCAGGAGGTCGCGGGCGACCTCGAGTGTGTCTCGTTCGTAGAAGACAGTCGGTAGAGGATTCAGCACAATTGTCACATTGAACCGATCAGATCGAGGAACTCCTCCTCATTGAGAATCTCAACACCCAGTTCTCCGGCCTTCTCCAGCTTGCTGCCGGCCCCAGGCCCTGCAACAACGTAACCGGTTCTGCTGCTGACCGAGCCGGTTGCGCGACCCCCCAGTGATTCCACCAGCCTCTCTGCCTCATCACGGGTCATACTCTCCAGTTCCCCGGTGAAGACGAATATTACACCGGAGAGGTCTGTACCGCCGGAGACGGGCCCCGAACCTTCAGGCGGCCACGAAGGCGTGATCCCGCTTTTCAACAGCCTGTCTATCAGCTTCTGGTTCTCCGTCCGGCTGAAGAATGCCACGACCTGTGATGCCACTTCTGGCCCGACCTCGTTGATGCTCTCCAGACTTTCGGCATCCATCTCCATCAGGGTTTTCAGGTCACCCGATTCACGGGCCAGAACTCCGGCCACATGCGTACCGACATGACGGATACCGAGCGCTACCAGGAAACGGTCGAGAGTGGCCTCTTTCGTTCTCTCGAGGGCATCTACCAGGTTGCGTGCAGAGAGTTCAGCCATTCGATCCAGTTCGGCAAGCTGCTCAACTGTCAGTTCGTAGAGATCGGCCGGATCGTTGACTAGCCCTCTCTCCACCAGCTGATCCACCAGTTTCTCACCCAGACCATCCACATCCATCGCTTCACGCGATCCCCAGTGGAAGAGGCGTTCCTTGACCTGGGCGGGGCACGAGAGGTTTACGCAACGGATCACGATTTCTCCTTCCGGCTGCACAACCTCCGAACCGCAAACCGGACACCTCTCTGGAAACCCGAATTCCTTTCTGCCCCTGGGGCGTTTCTCCTTGAGCACCCTCACCACCTCCGGGATCACCTCGCCGGCACGCTGTACAATAACCGTATCACCGATACGGATATCCTTGTTCCTGAGTTCATTCCTGTTGTGCAGGGTCGCCCTGCTGACTGTGACTCCGCCCACCTCAACGGGCTGCAGATCGGCTGTAGGAGTCAGCGCACCTGTCCGGCCCACAGAGATGATGATATCGTTTACCACGGTGGTGGCCTGCTGTGCCGGGAACTTGTAGGCTATCGCCCATCTGGGTGACCGGCTCACCTGACCGAGAGCCGCCTGGAGATCGAGGTCGTTAACCTTTATCACTACACCATCCGCCTCATACGGGGCCTTATCCCTGTCGGCCAGCAGCGTTTCGTAGAAGTTGTGAATCTCCTCAAGACTGCTGGTGATCGTAAAGCGATCGGCGGTGCAGAAACCCCATTCGGAGAGCAGTTCCAGTACTTCGTCGTGACGCGAGTACGACCGATCGGGCAATCCCTCCACCCGCCCGACACCGTAGGCATA
The DNA here is from genome assembly GCA_964637695.1 of uncultured Gemmatimonadota bacterium. GTDB lineage: Bacteria > Blakebacterota > Blakebacteria > Blakebacterales > Blakebacteraceae > JAGLTZ01. The sequence goes on along the minus strand of CAZWVF010000037.1, from coordinate 24,800 downwards.
GAAGAGAAGCGGACGGGCTGCAGTGATCCTTGGATCGAGCTGCCGGAGAGAACCGGCAGCCGCGTTGCGGGGATTGGCGAATTCCGGTTCACCTGCCTCGACACGTCGACGATTCAGTTCGGCAAAGTCGGCGCGCAGCAAGAGAACTTCTCCCCTCACCTCCAGCAGGGAAGGCACTCCTGCGCCGGCGCCCGGGTCTCCTCTCAGGCTGAGAGGGATATTCCTGATTGTCCGGACGTTGCCGGTAACCTCCTCTCCTGTATGACCATCTCCCCTCGTTGCTCCTGCCTGCAGCGCCCCGTATTCATAAATCAGCTCTATTGCAGTGCCATCATATTTCGGCTCTGCGATAAAGGTCACCTGATCCAGATCGGGCCGGGTGGCATCCTCCATCTGCTCTACGAGTCCAAGGCCTCTATAGACCCTCCCCTGCCACTGCCGAACCTCCTCCAGATCGAAGGCATTGGCCAGACTGAGCATCATCGTTGCGTGCCTGTATGTCGGGAATTCGTCGACGGGCTCTGCTCCTACCCGCTGTGTAGGACTGTCGGAGGTAATCAGATCGGGCCAGGATTCCTCGAGCTCCTGCAGTCTCCTGAAGAGCAGGTCGTATTCAGAATCGAGTATCTCCGGATTGTTCTGTACATAATATCGGTAGTTGTGGCGGCGTATCTGATCACGCAGATGATCTATCTCCCTGGATGCCTGCTGCCGATTCATTCTCTGTCAGACCGTTCTGCAGTTAAAGGTTTCCTCTATGGCAGATGAGGAGGCGGACCCTCCCCGCCTTCAGGCCTGACCAGGCCGGGGGGATCCCCTGCCGGCGGAACGAACCATATATAATCCCCCCTCAGGTCCAGTTCCTCTTCACGAATTTCGCCCAGGGGCATGACACGATCGGAGGTGTACGGCATCACAACAACCTGATCGAGATCGCTCTTGAATAGTTCAACCCGGGTAGGAACGCCCTGTCCGAACATGGCGTGCCCGCTTCCGACCACAACCAGCACCTTCAGCCGGGGATCGGGCATCACGTTGAATGCCTTCACGACATTCCAGGCCATGATCTCGTTCCAGGCGGTCTGGCTCCGGAACATAAGCTCCATCTGCTCGTCGGTCACATCCTCGGAGTGCCTGGCGTTCTCCATAAACCATTCTTCGTACTGCATCTCGCTTTCGATATTGAGCCTGTTCCAGTACCCTGGCGGCAGCCAGGAAGAGAGATCTTCAGTCATCCCCTCCCTTCCCAGAGTTCTTACACCCTGGATTGCCGACCGGGGTGCGTTGAGGCCGAAAATGCGCAGATTGTTATCCCGGGCATAATCGAGCAGCGGTTTGTAGTAGGGATAGGGATGTCCCCACGTTTCCTCCCAGTAAATCGCATCGAGCCACTCAACCTCGGGCAGCCAGCCCCCTGTATAGGCATCGAGCAGGGGCTGCTGGCTCGAATGGAACATCTCCCATCCCATGACCACAGTTGAACGCATTTCGTTAAGCCCTTTCAGGATCTCAAGCTGCGCCAGGTGATGGGCATAATCGGTGTGAGACTCTGCGACGTAAATGACATCAGCGGTCGTGAGACGCTCGATCATCTCCTCCACCGAGATGAAGACTTCTGTGGCAGTATCGAATACCGGTGTACGATTTGAGGATACCTGGGCTGCGACTCCATCACTCCTGTTCGATCCAATCAGGCAGACGATTACGACGCAATACATGCCGGTACAGATTGTTTTCATATCCTGCTCCATATGAGGTTGGTGATGCTGGTAATGACAGAAAGATAGTGATCTATGGGACTCTGATAACCACTGTAGTTGCCCGGACTCCATGAAGATCGATCACGGCCATGTATGCCGCGGCCGCCACGGTCCTGCCCTCTGCATTGCGCCCATCCCAGACGGCTTCTACCATTGTGCTGTTGATGATCTCGACATCGAGCTGCCCGACGAGGGTTCCGGCGAGGGTGAAGATCGATATCGTACCGTTTACACTCTCAGTCATCTCGCATCGGAATGTGGTACGGTCGGAGAAGGGATTGGGGTAGTTGAAGAACCGGATTATCTGATCGGGTCCGGGCAGGGAATCCTGGTACTGCTCGGCATCGGCACCCCTGACATATCCCCATCCGTAATCGTTGTCGGGTTCTCCTGCAACCAGGTTATTCGAGCGGTCGGCCGTCTCTCTCAGGGCCTCGATTATCTCCATGACCTGCCAGTCCGGATGTGCCTCCACGATCAGCGCCGCAACTCCCGCAACCAGGGGGCTCGAGAAACTTGTGCCGGCTACGCTGAGAGTGATGGAGGAATCTCCGCCGGCCAGGGCGGCGGCGACACCGGTTCCCTGCGCCATCACGTCCGGTTTGATACGACCATCGAAGGTGGGTCCGTGGCTGGAGAAGTCCACTCGCAATCCGTTGGAGTCGGTCGCTCCGACCGCCAGTACACTGTCGCCGTCCGCCGGGGCACCCATGTAGTAGGTGATGCCCAGCGAATCTGGATGGGGCGGCAGAGCAACTCCCCCCTCATTGCCGGCGCTGGTTACAACAAGTACGCCCCGAGCAGCTGCCGCGTCGGCCGCTATCGTTATCGGTGCGGTGTCCCCATCCATGTCGCGATAGGAGTACCAGTCGTAGTAACCCAGGCTCGTGTTCACCACATCCACACCCAGCTGTTCCATCCATTCGATGGCGGCCACCCAGTTGTCCTCTTCCACCGGGGTCTCGCTCGCCACGTCCTCGGTCTTTGCCAGAAGGAATGAAGCACCGTAGGCGGGACCTACCAGCTGCCCCGGCCAGTAGCCCGCCAACACCGACCACACCATCGTTCCGTGGTTGCGGGCGGTGATCGGATCGCCCGGTTCATTCGTCACAACACCGTCACCATTCACGAAATCGAACTGATCTATCACCTTGAGACCGCTGAGAGCTGCATGCGACGGCCTGAAACCTCCGTCCAGCACTCCAACAATCACACCGGCCCCCGTATAGCCCCTGGCGTGCAGCTGCGGTACCTGCATTGAATTGTTCTGGGCGTATGTGTAACCGTAGAAATCCGGTCCCGGAACCTCTCCGGCGGCCCTGACGGCTGAGGATATTGCCGTAGACGGGCCGGGCAGAGGAACCGGCTCGCCACCCGGTTCGATCCTGCGTCCCCGGCCCAGAGGTGATATTCGAGCGATGAAGGAATGACCTGCAACGTCATCCAGATCGGAAACTGCCACCACCCCGCTGACGGCATTGAGCCACCTGCTCTTCTGCCTGATCCTCAGGCCGCTTCTTTCAAGAGCCTCTATATAGGAAGCTGAAGGAGGAAGATCGGAGGATACCACTCCGGTGATACGGCCGCGCGTGCGTCGTCTCTGAAGAGCCCGCGGATCGATGCTCTCCCTTACTGAATCGATGGCCTCCACTAACTCAGAAGGTCTGAGTCCTCTGTCCTTCATGTGAACCCACACGTGGAGCGAGTCGCTTGAACCTTCTGCCGCAATCTTCAGAAGAGCGGGGTGGATCTCGGCTGCCCTGTCGGCCTGACCTTCTGTGGAGTATCCGAGAATAACGCCCGAGAGCAGAATGGCAGCAATGCAGGCTGCTGCTCTCCGGAATCGGAGTAATCCCGACATACTTTTCCGATCACCGGTGCGGGTTGACGGCATCAGGGATTGAGGCGTTCGGTGAGATACTCGATCAGCGACCCGGTTGAAACCCTCTCCTGTACCAGTGTGTCACGATCCCGAACTGTTACCGTCTGGTCCTCAGAGGTCTGTCCATCCACCGTGATACAGAAGGGTGTTCCCACCTCATCCATTCGACGATAGCGCCGGCCTATGCTCCCCCCCTCATCGTAAAGGGCATTCCATGCACGTTTCCTCAGATCATTGACGATCTTGCGGGCTGTCTCCGGCATACCTTCACGCTTCACGAGAGGAAAGACCGCAGCCTGAACGGGCGCTATGTGGGGAGCGAACCTCAGGAGCATTCTCTGCTCTCCCCCTATCTCGTCTTCATCGTAGGCATCGGCCAGTATCGTCAACACCGTTCGGTCGATCCCTCCGGAGGATTCGATTACAGCCGGTACGTACTTTTCGTGCGAAATGGGATCGAGATAACGGATGTCCCTGCCGCTGTGTTCGAGATGCTGGTCGAGATCGTAGGTTCCCCTGTCGGCTATTCCCTCCAGTTCAGACCATCCGAAGGGGAATTCATATTCGACGTCCTGGCACTCTTTCGCATAGTGGGCCAGCTCATCCGGTTCGTGCGGGCGCAGGCGGAGGCGCTCCCTGCTGATTCCCAGATTGAGATACCAGTCGAATCGTGACTGAATCCAGTATTCGAACCACCTGTCGGCTTCATCGGGATGGCAGAACCATTCCAGTTCCATCTGCTGGAATTCCCGTGAGCGGAAGATGAAATTCCCCACAGTAATCTCATTGCGGAAGGCTTTGCCTATCTGGGCGATCCCGAAGGGGATCTTCTGCCTGCTCGCCTCCTGGACATTGCGGAAGTTCACGAATATCCCCTGGGCTGTCTCGGGGCGCAGGTAGACGACACTCCCTTCATCCTCCAGGGGACCGATAAAGGTTTTGAACATCAGGTTGAACATGCGGGGTTCTGAAAGAGGTCCGCCACACTCGGGACAGGTATCACCCTCCACGTGGTCGCTGCGGAAACGGCGCCGGCACTCACCGCACTCCACCAGCGGATCCTGGAATGAATCGACGTGGCCGCTCGCTTCCCACACCTTCGGATTCATCAGAATCGCCGTATCCATTCCGACCACATCTTCGCGCTTCGAAACAACTTCGGTCCACCAGTGATCGGTTACCGTGCGCTTCAGTTCAACCCCCAGAGGACCGTAATCCCAGGTAGATCCCAACCCGCCGTAAATCTCGCTGCTCTGGAAGATGAAACCCTTCCGCTTTCCCAGGCTCATCAATTTCTCCATCACACCGCTTCGGTCTTGCATCGTCATATCTGTTACGGTTTCCCTTCCTTATACAGTGAACTGAGAGACCTTAGAGTGCCGGGCGGAGGCGGAGGCAGTGCACCCGGCGAGCGTCCGGCCAGCACGTTATCCAGGTGGGTCCGGGCCGTTCGTCCATAGTCACTGTCGGCTCCATATCGGCGGATTATCCCCTGGTAGAGTTCTACAGCCTGATCCCTCTCGCCCAGATAAGCGTACGAATCGGCGGCACGCAGACGGGCAGTGACCGCGAAGAGGAACTGATCCTCGTTAAGGTACGCTATCTTCATGTACTCGAGGACCGCTTCCTGATACTCACCCATCATGAAGAGTGTTTCAGCCAGTTGAAAGCGGACCCGAGCCTCTTCCTCGCTGTCGGGTGCATCGATCGAGCGATACCACTGTACCGCACGGCCCAGTTGCCCTCCGCTCCGGAAGAGTCCTCCAAGCTTCATCTTCATTTCGAATGTGGATTCGCTGTCCGGGTAGCGTTCGAGGAAGGTGAGCGCCTCCTGCCGGGCCGTCTCGTACTCTCTCATCCGTTCCAGGGTCAGTACCAGATTGTACTGCGAATTCTCGGCAAGCACCCGGTCTGTGGAAGATGCTGCAGTACGATTGTAGATCAGCGCTGACTCGTAGTCCGCTTCATTGTAAGCCAGAGCAGCCAGTTGAAAACGGGCCCTGTCGGCCTGCTGATCCTGCGGGTACGTGCGCACCAGCTCCTCCAGGTAGTTCCTGGCTTCATCTACTTCCTCTCTGCGGGCTGCTATCTCTCCCAGACCGAAGAGAGCGATCGGCATGTAATCAGATCCGGGCGCCTCCTTTTCTATTTCCTTGAAGGCGGCCTCGGCCCTGTCCCACTCCTGACTCTGCAGCCACACCTGTCCCTCAACGGCCCAGAACATCGGCCTGTACCTGTCGAGCACATCTCGCCGTCGGCGATAGGTCTGTTCGAACATATCCCTGCGGCTCTCGGCGGTGTGGATCCTGTTACCGGCATATGCCAGGTAGACCAGTTCAGCTTCGGCCCTGATCCGCAGTGAATCGGAAGCCGAGTTCATGGCGATAGAACTCCACACCTCGTCGGCGGAGTTCAATTCCCCCCTCGCAGAGAGCAGATCTCCGAAGGCGGGGGCTATCTGCGCTGCCTCCGGTCCGCCCGGTGCAGCATCCCAGACAGCACTGTAAGCGGTCAGCAACTGGTCGCTGTCGTTCAGGGCAACGGCGGCTTCACTCCAGAGCATCATTGCCTGGAGCTGCGAAGATGTGTCGAGGGTGGTATCGGTTGCCGCCAGCCGGGCCAGTTCCAGGCTCTCCCGCCATGAACCGCTTTCTGCCAGCGCGCCGGCCAGCTTCAGCCGGGCCCGCCCTCTGTCTGCATCTGCCGAACTCGACTCGAAACGCCTGTATGATGCAATCGCTTCCTGTGACCTGCCCTGCTGCCGCAGAAGATCTCCGGTGACCTCACTCGATCTTGCAGTCCAGCTGCTCGCGGGGAATAAGGTTTCCAGCTCGCGGAAGTGGGCTACGGCCACCTGATTATCTCCGGTTTTCAGCCGGGCATCTCCTGCCATGAAGAGGACCTGGTCGTGGGAGCTCTCCGCCGCCGTTTCTGTCAGGCTTCTCTCCAGCAGCGGGGCCGCTTCAGAATAACTGCCCATATAATACAGGCTGCGTCCCAGCCCCAGCCGGGCTGCAGCCTGAACCACTTCAGGTTTCACTCCTTCGAGCAGCAGACGGTAGACGCTGGCAGCTTCTTCGTAGTAGGAGGAATCAGCGTAAGCACCGAGCCCCTCGTTGGCCTCTCCGAGCCGCAACAGCACTTCATTCAGACGATCGGAGGCCGTAAAGGCATCCAGAAACGCTCTATAACGATCGCGCATCACCTGGTAGTAGAGGAGCGGCTGCTCCTCCAGATCAGCCAGATCGAGTTCGATTATGGCAAGCTGCGCCCTCTCCGATGCTCCGCTTGTACCCCCCACCCTGACCGCATCACGGTATGCTTCGACAGCCAGCACACGCGGTTCAACCGCTTCTTCTTCACCTCTCTCGACAGCAGCTATTACCGCCAGTGCCTCCAGGGCACGACCCTTCTCCAGGTAGGCCTGTGCCGCCCTCGATCCGGCAGATTCTCTGGCCAGGTACCTGTCGTAGGCATCTACTGCCGTCTCGAAATCTTTCAGTGCCCCGGCATTGGCACGTGCTATCTCAAGAAGGGCCCCCATGCTTCCCGCCTCACCCCCCTCCGCCATCTCCAGCAGAGCACCCTGAAGAGCTCTCAAGCCGGAATCGAGGTCAACAAGCCGGTATGTGCGCCAGTATTCGATTTTCTCCTCCGCGCGCTCTCCCGAATCACCTCCGGCGCCGGCCAGGGGAGCCAGTTCAGAAATCGCAGAGGCGAACTCACCCTGATCCGCCAGTGCTCCTGCCGATGCCCAAACGGCCCTCGACCAGAGATCTCCTCTCTCAACCGATAGGGCAGCCAGTCGAAAGTAACCGACTGCGGCCCCCGGATCGGACTTTTGAGACCGGTAAAACTCACCGATCGACATGGCGGCTTCAGCCCGCAGTTCGGTCGGCAGCTCTGCGACTTCCAGCATTGTCCGGTATCGGTCTATCGCCTCGGCGGCCCTGTCGAGAGTGATGAGGGCTTCAGAGGCAGCTTTGACCGCTTCGAAGAGGATTTCGGGGGATCGGGCCTGGCGACCTGCCCTGTCCGCATAATCGAGAGCCAGTACGGCCGAGCCGCCGGTAAGGATTGCATGGCAGGCTTCAAGAGCTATGACCGCCGCTTCATCTCCCTCTGAATCCTCCAGTGCTATATTGTATGCTGCAAGAGCACTGTCCGGCTCACCAACTGAAGTCAGAGCCCTGGCCAGCCAGACGGCGGCACCGATCCTGCGGGCACCTTGCGTACCGGCAACCGCCTCTCTCAGTTCCGGCAGTGCCTCCAGGTGACGACCGGATGCTTCGAGTGCCTCGCCAAGCACACTCTTCAGATAGGGTACCTGCTCATCTGGTGCTGGTGCATCCAGGGCGGTGCGCGCCAGAACGATCGCCTCATCCGGATTTCCAGCTTCCACAAGCAGGCGTGCCTTCAGACCTGCTGCATCTGCGCGAACTTCGGGTGTGGAAGATGCCTCGAGGGCCTCTCCTGCCAGTTGAAGGGCAAGATCGAATTCTCCGAGCGTGCTGCGTGCCTCACCTTCCAGAAGTATCAGCCTGGGCTGCAGCGGATGAAAGGGGTAGGAACGACGGGCTTCGATGGCGTGATCGAGAGCCTCCCTGGGTCGTCGGTCTGCCAGCAGAGAAGTTATCAAGCCAACACTTGCACGAGGTCTCTGATCGTTGCCCGGATAGAGGTCGAGGAAGCTGCTGTAAGCCTCTGCGGATCCGCCATATTCCCCGGCCTCTTCAAGGAGTCTTCCACTCCGCAACCATGCTTCCGGCGCCCTGGGAGAGGATCCGTGGCTGGCGGTGAAATCGAGATAGGCGTGACCCGCTTCCTGAATACGTCCTGCAGCCTCCAGGGCTTGTGCGAGCAGCCATCTGCCCTCCAGCGCGATCTGAATCGGAAGTCCCCGCTCCAGTTGCTGACGCAGCTGGTCAACAGCAAGTTCGTAGAGGCCATCTGCATACAGTGAGCGCGCAAAACGAAGCGGATCATCCTGTTGAAGCTCCTGCCGCTCTCTACACGAATTGAGATTCGACAGCAGGGCGCTCTCGGCACCGTCAGCACCAGGAGCCAGGGAGCCTGTTACGATCACTATTGCAATGCATGCCTTGAGGCATCGAACCATCGCTGTCCCTCCTCCTCCTCGTGCCTTGCCGGCCGGACACCTCTGCTCTCTCTATACTCACCGTAATTACGGAGCGGTGCATTTAGTACACTAAGGAATGTAACGGTCAGAATTGAAAAACTAGGCGCCACTTCTCTTCAGAGTCAAGGAATCAAACGTTTATTACACCAATCCGCAATTACGGAGCGGTGCACTGAGGTTAATAGTATGTTCTATAATCAGATCAGGTAAAAGTGAAAGCCGACCGCCACTGCTGCGTATTCTGTGCAGTATTCGAATGACGGTTGGTGCCGGGGGTGGAGCGGAGGAAGGCACCGGATGGCCGGCCGAAAGAAAGGAGTCGATGAATGCTTCTGACAACTACTCCCCAGGTTGAAGGAAGGGAGATAACCGAATACATGGGCATCGTCACCGGTGAGGCCATCATGGGTGCCAACATATTCCGGGATCTCTTAGCCGGTATTCGCGATATCGTGGGTGGAAGGTCTGCGGCATATGAAAAAGAGTTCCTGAAAGCACAGAAGATTGCCCTCGAAGAAGTGGAGTACAGGGCCGAACAGATCGGTGCAAACGCGGTGGTAGGGATAGATCTCGACTATGAGGTACTGGGAAAGAGCGGAAGCATGTTGATGGTTACAGCATCCGGAACCGCCGTAAAGATAGGTCCGCGGAAGTAGACAAACATATATACGTCGACCTGGCACCGCCGAATTGAAGGGCCGGGTTGACGCCCCCTGCCGGGGCTAATTACTATCAGCCCCTGAAGCATCCAACATTCCATCCGGAGACCGGAGTCATTCTGTTATGGAACCCAGGAATATAATTCCAGGTCTGCTGCTGATCGTAATCGGTGGCATGATCCTTCTGGCCAACCTTGGCGTTTTCAGCCTTGTCGGTTTGTGGCCGCTTGTAGTCGTTCTGCTTGGAGTTTTCTTCTTTATCCTCTGGTTGAAAGATCGTGAAGACTACGGTCTGCTGATGCCGGCTACAATTCTGATAATCGTTGGCATCATCTTCCTCTACTGCGAGCAGTACGGCTGGTGGAACATGAGTAATCTGTGGCCTGTATTCCTGATGGCCCCCGGTCTGGGATTCATACTGATGTACCTTTTCGGAGAACAGGAAGTAGGCCTTCTGATCCCGGGGACGATAATGCTGATACTGGGCATATTCTTCCTCAGCATCAACGAGTGGGCGGGACGCTGGTGGCCGGTGATCCTGATTATTCTGGGTGCAATTCTTCTCATACGCCCTCCAAAGAAAATCATTCCATCACCGGCAGAAAGCGCTGAACCTGAAGCTGAAGAAACTCCATGAGTCGATCCGCCGGACGGTTCCGTGCGATGGTTACCGGTCTGTCGGCCGCCACTGTGGTTCTCCTTCTTTCAGCTTCCTGTCCGTTTATCTCACCAGCAGACGGATCGCGTATCTCCGTCAAAACAACAGATATCAAGGTGGAGATTTCCTTTGCCTCAACTGCACGAAGTGAACCGGTCACCGGCAGGGTATACGTTGCAGTGAGCAGGGAGGAGGGGCGCCGGGGGAGAGGGCCCATCCGGCAGGCTGGAGAAACAGGCGTACCACTCTTCGGCATGAATGTAGAAGGATTACAGCCGGGCCGGCGGGCAGTGATTGACGGTACGGTTTTCGGGCATCCTGTGAAGAGCCTCGATTACCTGGAGCCGGGCGAGTACTGGGTTCAGGGTTTTGTGAATATCTATACCGAATTCAAACGGGCCGACGGAAACACTGTATGGCTGCATATGGATCAGTGGGAGGGGCAGAACTGGCGTCGATCTCCAGGAAACCTCTTCAGCAATCCCCGGAAGATCACCATTAATGCTGATTCGGAGAATATCATCAGACTCGTATGCGACCAGACGGTGCCTCCCATCGTGCTGCCCCGGGAAACCGAAGATGTGAAGATCATCCGGTTCGAGAGCGAGATCCTGAGCCGCTGGTGGGGTCATCCGATCTATATGGGTGCGACGATCCGGCTTCCGCAGGGGTACGAAGAGAATCCGGATGTCCATTATCCGGTGAACTACATCCAGGGGCATTTCTCAACACGTCCCCCGAGGAGTGCCGGAAGTGAGGAGGAACTGGCCCGCCAGTGGCCCGATGGCGGGATTCCCAGATTCATCTACGTCACCCTGCAGCATCCCTCCCCCTATTACGACGATTCTTACGGGGTCAATTCGGAGAATAACGGTCCCTTCGGAGATGCGATAATGCAGGAGCTGATTCCGGCAGTTGAAGAGCGTTTCAGGATTATCAGGGAGCCGTGGGCGCGACAGCTTTCGGGGGGCTCGACCGGAGGCTGGATCGCCCTGGCCCACCAGATATTCTACCCCGACTTCTACGGTGGCTGCTGGGCGAGTTGTCCCGATGGGATCGATTTCAGGGGATACCAGATCGTCAATATATATGAAGACGATAACGCCTACTGGCTCGATCGTGGCTGGATGACGATCGAACGTCCCAACAGGCGAAGTCCGGACGGCAACATACGATCGATGATGAAGGACGAAAACCACTACGAACTGGCCGTGGGTGACAGGTCCCGCTCGGGAGGTCAGTGGGATATATGGGAGGCCACCTACGGCCCCGCCGGTCCCGATGGCTACCCGCAGAGGATCTGGGACAAAATGACGGGTGAAATCGACCACCAGGTGGCCGAATTCTGGAAAGAAAATTATGACCTGAGATATATTCTCGAGAGGGATTGGAAGACATTGGGACCGAAGCTGGTCGGCAAGCTGCATATATTCACTGGAGACATGGACTCCTACTACCTGAATAACGCTACACATATGATGGACGAGTTTCTCGAATCCACGGTTACACCGTACTATCAGGGAGAGGTTGTCTTCCAGCCGCTTGCACCGCACTGCTGGGGTCCCAGGGGTGTTGAACTGCTTAAGATGATGACGGAACATATTGATCACTACGCCCCACCCGGCTCCGACCTGACTTCCTGGAAGTACTGATCAAAGGTCCTGGTGCCCTGTCACGCGACAACCGTCGCATTCGAGCGGCGCCGAATCCCGACCGGCTGCGTTACGCCTCCTCGCCATAGCCACCACTATGGCTCGTCGCCGTGCCTGGTTGGAGCGGTGTAGCGTAGTTCTCGGTTATTAAACGGACTTCTGACTCAGGACACTTGATGCCACTGCTGGCACTGATACAGAAACTGATCAGGACCCTCAATTCCGAGGGAACACCGAATCAGATCGCCGCAGGTATAGCGGTTGGCGCGGTTCTGGGTCTTACACCACTGATCAGCCTTCACAACCTGCTGCTGATAGCTCTGGCGGTAATCACGCGGGTATCGCTGCCGGGAGTAATGCTGGGATGGATGCTTTTCATTCCGGCAGGATTCCTCCTCGACCCCCGGTTCGATGCAATCGGCGAATGGCTGCTCCTCAATCCATCTCTCGAATCGCTGTGGGCCGGCTGGTACAACACCCCTGTCATCGCTCTATCCAATTTCAACAACACTGTCGTGCTTGGCAGTTTCACCGGCTGGCTGGTACTGATACTGCCCGTCTTCTTCATTTCCCGTATCGGTGTGATCAAGTACAGGGAGCACCTGTACGACAGGCTGGAAAAAACGAAACTTTTCCAAACGGTCAAAGCTTCGAAGCTGTACAAGCTATACCGCCTCTTCCGGACCGATTAGGCAGTGAAGATCTTCAGGTGGAAAGCAATCGTCCCTCTCCTGTTGCTGGTGGTGGCATTGATTGCCGTCTGGCTCCTGCTGCTCGACCTTATCGTACAGAAGACGATTGAATTCGCGGGGGCCCAGATTACCGGTGCCAGAGTGGATATCGAGTCGGTCGATGTGCAGCTTGCCGCCGGAAGGCTGGTCATTGAAGGTCTGCAGGCGGCCGACCCGAACGCCCCTATGACCAATATGGTCGAAGCCGATGAGCTGATAGCTGACATACGGATCGCTCCCCTGCTTCAGAAGAAGGTGATCATTGACACTCTGGCGGTCAGGGGGGTGCGTTTCGGCACTCCCAGAACGACATCGGGTGAACTGGACAGGACAGTGGAAACCACCGGAGCCGTGGTCGGCAGGATAAGCCGTTGGACCGAAGAGCTGCCGATCCCCGCGCTCTCACTGCGGGGACTGGGCAGCACCGTCAACGTCAACGCTATCGAAAGTGACAGTCTCAAGACAGTCCAGCTCTCCAGACGGATAGTTACGGCGGCAGACTCGATGTGGGAGAGATGGCAGACAGATATCCGCTCACTCGACCTCTCCACCGAAATAGACTCGGCCAGAGCTGTTGCCCGGCGGCTCGGCAATATCAACCTGCGCAGGCTGAGTCTCACTCGAATCAGAGAGATCACGGAAACCTTCTCCTCAGCGCGCAATGTGGTCAGAGCGGTTGAGGTCAAGAGAGACAACCTGCAGAACCTTCGGTCAGGCATCAGAAACGGTGTGCGAGATCTGCAGGAGAGTATTCGGTTATTCGATGATATGAGGGATCTCGACTACCGGTACGCCAGCGGGGATGTGACATGGGAATCAACCGGTGAAAAGTCAGGTATCGAAGAATTCGTCTGGAGGACGATCTCCTCTGTGCAGACTGTTGGAGTCGATGTGACGATGAGGAGTTCACCTGAAGGATACGATCTGAAGGTCAGCTCCAATGTAGCCGGCGAACTCTCCCGCGGCCTGCAGCGACAGCTCGGCGATCAGATACGCAGGGCTCAGGATCAGGTCAGATCAGCTGTTAATGAGCGGATCAGATCGTATACCGACCAGGCCAGAGCCAGGGCGGAGTCGATTGAAAATCAGATTGATCAGAAAATCGAGGAACTGCAGGCCCAGTTGGAAGAGGCGCGGGCCGAACTGGAAGAGAGACTGAAGAATATCACCGACAGACTTCCGGCCGGCATTATCCCGCCCGGCTGAGTACACCCTTCCGTAGTTACGCTGGTATTCAAGCGCCGATGCATCAACGTAATTACGAAGTAGTGCACTATGAAAATTTGTCTTTCAATATCCCCCTCTCATTGATAAATAGGATGCGTACCCATCCGGCTGTGCAGTGAGGAACATCCTTGAGCCTACACTACCGTTGCACCCAACCCCGCTGCTGCATCACGCCCTGCGTGAAGGGCTCTTCTATTCCCATAACCGGTAAAACGCAAAAGTAAAGCAGGGAAATCAAGGAGACACGATTAATGGTAGTTGAGCGAACCCACGACATCCTCATATACGGCACAGGTCTGGCCGGCTTGAGAGCGGCGGTTGAGATCGCCCGGAAGAGCGAGGGGAAAGTCGACATAGGGCTGATATCCAAAGTTCAGCTGATGAGGGCACACTCCGGCTGTGCAGAGGGCGGGACAGCAGGGATGCTCTATCCGGAGGAGGGTGACTCCTTCGATCTGCATGCCTGGGACACTGTGAAGGGCTCCGACTTCCTGGCCGACCAGGATGTCGTCTACCGCTTCGTGAAGCAGTGTCCCGAAGAGATTATGCTGCTCGACCACTGGGGTATCCCCTGGTCGAGAGATGAGAACGGCAAGATCCAGCAGCGCCCCTTTGGAGGTCACTCCTATCCGAGGGCGACCATGGCCGCTGACAAGACCGGCTTCATGGAGATGCAGACCCTCTACGACACCCTGATCCAGTGGAAGAACTTCAAAAGGTACGATGAGGTATTCGTAACCGGTTTCCTGATGGATGGAGATCGTTTCGCCGGCATGACTGCGATCGATGCCTTCTCGGGAGAACTGCTGGCTCTGCGCGCCAGGGCTCTGATCATAGCCAGCGGCGGTGCCGGTGCGATCTATGATTTCACGACCTACTCCCACACGGTCACCGGTGACGGCCTGGTTCACGCTTACCGGACAGGTCTGATCCCGCTGGAGGATATGGAGTTCATCCAGTTCCATCCCACGGGACTGATCCCCTCCGGCATCCTGATGACAGAGGGGTGCCGCGGGGAGGGAGGCTACCTGACAAACGCAGCCGGCGAGCGCTTCATGGATAAGTACGCTTCCGGGATGATGGAACTCGCACCTCGCGACATCATCTCGAGGTCGGAGATGACCGAGATCCTCGAAGGACGGGGGATCGAAGACAAGGCGAGCAGCCTGGGACATGTCTGGCTCGATCTGACCCACCTGGGGGCCGACAAGATAAACAAGAGACTGCCCCTGATCCGTGAGGTATGCATGGGCTTCCTGGGGATCGACCCGATCACCAATCCGATTCCGGTGCGTCCTGTAGCTCACTACTCTATGGGTGGTATCGAGGCGGACATCGACGGCCGTACCAGAGTGGAGAACATCTGGGCCGCAGGTGAAGTGGCCTGCCACTCCCTGCACGGCGCCAATCGCCTGGGCACAAACTCCACCGCCGAATGTCTCGTCTGGGGTGGATTTACCGGCCAGCAGGCTCTCAGCTACGTACAGAACGGTGCACAACTCGCTCCCCTTCCCGACCAGCGGTTCAAGGCCGAAGAGGATCGGATCTTCGGAGACCTGATGAAGCGTGATGGGGATGAGAATCCCTACGAACTGCGCAGGGAACTCCGGAGTGCGGTTACCGAATACATGGGTGTGTACAGAACGGGCGAGCTGATGACCACCGGTCTGAACAGGGTGAAGGAGTTCAAGGAACGTTTCGAGAAGATCCACTTGAAGGATCCCGCCCGGTTTTACAATACCAACCTCTTCCACGTGCTGGAGCTGGAGAACCTGATCGACCTGGCAGAGGTGATGCTCGTCGGCGGTCTGGCCAGGGAGGAGTCACGGGGAGCACATTCACGCCGCGACTTCACCGATCGTGACGACGAGAATTTTCTCAAACACACGCTCGTCTGGAAGAGGGGTGATGAACTGGAATTCAATTACAAGCCGGTTGTCCTGACCCACTGGAAGCCGGTGGAGCGGAAGTACTGAGGAGGTAAAGATGCCCGAAATGAAAAGATACCCCAACAAGCTGGGCCTGAAGGGCTGGCTCGGCGGAGGAAAGTGGGGAGTGGAGCGCTACCTCTACACGCTGCACCGGGTAACCGGCCTGGGCATCCTGCTCTATTTCCTCATGCACATCTTCGTAACGTCCACCAGGGCGATAAGTGCAGACATGTGGCAGCGGACGATGGGATTCTTCTCCGGCACATTTTTCGAGATCGGAGAGTATCTGGTCTTCGCCGCCTTCATATTCCATGCCCTGAACGGAATCCGGCTGGGATTGATCGAACTGGGGATATTGACCGGTCCGGCTGAAGAACCGGTCTACCCCTACCGCAGTTCGCTCAATGTCCAGAGGCCCTTCATGATAGTCATGATGGTCCTGGCAGCCGTAGTGATACTGATCGGCGGTTACGACTTCTTCCTCGCAGGCCAAGGCCATTAGGAGGTGATGAGCAATGAGTGCTGACAACACGAGATTGTGGACCTGGCACATCCTTGCAGGACTCATCATCCTGGTCCTGCTCGGTCTGCACATGGTGGGGATGCACCTGAATGACGTGCTCCATCTGACCGGATTCAATCCGGCCGGCGACAATCCGACAGACTGGTCGAATGTCGCGGCCCGGGCACAGGAACTCGGCACGGTCACCGTCTACATCCTGCTGCTGGGTACTGCGCTCTATCACGGTCTCTACGGATTGAGAAACATACTGCTGGAGCTGAGTCCTTCGCAGGTCATGAACAGTTTCATCAACAAGTTCCTGCTGGTGGCTGGAGTGGTCCTTTTCGCGTTCGGTACATGGGCTGCGATAGCGTCATTCAACCTTGCACGTACCCTGGGTTAGGAGGAGGAAGAGATGAGCAACGAAACAGGAGAGGTTCAGAACTTCATCTTCCGGGTCCGGCGGTTCAATCCAGATAAGGATCCAGCTCCCTACTACCAGGATTTCACCGTACCAACACCTCCGGGAATGGTGGTCCTGGACGGTCTCTGGTACATAAAGGAGAACCTCGATCCCTCCCTGAGCTGGCGCTCATCCTGCAGGATGGGTGTCTGCGGTTCGTGCGGCATGCTCCTTAACGGCAAGCCGCACCTGGCCTGCCATACCCAGGTAAGGGATGTGGCCAGGGATGTATTGATGGTCGCGCCCCTGCCCAACTTCGACATCGTTCGTGATCTGGTTCCAGACCTCGGTGTCATGTTTGACAAACACCGCGCCCTGAAGCCGCATATGCTGAGGGATGATGCAGAGGAACAACACGAACCGACCGACCAGTACTGGCAGTCACAGGAGGAACTGACCGCCTACCTGCAGTTTGCCTACTGCATCAAGTGCGGCTGCTGCATGGCGGCCTGCCCCACTCTGGCCACCGATAACGTCTACTCAGGACCTCAGCCCCTTGCACAGGGCTACCGTTTCATGATCGACTCGCGCGACGGAGGATTTACGGAGAGGAAAGAGATCCTGAAGGGTGAAGCGGGACCCTGGCGCTGCCACTACGCCGGCGAGTGTTCGGCTGTCTGCCCCAAGGGAGTCGATCCTGCCCGTGCGATCCAGCTGATGAAGCGCGAACTGGTAATGGACTACCTGCGCCTCAGCAAGCTGAGGCACCGGAAACCGAACGGTCTGCTCCCGGAGCAGAAGAGGGCAACCGAGCGGCGGGAGGGAATCACCGAACCGCCCGAGTTCACAATCGAGGGTGCATAAGGAAGCGAAACACCTCAAAGCACCGGTCTCCAAAAGCGGGAGCCAAAACGCACGACAGCCTGAATTCTTCCACTGGTTTCCAGATCAGCAAGTGCCCCTTCAACCTCTCCACTGAACTTATCTCCCAGCGCCCTTTCGATCTCTGACTGGCTCATCGGATGGCGGGTAACGATGGCGATTACAGCTTCGACAGCATTATCGAAGCCCAACAAGTCTACCGACTCTGCAGATTCGTGTACGATCTCGGTGATTTCACCAAGGATCGCTCTGGCCCTGAGCAGGCCCTCTTCATCCACAGGCTCCACCCACTCTTCAGAGGGCGGGCGAGTCGGCAGATTGAGATGAACCTTGTCGGGCTCGATCCGCTCGATAACTACTGCCAGATCCCTGAGAGCTTCCTCCGAATCATTCAGCCCTTTGACCAGCACCGTTTCGATCCACAGTTTGCCGCTGTATTCCTTCCGGAACGCTATCAGACCCTCTATCAGGCGATCAAACGTCACCTCGGGGTGCGGTCTGTTGATTATCCGGAAAAGTTCATTACTTCCTGCATCCAGGTTGGGCGAAACCGCATCGGCCGTTACGATCGCTTCGCGGACCTCGGGCAGGTAAAGCAGAGTGCCATTTGTGAGAATGGCTATCGGCAGGTTTATCGAGGAATGGATCTGCCGGATCATCCAGCCCAGACGGGTGTGGAGTGTCGGCTCCCCCGATCCGGCAAAAGTGATCCAGTCGATGTTATCGGTGCCTGTCAATTCGACAGCTTTTTGAGCCTGGGAAACAACTTCCTCTGCAGGCGTGTATTCGGCCCTTTCGTTCACAAGAGGTGTGGTCCGACCCAGCTGGCAGTAGACGCAGTTCCAGTTGCAGGTCTTCTGTGGGATCGGGTCGATCCCCAGGGAGCGTCCCAGGCGGCGCGAGATAACCGGACCGAATACATACTCTTCCATGCGTGCAATCAATTGATTGCCGGCGTTATCTACAAGAGCTAGTGTCCTGACTCGGGATATCAGAGTGATTTTCTAGCACTTGTGCACAATCTGAGATACGAATAGCTTATAGCGCCTGATTCTATTTAAGTCATTCATGTGCTGGAAGCACGAGCCGTACGCCGGCCGATAGCCACAGGAGTCCAGATGAACCACTTCCTTACCGAAGAACAGGAGATAATCCGGGATCTGACAAGGCAGATTGCGGAGGAGAAGGTGAAACCGGTCAGGGCGGAACTTGACGAAAAGGGCCTGTTTCCTCATGAGATAATGAAGGAACTGGCTAAAGCCGATCTGTTGCGCATTCTGATTCCTGAAGAAGCAGGTGGACTCGGCGGTGGTATCATGGAAATGTGCATCATTACCGAGGAGCTCTCACGTGTATGTGCCGGTGTGGCTACGACTTACTCGGCCAATTCCCTGGCTGCAACCCCGATTGATCTCTTCGGCACACCGGAACAAAAAGAGAAGTTTCTCAGACCGGTGGCTGATGGAGCAATTTATGCAGCATTCGCACTGACAGAACAGAGTGCCGGTTCCGACGCAGGCGGTATCAAGACTACTGCTGTGGAGGATGGTGACTATTTCGTGCTCAATGGTACGAAGCAGTTCATCTCCAACGGTGAGGAAGCTTCCATTTATTCGGTTATCGCCAGCACCGATCCTTCACGGGGAGCCCGCGGTCTTTCGGCAATAATCGTAGAAAAGGGCACACCCGGATTCACTTTCGGCAAGGAAGAGGACAAGATGGGAATTCGGGCCTCCAAGACGACCGAATTGATCTTCACCGACTGCCGGGTGCCGAAGGAGAACCTGCTGGGCAAGAAAGGACAGGGTTTTATAGTCACGATGCGCACCTTCGACAGGACACGGCCAGGCGTTGGAGCACAGGCAGTGGGGATCGCCCAGGGTGCTTTCGACGAGGCGGTCACCTACGCCAGGCAGAGAATCCAGTTTGGCAAGCCGATCACAGCTTTTCAGGGTATCCAGTTCATGATCGCCGATATGGCTACTCAGATAGAGGCTGCCCGCTGCCTCGTCTATGCCTCGGCCAGAGCGATTGATGCCGGTGATAAAAAGTCTTCCGGCCACTCGGCCATGGCCAAACTATTTGCATCCGACACAGCAATGAAGGTGACCATAGATGCGGTTCAGCTGATGGGTGGTTACGGTTACATGAAGGATTACCCGGTCGAGAAGTTCATGAGGGACGCCAAGATCACGCAGATATATGAAGGCACCAACCAGATTCAGAAAGGCGTGATCGCGGCAGACGTTATCAAGAACATCTAGGAAATGATTCCGGCGTAGGTCTGCAGGTCTACGTTGCCGCCGCTGATTACCGCGGCAATGTCTCCCTCGATCCCTCCGATTTTATTGAACAGCAGGGCGGCGATACACACCGCTCCCCCACCCTCGATAACAAGTTTCTGCTCTCTGGCAGCGAAGGCCATTGCCTCAACCACTTCCTCTTCCGAGACCAGCAAATATTCATCCACCATGTCCCTGACCAGCCTGAATGTATATTGATTATCGAGGCCAATGCCTCCTGAAAGAGCGTTGGCGATCGTGTCCTCTTCCGGAAACTCTATCGGCCGTCCCTCTCCAATGCTCTCGTGCATCACGCGTGCGCGTTCGGCGGAGACACCGATTACCCGAATTGAAGGGTCGTGGTTCTTCACGGCCAGCGCGATGCCGCTTATCAGGCCTCCACCCGACAGAGGTACGACCACCGCCCTCAGTGAGGGAACCTTCTCCAGAAGCTCGACGCCGATAGTTCCCTGCCCCGCAATCACATGAGGATCGTCAAATGGATGAACGTAGGAGAGACCCCGTTCATCTCTGATCTCAAAGGAATGGGCTTCAGCCTCATCGTAAGTCCTGCCGTGAAGTACCGCTTCGGCTCCATGGCTCCGGATTGCATTCAGCTTTGCCGCATCGACCCATTCAGGTACACATACAGTAGCAGAGATATCCAGCAGTTCCGCCACATATGCCACAGCACGTCCGTGGTTACCGCTTGAACAGGTCACAACTCCCCGTGCTCTCTCCTCCCCGGTCAGAGAAAGCATTTTGTTGGCTGCTCCGCGAACCTTGAATGATCCCGTTACCTGCAGATTTTCCGCCTTCAATGAAACCAAGGTACCGCTTTTATCACTGAGAGCCGGAGATGCCAGAAGCGGAGTGTTGACTGCAATCCCGGCAATAGCATTGCAGGCCCCGGAGATGTCGAACTGCTTTTCCAATATCCACCACTCCTTCAGATCGATGTTTCCGGATATTCAGGTATATTATTAACAGGAAACCTGACACAGAGATCGCAGAAGAGAATCGTTTCTGGCTTAAAAGTCAGGGGCCTCGCCGGTACACCTTAATATTATCGAAATCGGCTCCCTCTTCCGCATAGCAGAAGAATCCTA
>CAZWVF010000037.1:0-3882 GCA_964637695.1 uncultured Gemmatimonadota bacterium | reverse complement strand
TACACCTTAATATTATCGAAATCGGCTCCCTCTTCCGCATAGCAGAAGAATCCTATCTTTCCACCCGGCAGTCCACCATCTGAGATCTTGTCCTCGAACTCAAAGATGATCGCCCCATCCAGTTTGATGGTGAAGTCGTCGACAACCATATCCACTTCTATCGTATATCTGCGATTCTCATCATACCCCGAGTAGGTGTTGGTCTTCTCCTCAATGAAGGTCCAGACTCCGTCGACGTGCTTGTCCAGGCGCAGCTTGGGACCGTCGGCCGCACTGTCCTCTACCATAAGGAGCCTGTAGAAGTTGCCGTCGGGATGCACAGCGGACGGGCGCCAGCGGAAGATCACACCGATCCCGTCATCATCACGGGGTATCACATTGGAAATAAAGCTGATATTCACCCACGAGGTATCGCCGACGATGGCCATCGTCCCTTCATAATTGATAGCGAAGGAGTAACCTGGGGTCTGTGGTGCCTGCACATTTGAGGCCTGATGGAGGCGGCCAGACTTTACTCTCCAGTCTGCCGGACCCTCCTGGGTGGCTGCCTGCTGTGTCTTGATTGTCCATCCTGTGGGCAGACCCCCCTCGACCGTGCTGCTGAAAGTCTCCTCGTAGAGCAGGTCAACATCATCACTGGAGTCGCTGGGCCTACCTCCCCCTCCACATCCGGCTGCGAAGACCACCACCAAAATCAACACGCCCAGATAGGACACGACATGCCTTGAAGGTATACTCACGGTCAATATTCTCACCCCAGACTGTGCTGTGCCGGCAGCCGGAAGCGCCTCAACTCCGGGATTTCCAGAACTTTTCGGCTCTCTCCCTGTCGGTTCCGGCCTCTTCAATACGCTTCAACCCTTCCTGAATGGTTTCGGTTGAAGCTGCATATGAGACCCGTACGTATTCCTGGTCTTCGTCACCTGCTCTCCGTCCGAAACACTGCCTGCCCAGTACCGCGACACCCGCCTCGTAAAGCAGGTAGTCCTGCAACGCCTTCGAGTCCGGTAAATGCAAGTTATCACACATCTCTGTCACGTTCGGCCAGGCGTAAAATGCACCTGCTGGACTGAGACAGTTTATTCCGTCGATGGCATTGAGACCATCTACAATAAAGTGACGCCGCTCATGAAAGGTTTGTTTCATGGCTTCCACATCTTCCTGCGGCCCTGTAATTGCTTCCTTGCCGGCGACCTGGGTGAAAGCAGCGGTGCATGAATTGCAGTTGGTCATCAAACGCGCCATTGCTTCCGCCAGTTTTACAGGCATCAATCCGTATCCGAGACGCCATCCGGTCATGGCAAAGGTTTTAGAATGACCGTCGAGCAGAAGAGTCCGATCGGGCATACCTTCGAACTGCGTAATACTCTGGAACCGACCATCGTAGACCAGCCTGCTGTAGATCTCATCGGAGAGCACCCAGAAATCGTACTTCTCCGCCAGTTCGGCGACCCTCTCCAGACTCTCTCCGGGCACAACACCCCCGGTTGGATTCTGCGGACTATTGATGATCACCAGCTGAGTGTCACTGGAAACAAGTTTCTCCAGCTTATCCACATCGAAACTGAAAGCGTGCTTTTCCTCGAGAGGAAGCGGCACGGCCTTCGCCCCGATAAAATCAATCATCGATTCGTAGATGGGGAAACCGGGATTGGGATAGATGACCTCATCGCCTTTATCCACCAGTGCCATTATCCCGAAGAACATGATCGGTTTGGCGCCAGGTGTCACCACTGCATTCTCGAAAGTGTAATCAGTACCGCGGGTCCGGTTTACCTCGGCGGCAAGAACTTCACGCAGATCCTGCATGCCTGCCGAAGGGGTGTAGTGCGTGTAGCCGGCATCGATGGCATTCTTTGCAGCATTCCGGATATTGACCGGTGTGCCGAAATCGGGTTCCCCGATGGAAAATACCACGACATCCCGGCCTTCAGCCCTCAGTGCATTGACCTGTGCCAGGACATCAAACGCTGTTTCTGTCCCCAGGCGGGACATGCGGTTGGCAAATTTCATCTTTCGACCTCAACTTGAACCTTGAGTGGAATCCATAGCATCAAACCGGATAATTTCTCCTTTGTCAACACGGTGTCACAAACAACGCAATAGTGCAATTATTCGCCTCCGCCCCCTCTTTTTTCGGCCCGGACACGACCGAAAGGATCGCCCGGTTTCCACTCCACCCATTTCTCTGAACGGGCGATCTGTAATCCTGCCAGCAGGGCTGCCGTCATCTCCTGAATCACTCCACCGTAAACCCACGATTCCGAGTACTCATCGGAGGGCTGGTGGTATGTTTCGGCAGTCCACTCGCGTGCAAACTCGGCCCCCCATCCGGAAGGCCTGTTGCGATATGTATCTCCGGCGCCCATGCTGGCGGCGGGCACTCCGACTTTGGCGAATGAGAAGTGATCGCTGCGGAAGAAACTGCCCACTTCGGGGCGGGGATCCGGCTTCAGAACCATGTCCATGGACGATGCCACACCTTCCACGATCTTCCACAGATCTGAACGTTCTCCCCCGATCAGAATTAGATCTTCAGTCTCCCCCCACATATTCATCGAATCAAGGTTGAGTACCGCTACGATCTGAGTGGAGGGGACCGGTGGAGCGAGTGCCAGCATTTTGCTGCCCAGAAGACCCGATTCCTCCGCGGTAACCAGTGCGAACATGAATGAACGGGCCGGCCGGGCACGTTCGGGCATACTGCCGATAGCATCTGCCAGGTTGATCAGCGCTGCGACACCGGAAGCATTATCAACGGCGCCGTTATTTATTACGTCGCCCTCCCCCTCTCCCATTCCCAGATGGTCGAGATGGGCGGAGTAACAGATGTATTCACCCGCCCTCGCAGGATCGCTGCCTTCGATGACACCGACCACGTTGTACCCTGTCATTCTTTCGGTTGTATTGCGAATTACAGTTGAGGCGTCGACACCCAGAGGAACCGGCTGGAAATCTCGCCTGGTGGCTGCTGCCATCAATTGATCCAGGTCACGCCCGGCCATGCCGACGATCTCTCCCGCTACCTCTCTTGTGACCCATCCCCGCATCTTGAGGGGGTTGTCGGCCTGTTCGGATAAGAGGCTGAACTGATCCCCCGACCACGAGGTCTGCACAACATTCCAGCCGTAACCGGCCATATCGGCTACATGCACCAGCAGAACACCCTGAGCACCCAGTTCCTCTGCAATCTCGTATTTGTATGTCCACCTGCCGTAATAAGTCATCGCCCTGCCGGCAAAGAGTTCCGGTTCCTCTGATGTTGCCGGAGGATCGTTCACGAGCATCATCACGATCTTCCCTTTAACATCCATTCCCTTGTAATCATCCCATTCATACTCGGGAGCGATCGATCCGAATCCCACGAACACGATTTCACCATCCACGTCGACCTGCGGTTCATAGACACCCGAATCGACAACGAATTCAGTCCCGTAGTCATACTGCCTGCTCTGCCCGTTACCCGAAACTGCCAGTTCCATGTTCGAGGAAGCCCGCTGTCTGATCAGAGAAACCGCCTGCCGGAAGCTGCCTCCTTCGAAGGGACCTCTGGCGCCGGCCATTCTCAATCTC
Organism: uncultured Gemmatimonadota bacterium; assembly: GCA_964637695.1. Taxonomy (GTDB): domain Bacteria; phylum Blakebacterota; class Blakebacteria; order Blakebacterales; family Blakebacteraceae; genus JAGLTZ01. Next base: position 309 of record CAZWVF010000037.1, on the reverse strand, counting down.
GCCTCGATGTATTCAACCGCAATCGCTTCACCACGTCCTGAAGGAGCTCTTCCCTCCAGCAGATCGTGCGAGAGGAACCTGATATCTGCGTCGAATGTATTTACATCCAGCAACTGACGCACCCTCTCCGGACCGGCCCTGCCCGACTGCCCTACGTCTTCCCTGGACCGCGCCTGTCTCTGCTGGGCATCTGCCATCCGGGGTACGCATACGATAAGCAGGGCAATGGTTGTGAGGGTCATTCTAGTCGTCATTTTATCCGTTCCTCGAAGGTTTCGTGTGTATCAGATTCTCCAGCATCTCCTCAAC
>CAZWVF010000036.1:22010-27021 GCA_964637695.1 uncultured Gemmatimonadota bacterium | reverse complement strand
GTTCACACTGCCCGATGGTTCCACGAAACAGATCCCCATGATGAATCAGGATGAAGCCACCTTCCCCTATTTCGAGAATAACGATTTTCAGGCTGTCGACCTCGCTTACGGCGACAGTCTCTTCAGCATGACGATCGTACTTCCAAAATCGGGTACAGATCTGGACGCCCTGATCGAATCGCTCGACAAAACGACCTGGGAGAGCTGGATCAACCAGCTTCATCCCCGGGAGTTCGGCCTGCTCCAGATGCCCAGGTTCGAGCTGGAATATGAAGTCAGGCTGAACGATATCCTTTCGGCTCTGGGCATGGAGATCGCTTTCGATCCCTATAGTGCCGATTTCAACCGGATGCGTGAAGGAACCGGAGACAATCTCTACATATCAGGTGTAAAGCATAAAACATATGTGAAGGTCGATGAGGAGGGCACGGAGGCCGCGGCCGTGACATCCGTGACCGTTGGTGCTACTTCAGCGCCGGTACTGGTCATGATGAGGGTGAACAGACCCTTCATCTTTATGATAAGAGAGAGGTTCTCCGGGACGATCCTCTTTATCGGGAAGATCGTGGATCCTTCTCCTTGATCGGTTACTGCTGATTGTACACACTCCCGGGACAGACGATAATCCTGCCGTACGCCTCGGCGCTCTTGATACTTCATCGTAATTAAGGAGCAGTGTTCCTGGTTCACCGTTCCTGTTCTGTCATTCTTTGACGGCGTCAATATGGATTGTGGCGGCTATCCCGAGTTGTTCCCAGATCTTCACTTCCAGTTGAACGGCTATTTCATGGGCTTCCGAGAGTATCATCCCGGCCGGCAGGTAGATATGCGCAGTCAGTTCCTTGTGGCGTCCGTAATCGTGCATCTTGGTGTCGTGGATCTGAAGGTCATGGTCGGTTACTTCTCTGGTGATCTCTGTAATGCTGTCTATCAGCTCGCTGCCGGGTTCCTGTCCCAGCAGATGACTTATCGCGCCTTTCAGTATCTCGAAGGTTGCATAGAATATCAGGATGGATACTATGACCCCCAGTACGCCATCGGTCCACCATATACGTCCTCCAACAATAATACCGATTAGAATAAACAGTGACGAGATGGCATCGCTCCTGTGATGCCAGCCATCGACAATCAGGGAAGTCGAATCATTCTTCTTTCCGGCCCTGATCGATATCTGTGCCATCACTTCTTTCGATATCACAGAGACCGTCACAGCGATTATCGCCAGGCTGCCATATGCCGCAGCCTGTCTGTCAGCGAGTCGATGGATCGATTCCACGAGGAAGTTGAATGCGACCAGTGCCAGAATTATACCGACTATGAGCGCCGCGATGAGTTCTGCTCTGCCATGACCGTACGGATGTTCCCTGTCGGGAGGAATGACAGAGATTTTGAAACCTACCAGAACCACTACCGAAGTAAGAGTGTCAGAGAGAGTATGCCAGGCATCCGCAATTATTGCGACAGATGCGGTCTGTAATCCGGCCCAATACTTCAAACCAAACAGTATAATATTCAGTGCAATGGAGAATGAGCTGATGACGCAGCCGGTGGTTGTCCTGCTGTCAAGTTCACGGCTGTGTTCCCGACCGGCATGGTCATGACCTGCCATAATCAATCTACCTTAGTGCCCTGTCACGCAACAACCGTGGCATTTGAGCGGCGCCGTATCCATATAAAAACCGGAACACCTGCCAGCAGAAGCAGAAATCCCAGACCCAGGACCTGCCGGCCGAGACCTGCTATGGCCCATAATGAATATAGAAGCGCTGTCACGGCAATGATTTTCGGTCCTGCCAGGTTCTCCCCCGTGAATCTTTCGCGTTCTCTGGTAAAGATTATCAGCTCGGCAATGATGGAAAGTACATAGGGCACCAGAGTTGTCATGGTGGCCAGCAGAATCACAAATGTGAAGAGATCCACCAGGCCCCTGGTGTAATTCATGGCCATCAGCAGAGTGACCAGAATGCTCGATATCACGATCCCCGGCACCGGGGTGCCCCTGGAAGAGAGACGCCCGAATATCCCCGGAAAGAGACCATCCGAAGCACTTGCCAGTGGTACCTGTCCCTGCAGAAGAATCCATCCATTCAGAGCACCGAAGCAGGAAATTGCTGCTCCCAGGGCAACAGCATATGCCGCCCACGGGCCGAACATCTCGCTGGCTGCGTCTGCAAAGGGAGCGGTTGATTCCGTAAGAAGGTCAGGCGGAATGATTCCCATAACTGCAAATGTTCCAAGGATATACACAACTGCAGTGAGCAGGGTCCCCAGAATGGTTGCGCGTGGTATGGTTCGCTCAGGTTCGTCCACACTGCCACTGGGTATGGTGGCCGATTCAAGACCGAGGAATGCCCACAGCGTAAGAGTGGCCGTCGCGGTAACGGCCGAGATCGAGGACCCGCCGCTGAGGTTGAAAGGTGTGAAGTTTTCCAGCTTGATAAAGAGCAGTCCAAGTGTGGCCACCATAAAAAGAGGAATCAGTTTCATCACTGTTGTTACCAGTTGAACGATACCTGCATTCCGAACGCCGCTGGCATTAACCCAGGTCAGAAGCCAAATGGCTGCAAGAGCAACACTTCCGGCAAGGATCGGGATTTCAGCAAGCGGTGGCCAGAAGACGGCCAGATATCCCACCATGGCAATTGATATGGCGGCATTTCCGACCCAGATGGAAATCCAGTAACCCCATGCTACTATGAATCCTGCAAAGTCGCCCAGGGCGTGGCGTGTATATGCATAAGGTCCACCGGCCCGGGGAATGATCCGGCTCAGACGTGCAAATGCGAGGGCGAGGAAGAGAGCTCCTGCAGCTGTAAAGAGCCATCCCAGAAGGCTGATACCACCGAATGACCCGAGAACGGCAGGCAGAAGGAATATACCGGAACCTATCATATTGCCGACAACCAGGGCCGTGCACATCCAGAGACCCAGTTTGCGTTCTTCGGGTGAGGAAGAGAACTGCTCCAAACTCATCTCCAGGTGAGGATTGCAGTGTCTCCTTTCATACCACACAATGGAGTGATGAGTAAATTCCTACTCGATTCTCAAGGCTATTACCGGATCGACCCTGGAAGCCCGCAGAGCAGGCAGGCAGCAGGCGGTCAATGCCACAACTGTCATCAGCAGTATTCCGAGTATGAAGGTGATCGGATCTGTCGCACTGACACCATATATCAGGCTTGTTATCAGCCGGGTGAGCGCCACGGCACCGAGTGTTCCAATTACCAGCCCGATCATTATCAAACGGAATCCTTCCTTATTCAGACAGATGGTCAAAGAACCTCAGGGTCTGGTTTGTAAATATTATAAGCCATAAATTGTGGCCCGATTCTGCCTTCAATAAAATCCCGATTGGAACCTCGTGACAGGCTTCAACACTCTGGAAAGCCTGCTCACATCACCAAGGAGTATCCCGAGCATGTTCGCTAATGTACATCACTGGATCACATCGATATCTATTGCTCTTATTCTCATCTTTACCGTTCCGCAACCGACAGGCGCACAGGAATCTGGCGTTTACGAGTCTGCCCGGCCGGCCGGCGTAACCATTCTGAACCTGGAACAGACGCTTAACCTGGCACTCGATCAGTCGTGGCGCATAGAGAGAGGACGCATGGGTCTGGCGCGAGCAGAGTTCAACCTGGCCGCTGTGAGGGCGGCTCTGAAGTCGAATGCCAGTATCAGTCTTACTCTTCCCGATTACGACCAGTCACTGAGAGACTGGACCAGCAGCAGTGGTATCACCCAGGTTATAAAAAATAAATCAGCAAAGTATTTTGGCAGAATTACGATCCGGCAGCCGCTCATCACCAATGGCGTGCTCTCTCTGAATGGAACGTTGAACCGCAACCAGACCGATCTCTTTTCATTTTCCTCCACAGATAAGTATTACGGTTCTGCAAACCTCAGATTCGACCAGCCGATCCTGAAACCAAACGGCATCAAGAACGATATCCGTAGAGCCGAGTTAAGCCTTGAAGAAGCCAACCTGGGCTTCCGGGACGAAGAGGTCAGGATCAGGAGAGACATCTCGCGAACCTTCTTCAAGGTGCTGGAGCTCACATATCAGGACAAGCTGGCAAGAGAGGAAGTGGAAAGGCTGGAGCAGGTTTACTCGATAGGCCAGCAGCTCTATGAAAGCGGATCCATCTCGGAAGTGAACCTGCTGCAGCTTGAAGTTGAACTTTCTTCACGCCGTGACAGGGCATCTGCAACTTACGGCAGACTCGACCGTGAACTGGACGATTTCAAGCAGGATCTCGGCCTCCCGCTCGATGATGAGATCGCTCTGATGCCGGTACTCGAGCTCGTAGAGGTTGAGATTGACGAAGAGGCCATGATGGAGCAGGCGATGAGGCAGCGGAGCGATCTGCGGCGGACCATCATCAGAAGAGAAAACCACGAGATGGATATCGATGAACGCCGTTCGGGGGGCAGGCTTACGGGAAATATCAGCATTTCACTCGGTCTCGATGCTCAGGGTCGGGAGATCCATAACATGGCCGATGCGTGGCTCGATCCAGACCAGGCCCGTGGCGTCGCAATCACATTCTCACTGCCGCTGTGGGATTGGGGAAGAAATGATGCCCGGGTTGCTTCCAAGCAGGTTGACATCGATCAGAACTATCGCCAGGAAGAGGAGAATATCAAAACCATAACCCGGGAAGTATCCAGTGCCGTAGCACGGGTCAGGGAAGCCGATGCCAGGTTGATTCAACTACGTCCGGGAATAGATGCCGCCGAACGCTCCTATGAACTCACTCTGCAGCAGTTCCAGACAGGTGGAATCAACGCGCAGGACATCATGCTGACGCAGAACAGGCTGGTAGAGGCACAGAACAACTACCTGGAAGCATACCTCGATTACAGGCGCGCGATTATCGACATGACCGCTGTAACCACAGGATCGGGATACGGCCGCGGGGGCAGAGGATATTAATTTCGAACAGCAGGACCTGTTGGATAATCCCCGGGCGGCGGCAGAACATCCTCTATTTCTGAATTGGTCGGG
>CAZWVF010000036.1:0-21910 GCA_964637695.1 uncultured Gemmatimonadota bacterium | reverse complement strand
ACATATAAACGGTAAGCAAGCTGCGGATTGGCGATGGCAGCCTTATTGGTCCGCTGCTGGGTCAATCCCTCCCTGTCCACCTGTGCCTGAACCTCAGGCATGTGCATTCTCGTGATTACAATGCCGTAGGGGCTCTGTGATAGTTCGGCCAGATCGATAAGCCTCCGTTCGAGGTCTCGCAGCGATTCAGGTTCACTGGTGCTTATATAAAGGTTCGATGGCCTCCCCTTGACGAATTCACCGGGTGAGGCACGTCCGTGACCATTTGATTCCTTCAGATCCCGCGTTGGAGTTCGGCTCATCGGAAGGGCCCTCAACCATCCATCTTCAACCACTACAAGCGGTTGTGCGGCATTTCCTTCATCATCGAACTGATAGTGACCGATGAGTTGTATCCTGTCGAAAGCCTCGTTGGTCGGATCATCCACTATCTTGAATGTTGTAGACAGAATACGCCTGTTCAGTCTATTTTTCAGCGCTCCCGAATCATCGAAAAAGGCCGCGAATGTCTCGTTCTCCAGCAGAGGGGATCGCGGATTTGCAAGCTCTTCGGCAAAGAGCTGCGCGAAGAACGCTCCGGCGGCCTGCTCAACAAAAAGTACCGGTCCAACGAAAGGCTCCCCTTCCGGAGCTTCAACGAGGGCCCCGATCTCTCTGATCAGATTGCCGGCCTCCCTTATCATCGTACGGCGGCTCGGCAGGTCCCCCGGCGAACGAACCCGCCACGATCTGTAGTCGGCGATCGAAGAACCGTCTTCAGCCTGGGTTTGAACGGCGATTATCAGCTCGAATTCGGTGCTGGTCTTCCGAACAACCATACCTTCGCTGTCAACCAGCCGGGTTACTTTACTGTCTGCGCTCAGGCGGACATCAGACTTCTGGAGACCCTCTGAGGACCTGAATAGAGCACTTACCTCACGGATCCACTCACGCCACTGTTCCCTGTCCAGTTCCGGCAGGTTATCCATATCGACGCTGATATTCTGGGTGCCGGCTGCGAAATCGTCCGGTTTATCCCTGATAATCGTGTTCTGTGCGAACGCCCGCTTGGCCGCAAGCACACCGAGTGCATCCCTGTATGTATTGTCGGTAGCCAGCCACAGGGCATGCCTTACCGCACCATACCCGTCACCGATCGGTACGGCAGCGAAGCCGGGCCTGCCCGGTCCCATCCGTCCAACGAATTGAGTATTGTCGAAAGTGCGATCTCCGACTCTGAGGGTGATAGTCGCATATCTTGTGGAGCTCTCCAGATCCATCATCACGGCACCGAACGAAGCATCGATATTCCATCTGTCGCGATCGTCGACCCGGTAGAAAAGATGGTAGGGTGCTTCACTGTCGGGCAGCTTCAGTTCATTCATGTTGCGACCCAGCTCATCCCCCATCGCCTGAAGAACCGGTTCACTCTGAAGGGCGCGCTGAACCCTCTCTGAAGGTGCCCACTCCGTAAATGAGATCTCTGGAGCCATTGGCGGCATCGGCAGTTCAGGTGGACCGGTGGGAGCTTTAGTCTGTTTCTCCACTTCGATCTCCGTAACGAGCAGTGAAGGTGAGACTGCTGATACCGGCACCGAACCCGATTCGGCACCGCAGAAACCATCGAAGACTCCGGGATCATCTCCTGTGATCTTGATCTTTGAAAGGCTCGTCAGGGGCGTACCTACGATATCCACACCTCTTACCAGCTCATCGGGCCTGCCGTCGGGGTACACCCTGTATACCAGCAACGGCTCGACTTTATAGCTCTGGGGTCCGGTTCTTCCGGTGGAAGTGAATCCGCCGGAAATATCACTGAAGATCAAACCGTACGGCTTCTCCTGCAGACGCACCTGGTCGATCAACTGCTCTCTCAACGAGCTGTAGGGGATGCTGTTCGAACTCTCGATAATGAGATTTCCCTGGCGGGATACCGTACGATAACCGCTCTGGCGCCGCCCGTGACCATTGCTGGCGGGGAATCCCCTGACAGGGCTGCGGGACATCAGAAAGCTGGTGAGAACTCCGTCAGTTACGATATCGGCTCGATCGGCCGTCACACCCTCGTCGTCAACAATGTAGTGGCCCTTCAGATCCTCACCGGCATACTCGGTCAATCCTGGATCGTCGTAGATATCCATGAATTCGGGAAGGACCAGCTCTCCCACCATCGCGGTGAATGTCTGCCCTTCCCGTTCACTCTTCTGTCTGTGCCCTTCGACCCGGTGACCGAATATCTCATGGAAATAAACGGCGGCCGCTTTGTTCTGAAGGATCGCCGGGCCGGCGTACGGATCAACCACGGGTGCCGTGCGCAATTCCTCCAGGTTGGTGATAAGGCGCGCGATATCTGCGCGTACCTCTTCCTCCCCGGGGAGGCCGTTTGGAGGATTCACGTCGTAGATTTCGTAGAGGTAGAGTTCCATTCCGTCGTCGGCTTTGGTCCAGGCGTATACCACCAGTCTCAGCGAGACGCTCGAAATGAGCGTCCTGGTTCCCTCGCTGCTCACCATGTATTTATCGGTGGTAGTGGCAGTCATCTCCACTCTGCTCCGGTAAAGATCGGGATGTCCCTGGAAGAGTTGAGAATAGGCACTGACTCTGTTCTCCCACTCTTCCATATCTATCTCAACCGAGGCGAAAGGTTCCATATACTCCACGGGATCGGCGGCACTGAAGTCACCGGAGGGATCCTCACGCTGCGATTCCAGCGAGGCTTCCGTTCGCAGATTGGCGTAATGCTCCTGTGCCTCCTTGAAAACGGTGTCGGTCCTCTTCCAGAAAGCAATGCGCAGGGCAAGCTCATCGTCATCGAGAGGAGCCCTGGTCATCCGGCGGAATCCACCCATCCTCCGCGTTCTAGATTCACGGGTGTTGTCGAAATCCATATTCCCCACCCTGACATCCACATCCAGATAGCGATTCCGTCCGGATCTCCTGCTGTTCACCGTACCCAGGACACCGACAACCGATGTTTCTCCGATCTCGGTCAGCCCGTAGGAGAGGTAGTAGAGGGGCGTTTCCCCCTCCTCCTGCAGCCTGGAGAACGACCGTTCCAGCTCGGTTTCCATTGCACCCAGGATCAGGTCGGGATCTGCCCTGTCAGCCCCATGGATCGCAGCAGTGGCTTCACCGTAAAGCGCCCCTTCCAGCTCCCATGGTGCGGCTGCAACACATACGAAGGACAGCAACAGTACGATGATCGCCTGTATCGTTCCAGGCAGGTTAAACCTGTGAGTCCGATTCATCGGATTTCACTCTCCTCGGCTCTTACGGAGTTCCCGGCACCGGTATTACCGCCCGATAGTCGCTCGGCCCCATTTCAACTCTTTCAGGACCTATCTTCATATCGGAGTTCATCATCTCCTCCCAGGTCACCTCTCTGCCTGTATAGCAGGATGTTCGGCCCATTATCGCAGTCATTGTGGATTTGGCCGTATTCTCCGCCTCGTTTATCGGATTGCCGGTGCGAATGGCCGTGACCAGGTCAACGTGTTCCTGGTTGTATGCCTGGCTCCCCAGTCTTTTTGGATTCCCCTCTTCGTCCAGTTCGTAGGTGTATTCCCAGTTCGATTCACCATCGTGATCGAAAAGAGTATTGACGCAGTTGGAGTAACCCTTCGTTCCCCTGACGTACTCCGATACATTGTCGGAACATCCCGATATCTGCCGGCACATGCTGTGCATGTGGATCCCGTTCTCATAGACGAAGTCCACGCTGAAGTTGTCGAACTGGTCTCCCGTTTCCCGCCTTATGCGACTCCCGAATCCGGCCGCTTTGACCGGGTGCATACCGGTAAACCAGTTGATGACGTCGATATTGTGAACATGCTGCTCCACGATATGGTCACCCGACAGCCAGGTCCAGTTTACCCAGTCACGGAGCATCGCTTCCATGTCGGACCACCCACGCTGTCGCCTGTTGAACCACGGCACTCGCCCGTTCCAGTAGCAGTTGGCCGATACTATCTCACCGATCATCCCACGTGAGATGTTCCTGAATACTTCCAAATAATCTTTCTGGTGCCTGCGCTGCGTACCTGTGACAACCGTAAGCCCTATCCCATCGGCCTTTCGTGCGGAACTCATTACAGACCGGGCTCCCACAGGATCGACTGCGACAGGCTTTTCCATGAAGACGTGCCTGCGTGCATTGACGGCAGCAGCAAAATGCTCGGGTCGAAAATGGGGAGGAGTAGCCAGCAGAACGACATCTACACCTGAATCGATCAGTTTCTGGTAGGCATCGAATCCCACGAAGCAGTTCTCATCGGCGACTTCTATCTCTCTCCGCCTGCCGAGACGGGCCCGGCAGCTGTCGAGCCGGTCCTGGAAGATGTCTGCCAGAGCGGTTATTTCCAGGTTGGGGCCTGCGCTGAAAAATTGTACGGCAGCTCCGGTTCCGCGGCCGCCGCAGCCAATCAACCCGGCTTTGAGGACCGGTCCATCCGGTGCACTCTCCAGCAGCGGCGGGTAGTGGTAGTCTGCATATCTATCCATAACTCCACCTCCGCAGCCGGAGACTATTGCTCCTACCGCTCCGGCCGCACCGATCGCCGCCGCCGTTCCGATGAATTCCCGTCTGCTTGGACTGCCAGTGTTCTCTGACATCTTGCAGCTCCTTCTACCCTTTTCAGAAATTACGATCGAATTGTCGACTCATTCTATCATTCTTTGGATCTGCTGCCCAACCGGGAAGAGTCAGTTCTCTCCCTCCCCTTCATACTCGCATACGACGCGGAATCCCACGTCAATGCAATCGGAGTACCACCAGATACTTTTCGGAATCTGGGGATCTGTCACGAGCCATGCATCGCGACGGGTGTAATCTCTGGCGGCAGATCGAACAAGGGCCGCATCGCTTCGGAACGATCCTCCCCTGATAACGTGCTCATTTCCTGAATCGGGACCCTTTGGATCGATAACCGGTGCTCCTTCAGGGTTTAGGGAATAGGCGTCTGCGGCGTACCAGTCGAGGCAGAATTCCCTCACATTCCCGGACATGTTAACAAGCCCGAAAGGATTCGGAAGAATGTCGGAGGAGGTATGGGTTTTGCCATTGCTGTTGCCGGCATAGATCACGAAGGGGTCGATACCTTCACTGTTAATACCTGCAATTCTGTTCCAGAATCTCTTCTCCGAGAATTGCTTCGGATCACCCTCGAAGAAATAGGGTGAAGATGTGCCTGCCCGGCAGGCGTACTCCCATTCTGCTTCTGTCGGCAGGCGGTAGGTCTTTCCCGTGACTTCCGAGAGCCACCTGCAGTATTCAGTTGCCGCTTGAAAGGTCATCGTAATGGCGGGACGATCTCCCTTTCCCCATCCCTGATCGGGTGCTCCATAGGGTGGAGTGGCCCCGGTTATCGCATCCACACCGGGAATATCCACAGGTTGAAGCATACGGGTATCGGTTCTGCCCTCACCGCCGGTCTCTCTGTACCACGCTTCAAATTCATTCCATGTCACCTCGGTCCTGCCCATCCAGAACCGACTTATGGTGACCTGACGGAGGGGCCCCTCGTCTGAGTCCCTGTACGATTCAGAATCTGGACTGCCCAGCGTAAAGGTGCCTCCCGGGATGGCAACCATCTCGAAATCAACATTTGAACCGGGAATGAATTCGGTGAAATCCACGAACCCTTCCACAACTGCAGGCTCGGAATAGATCTCCTTTCCTTCGGTAACCATCAGACCGAACTCGTCGGCTCCCCCTGCTTCGGGGTCGAAATGTCCGGTGTGCAGGTGGCAGTTGATGCAGCGGATTTCGTCAGCTTTCCTCTCGTAGTGCAGATGGGCCTCTTCACCCTTTCTGGAGAGCTCTATCGGGAAGAGATTCCTGTGGCAGTCCAGACATGCATCCCTGAATGTGTATTCCTCTGCATGCTCCAGGGAGGATTTCTCCTCCCAGTCGAACTTTGAATCGTCCTTCAGCAGCTTGCTGAAGACATCCCTGACACCGAACCTTGTTTTCTCAACCGCATAGGAAATGCCGCCCGGTGGAAGGTGGCATTCGACACAGTGGGTAACCGTTCCACTTAAACCGGCATAATGTGAGGAGAGTTTCCAGGAGGATGTGGCCTGCGGATGCACGTGGCACGATTCACAGAAGGTGTCGGTTGAAGTATAATGGTTGGCAGCACCGATCAGGATCAGCATCCCGATCCCGATCGCCATCCCGAATACCATCCGGGGGCCCCGCCTCTTCCGTAAGATCAGCAGCTTCCGTGACCTGTATGCACGAGTAATGATGCTCTTACCCTTCCAGATCAGGCCATCTTGAATGTCTTTTTCACAAAGGCCACATTGGTCCGGGTATCCTCCACGAACCGGTTTCTGCGGCCGCTGGTTTCAAGCACCAGCCACTTGTCATAGCCGATATCCTCAAGCGCACCGGCACACGCCGTCATATCCACCATCGCCCCTTCGCTGCCCAGCATGCTGGTGTTCCAGTCCTTCAGATGGACCTCACAGATCAAATCGTTGCCCAGCATCCTGATCTCACCGGGAACGTCATAACCGTTGCCCCACGAGTTGCCGACATCGTAGTAGACCTTGACCATATCAGAGCCGATCTGGTCTATTATCTGCAGATTCTGCTTTGCGCTTAACGTATTCTCCAGGCCCATTATCACTCCGGCGTCCCTGGCGCGCGGCACGATCTGACGAAGTGTTTTTATAACACTGGCTGCACTTTCATCGTTGAGTGTATAAGATTTGAATCCACCCTCCTGCTGCTCGATGAAATTGCCATCTCCATCACGCATCCGGAGATCACCCCTGCTGAAGAATGCCAGAAGAATATTGTCAGATCCCAGAGCTGCGGCTGCTTCGATGGCATCTATTACAAAGACGGCCGATTGAGGTTCGCTTGCCAGCGGAACGCTGTTCAGGATGCCTGTTGCAACTGAATGAAATGTGATCTCATGCAGGCGGCCCAGTTCGAGATACCTGCCGCGAACATCAGGATCGCGCAACGGTATGTTGTCCGGTCCCGATCCGATACTCACCTGTACGCCCTCCAGGTGAGCTTCCCGGGCCAGGGGGATAAGATCTGGATTGGGATATTCACCAATATTCCAGTCGCAGATCCCCACACCCTTCACACCAGTTCCAGGTAATGCGGTTATGCCGTAACCGGTCCGAGCCTGAACGTGCAGCATGGCCAGCCCCGTAGATGCCGCCCCCAGAAAGTGCCTCCGGTTCATTATCACGACTATCCTCCAGGTTCGATCATGCGGGAGCCTGTTGGAGAAACCGACGCTAGCGAGGATTTCGCTGGCGCCGGATGGCCAGGCGGTTGAGCGGAATACCCGGAGACGTAGCCACTGCGCTACGTCGAGGATATTACGCGAGAACCAACGCCGCCTGCCGGATGCCGGCGCAAGCCGCAGCCGGAGTGTTTCTCCAACAGGTTCCTAAGGTCTGTCAGATCTGATCATACTGTATTTCAGGCCCTCTGAGGTTATGATATTGCCTTCAGATGTGATAATCAGCGCCTCGATATTTTCCATTCTGTTCACCAGCATCATTCCATCCACGGCACCGCTGACGAACACAGCCGTTGCCAGGGCATCGGCATCGAGGGCGGTTTCGGTAACGATGGTAACACTCATGAGTTTGGTGGCACTGTATCCGGTCCTGGGATCTATGATATGGTGGAAGCGCCTGTCGGGATCGAAGTAGCGTTCGTAGTCACCACTTGTGGCCACCGCCGAATTATCGAGAGGAAGAACAGCGATATATTCGCTGCCGTTGCGAGGATTCTGCAGAGCTATCCTCCAGGGGTTTTCGCCTTTCGAGCCAATCGAACGCATATCCCCGCCGGCGTTGACCAGCCCCTGTTCAATACCGTGCTCTTTCAGGACCGCCACGGCACGATCGATGGCATAACCCTTGGCAATTCCTCCCAGAGTTATCTTCATCCCGTCGGGCAGGTATATCCTGTCTGAAGTCACCTCGATCCGATCGAAGCCGACAAGCTGCAGGGCCGCCTGAATTTCAACGTCGGAGGGTGGTTCCGATCTCTCTGAGAAAGATGCATCGAATAATCGGAGAAGCGGTTCGACCGTGATATCGAAAGCCCCGGCACTTATCTGATGGAAGTATCTCGCCTTCTCCAGAATATCCACGATTTCAGAGTCGGCCTCTATCGAACCCTTGCTGTTCAGCACGGAAATCATGCTCTTCTCATCATATGAGCTCATCAACCGTTCGATCCGTTCGATCTCAGCGAAAGCCGCTTCAACAGCCCGCTCGGCCAGTTCGTTATTTTCATTTATTACCGTTATGGAGACTGAGGTGCCGAGCTGCAGGCGTGTTTGCTGGATTTCGGGAATGGTACTGCTGCTGCACGAAGCAGCGAAAAGGATCAGACCTGGATAAAAAAGTAACCTAGCCTTCATCGTCATCCTACCTGCTCAAATCCTCCAGTCCTTCTTGAATCAGCCATGGGACTATCAACAAAACAGCAACCGGATACCTTAACGCCTCATCATCCTCGTCATTCCACCGCCTCTTCTCTCCTCCTGCAGACGTGAATTCACCACTGTATTGAAAATGGATCCGAACGTATAGCTGAATCCTATCCTGATATTGTACTCGTAGTCGGTCTGGAGTCGGCGCAATCGAAGCAGGATCTGTTCATCCGTATAATTCTGGCCCGCTATATAGAGCTGATCGTAAATCCTGGAGACACCGCCTGATATGTCGAGGGAGAAACCTCTGAACAACCTGATATCCCATCTTGTATCAAAATTCAGGTGGTATTTCCTGGCGTCGAAGAAGAAATGGGCGGCTTCAATCGAAGCGCTGGCCGATCCCCACGGCTGGGTCACTTCATACTTCATTCCCAGGGTCTGGTTGTACCGCACTTCATCCAGATGACCTAACAGCGTCTTCTCCATGTACTCGTAGGAGTTGGCGCCAACCGTGTATTGGAACGTCAGTTGCTTCCTCGTGAATTCACTGTACGGAAAAAGGCTGTATTCAACTGCCGGAGCCAGACGGAGGGCCAGCTCCTGGTTCAGACGCGTTGAAGAGCTTGCCGATGCCTTCACCCCTGCTGACCAGTGGTTGCCCAGGCTTTTTACGATAAGACCTTTCAGCCCGAGTGTGTGGGAGTAACTGATCACAGTTCCGCTGCTGAGTTCATTTCGGTTTTCGGAATAGTCACCGTTAAAGGAGAAATCGAACTTCCACTGCTCTGTGACTCTCCGTGCCGAGAAAGAACCTCGTGTTGAACTGCGGCTGGAGGATTTTTCAGCATTGAGATCACCATTCAGGCCGGTACGGAAGATCCAGTAATTCCAGGGATCTTCCTGCATAATCGTCGCAGGTTCATCACCCCGTCTGCGTGAAATATATCTGAGATCGATATTCCGACCGGCAGGCGTCTTCAGTATGTATGGTACAAGACCCAGTTTCATCAGCCTTACAACCGCGCTGCGCAACTCATCCTGTGTATCTGTCTGGCTGGAAATGTGTACAAGAGTATCTGCCCGCCCGGCAAAGGTTTTCCTTCCTATATAATCGAAAGTGTAAGCGTTGCCTCCGCTGCCTGCTCGTTCTGAAGTGACAATGATATGCAGGTCTGCATCAGCCGGATCGCGGACCCAGTCGACAAAATCGATTTCTGTTCGGATATAATCGAAGCCAAACCGGAAGTAATTTCCGTCCAGAAACACACGGAGCAATTCCTTGCGGGCAGGAACGTCTGCACTCTGGGCACGAATTCCCTGTGGAATAACCAGCAATGCCAGAAAAACCGCATGGAGAGGCAGTGTTCTGCAGACTGGATGCCCTTTGATCGGCTGTCGACGGTTTTTCAGTTCAGCATCCTGCTTTCTCATACTAATACAATGCCTCTTTTCGGGGGGATGCATCTGGTTTACAGAGGTTCTACAATCTAGTCTTGAAAACCTTCTAACATAGTGTTTTTTATCTGCATATACCGATATCTGACCCTACTTCTCCTTCAGGAACCTGGTAAAGAAATCGTCGAGAGCCTCGAAGGTTATCAGCCATCTCCTGTAGAGCAGGGAGTCGTGCACGTCGTCGGGAAACACTATCAGCTCGTAGTAGATATCATACGCCCTGAGCAGTTGTACGAGACCGGTGGTCTGCGAGAACGCTACATTTCGATCGTCGTCGCCATGAATAAGCAGAACCGGTGAGGTCCAGCCCTCGATCGCTGCGATAGATGAAGATTGATAGCTGACACTTTCCGGATCTATTGAACTGCCCCACAGGTGCACGCCTGCGATGTCAACACCCGCAGAGAATATGTCGGAATTGCGGGCAAGCCCCTGTGCCGTCAGGACGCCCCCGTATGAGAGTCCCCAAAGACCGATTCGCTCCGGATCCACATTCGGGTGGTTCTGAAGATACCTGCCCGCCGCTTCCACATCCTGGTATTCAGAATTGCCGCGGCTTCCTCTGTCGGGGGCATTCCTGAACTCACTGCCATACCCGATACCGCTGCGGTAGTTGACCGAAATCACTATGTAGCCCTGGTTTGCCAGATACTGGTTGATGGCATAAGCCATGTGATAGAAGTGCATGTAGTGGTAACCCAGCAGCATCTGCCTCCGGGGTCCGCCGTGGGTAAAGAGCACCGCGGGCCTCCGCTCACCAGGTTTCAGGTCGTTCGGCAGGAAGAGCTGATTGTGGAACTGCAGCCCGTCTGCGGAGGTCAGGATTACGTTCCGGGGTATAACCTGTTCGTTCAGTGGAAAACGGGTTGGCAGTTCGGGGAATATCACTTCCGGATCGCCACCCCGCGCAGAGACGAGTGCGACAGAGAGAGGCAGTTTCGGTCCTGCATGCAGAATCGCCACCCGGTCATCTGAAGCCAGAACGGCCGGATAGGTCTCGATCATTTCCCCTCTGGTCAGCTGGCGTGTCCTTCCTCCACGTGTGCGTGTCCTCCAGATATGGCGCCGGTCGATATCCCCCGCATTCGTTGCGTAGTAGAGATATTTGCCATCGCTCGACAGCGCTGTGTATTCAGCCAGTCCCTCTCCCGGTGTCAGGTCCTCAGGTTCTTCGCGGCGTCCTGAAACGGGCAGAGAATGGTAATGGCGCCAGTTGTCGTGTTCAATCTGGAAAATGACGTATTCATCCGCCCACTGAATGCTGCGGATCGAGGTGAACACCGTATCCTCAGGTGTCGCATGCCAGAATTCCTCCGCCTCACCGGTTTCAATATCTCCAACCCAGAGCGAGAAATTGTAACCTCCCCTGAAGGTGGAGCGGATCATCCCGGGACGATCGTCCTGTTTAACGCTATCGGATCGTGGTGTCCTGAATCCGGCGGTGCCACGACCGGAACCGGAGATCTGTGATCCGAATGCCTGCCCCGGCCTGCGTATGAATGCTATCTGACTTCCGTCTGGTGACCAGGTCGGGCTGCTGTCCCTGTCCACTCCGGGGGCGATGTAGGAGACACCCGGATTTTCATTATTATAGATACCGATATAGGAATGGTCTCCACGGTTGCTGACGAAGGCGATCTTCCTGCTGTCGGGTGACCACCGGGGACTGCTGTTGCGGCCCCAGGCCAGAAAGAGCGGCTCTTCACGATTACCCTCTCTCGAACGGATCGCCTCCCTGTCTACCGGAATCCTGTAAATCTGGCCATCCCTGGTGAAGAGTACCCACCTGCCATCCGGAGAGAGAACCGGGCCGGCGGCTTCAACCAGTTTCCAGGGTTGGCCCCCGTCCGTTCTGACCGCCCATATCGCTCTTTCCCCTCCACGTGGATCGCTGGTCGGATTTGCATTCCATCCGTCCCTGTTGGGCGCATGCCCGCGAACGAATACAATTGTCAGCCCGTCGTCAGATATCCTCAGGCCGGTAAGATCATTGCCGTCATCTTCAAGGTTGTTCGTCAACCTGACCGGTTTGAAATCTGGAGCGGCGGCCGAATAGACGTTCCGCATCCCGCGCTCGTACGAGATCCATGCGATACGGTCCGCCTTCCTGGCCGAGACCAGTTCGAATGGATAGCCCGGGCTCAATATCTGATCGATTGTGAACTGGCCCTGCGCCCTGCTGCTCAGCAGAGGAGTCAGTGTGACGACAAGAACCGCAACTGCCATCCGGGAATTGGTTTTTCGGGCCACTTCAAATCCCTTTCACTTACAGATCCTGCGTTTCAGACAGAATGATTCCCTGCTTACCACCGATCTGCATCGATTTATTGTTTCAGACGTCGGACACCAGCATATCAGAAGAAACACTGCTACATCCTCCACAGATATGATGTTTTAAAGAAAAATCCCCTCCTGGTCTCAAGAAATCCATCTGCACTCGCATAATCGAGCAGGCCTTCATCCCAGCGGATCCGGTTGTATATCGAGCCGTACCCGATATGGATCACGGTTCCGGGTATGTAGGTAAAGGAAGCCAGGAAATCGAGATTCAGCTCTTCGTAGAAATCGTTGTACTCGGCGATCGCACGCAGAAACAGGTACTTGTTTATCTGATAGGTGTTCCTGTTCCTGAGGATTGTGTAGTCGTATACCTTTGCTGAAGTAGCATCGTTGTAGAAGTCACTATAGCTGACACCCAGAGAGGAACTGAGGTGATCTGAGTACTGGTATATGATACGGGCCGATACATCGCTGCCCTTCCCTTGATACTGATCCGAATACTGGATCTTCCTGCCGTTCCGGATAGAGGAATTTCAGAATCCCGAACTGATACCTCGTTAAACCGTTACGCGTAACGAATCCGGTCTGTGTGTTGAAATCGTCGGTTAGATCCATGAGCTGGAAATTCACGATCCAGTTGCGGGTCATGTATCTGTAATCGAGGCCCAGCGCCCTGCCGCTCTGGTTGAGCTGGTTACCGGTATCTTCATCCTGTGACTGAAAGGCGTGGAAACCTATCGTGTTTGAAGGATCGAGACGTATCAAACCATCAGTTCCTACCACCCGGTTGAAGTAGCTGCCCTGGTCCCTCTGTGTAAAGAACCCGCCCACGAAGCTGTCGTTGCGCAGTGCCCGCTTGTAACGAAAGATCGAGAATGTTGCATCTTCGGCACCTGGTATTTCGTCCACTGCATAGATTGTCGCAATCGTGTTCCGGTCGCCGATTTTACCCGTCAGTTTCAGCCCCACCGACGGATCCCTAATGGTTCGGGAATAAACAACAGAACCGAGAAAACCCTCTCCCCCTGCTCCGAAATCGAAAAACTCCCTTCCCTCCAGAAAGAAGGGACGTTTCTCGGGAAAGAAGAGGGGGAATCGCTGATTGAAGTCTATCTGTCCTGCGTCTGCCTCGACCTGGCTGTAGTCGGGATTAACGGTACCATCCAGGACAAGGTTGGAAGTGATTCCCAGTTTCGCTGTTAAACTGATAGAACTGTCGTCTCCGCCCGAAACAAGCGAACCCGCACTGGCAGGTGTTGTAACCCGCGCACTGCCGTATGTAACCGCCGGGATTATCTCCACAAGACGGTAGTGCTCTATCCCCTCATAAACGAGAGGCCTGGTCTGTGTCAGGAAGTTCGGACCGTGGAGCGGTTCGAGTGCCGGGTAGGTTCCGGCCTGTGAGAGACGGCTGATGTATCTTTCGAAGATAATTCCCATTTCAACCGGCTCTCTGTATGAGAACCGGATGCTCTTGAAAGGAATTCTCAGCTCAACGGAATAACCTTCCTCATCGATTTTTCCGGCGCTGTACCAGACGAAATCGGCGCTCATATCCTCGCTGACAGCCGTTGCCCGGCTGTCCATCTGTATACCCAGAGGATTCGTGTAGAACACGAACAGTGATTGATGATCGTTGAATGTGTCCAGATTGATGCATATCCAGTCGTCGGAGCGGATCCGGTCGCGTGCGGTTACTGAAGTCTTTATCTGTTCGGGCCGGCTGTCGTAACACCTGAATGCGAAATAGAGATTCTCACAGTCGTAGGCATACCAGACAACGGTGTTCTCAACCATATCTATCCCGTAATCGGGAGAGTAAGTCCTGAATCCCGTTTCGCTGGGAGCAGCCTGCCAGACCTGATCATTCAGGACACCGTCAATAACAGGAGGTACATCAGTTTTGTACGGATAGAGAATTTCCTCTTTCGATTGTGCAGAAATAGAAGAGATAGATATCAGAAAGAAACAGAGACTCATTCCGGCGGTTGTGACGAACCTTCTCATTAAATATTCATCTTTCATTCTGTTACAGGATTATTAATCGAGAAGAAGATTTCAGTGGAAACTTGCATGCAAATGATACGTTCGGAATGACGCTTAAGATTCCAGATTTACACGGCACAGCACTTCATTGCCGACACCTCTGAATTCAATAGTGTCAAAACTCTTCATTGCCGCCAGTGCGATACCTCGACCGTGGTTGTCGGTGATCCTCTCCGGGTCGAGTTCCATATAAACTTCCCAGTCGAATCCGTCTCCCTCATCGATAATCGTTACATCTATTTCCTTTTCGGTGCGTTTGTAGCTGACTCTTATCCACTTCTCCATATTTTCAGGCAGTTTCTGAAGCCTTTCTATCTCCTCATCCCAGATATTCTCGTGAAGCAGTTCCGATTTCCGGTCGTAATCGATACCGAGTGTGCCGTGCTCCAGAGCGTTTATCAGCATCTCGGAGAGTCCGATAACAACCTCTTCAGGCTCGGGATAGAAATTGGCCATGAAGATCGCCAGATCTCTGGCATCTGCCATCGTCTGGAATTCAAATTTGCTCTCCCTTGCAAGGCCCAGCATCTTCTTGTACCGACTCAGCTCACCGCGGAGACTCTCCGTGTTCCGATAATCGGTTACCGCTGTTCGGACAATCGAGGAGAGGGTTCTACCGTCGAAGGGTTTGGTGAGATAGTAGTAGGCACCCGCCGTGATACCCTCAGCTATCTCCTGCTTCTCAGTCAGGGCCGTTTCCATGATTACTGGAATCCGACTCATCTCAGGATCTGCCTTGATCCTGTTCAGAACCTGCAGGCCACCCATTCGCGGCATCACCCGGTCCAGAAGCACTGCATCTATGGTCTCGTGCGATTTCTGTAAAATCTCCCAGGCCTGGACGCCGTCTTCCGCCTGGAAGATCTCATAGCCGTCGTTCTCCAGGATCGTCTCCATCAACTTCAGAATCATTACGTCGTCATCGACAATCAGTACAGTTCCCACCAGATCGTTGGCCGTCATGACATGTCCTCTCCAGGCATGGAACCCGGATTGATATTGAATAGTCGATGTAATAGAGTCAAACGAAAGAAGCACTGATTTTACACCTGAAAGTTGCCGCGGAACATGGGCTGGTGTGCACGTATTGGTATGCTTGCTGCACTGCGCTTTATTGACAGTAGATAGGTGGATTAATATGGACCTGCCTGATTATGCAGATGTCATAATCATCGGCGGCGGCATCATGGGAGTCAGTACCGCCTATCATCTGGCCTCGAAGGGCTGCAGCAATGTCGTACTGCTTGAACGAAAGCCTCTCTTCGGATCGGAAGCCACCGGCAAATGCGCAGGCGGAATCCGTTACCAGTTCTCCACCGAAATAAATATCCGGCTTTCACTGCTCAGCCTGCCCATGCTCGATCGATTCGAGGAGGAACTGGGCCAGCCGATCGATCTGCGTTACTGCGGTTATCTTTTCCTGCTGACAGAAGAAAAGGATGTGGAGGTTTTCAGGCGGAATGTTGAAATCCAGCGTTCTCTGGGGGTTGAAACCGAGTGGCTCGACCCGGCTGAGATCGCCCGGCTGCTTCCGCTCATCAAGCTCGACGATGTACTGGCCGGTACTTTCCATGCACGCGATGGACTGGCAGATCCGGCCGGGGTGGTTCAGGGATATGTCTCCGGAGCCCGGCGGATGGGAGTAAAATTGTTGAACGGTGTTACCGTATCGGATATCCAGGTCGAAAACGGCATGATTGCAGGAGTGATGACTGATAACGGACCGATTTCATCTCCGGTGGTCGTGAATGCAGCAGGGCCGTGGGCCTCAGAAGTAGGCAGGATGGCTGGTGCTGAGATACCGATCGTACCATCCCGACGTCAGATAGCGGTAACGACACCCATTCCCGAATTACCTGCTGATTTTCCTTTCGTTATCGACTTCAAGCACTCGCTCTATTTCCACCGGGAGGGACCGGCGGTACTGACGGGTATGTCGAATCACAATGAAGGGGCCGGATTCGATCAGTCGGTGGATCATCAGTGGGAGTTGAAGCACATTGAAGCGGCTGTAAAACGGTTCCCCCTGCTTGAAAATGCAGGCATTGCAAGTCGCTGGGCCGGACTGTACGAGAACACACCCGATTCACATCCGATAGTCGGTCTGATCAAGGAGGTGGAGGGATTCTACTGTATCGGAGGTTTCAGCGGTCACGGTTTCCAGCACGGTCCGGCCTGCGGTATGCTGATGGCCGAAGAGATTGTGGATGGAACTGCCGGAACATTAGATATCACTGCGTTGAATCCATCCCGGTTCCGGGAGAGTCGCGATATCTCAGAGTACAATGTTGTGTAGCCGGGTCGGGACTATCGTATTGTACCGATCTCCCGGTTTCCGGTAACAGTGTTGTCTTCCTTTTACCTGACCTATCTATTCATCAGGAGCAGGATGGCCTGATCGTCTGGTCGGGCAGGTTTACCTGCGTGTATAACAGGCTGCTCCGATCCGGTTTACCAGTTCTCTCCCAACAGCTCGAAATGCGCCTGTTTGTGTGCACATGCCGGGCAGAGATCCGGAGCCACCTCCCCCTCGTGAAGGTAGCCGCAGTTTCGGCAGCGCCAGACGACTTTCTCTTCCCTCTTGAATACCATACCGGATTCGATATTGGCGGCCAGGTCAAGATAGACCTTTTCATGCTGTTTCTCGGCAACCGCAATCGCCTCGAATGTCCCGGCGATTGAATTGAAACCCTCTTCCCGGGCCGTCTGAGTGAATTCGGGATACATCGATTCCCATTCGTAATGTTCGCCGGCAGCGGCAGCCTTGAGATTATCCACGGTATCCCCTATAACACCTGCGGGAAATTCGGCCTGTATCTCCAGGTCCCCACCCTGCAGGAATTTGAACAGCCGTTTGGCGTGCTCTTTTTCCTGGTTGGCCGTCTCTTCGAATATGTGTGATATCTGAACAAAGCCCTCCTTTTTAGCCTGACTGGCAAAGAAGGTGTATCGATTCCTTGCCTGAGACTCGCCGGCGAATGCTGTCAGCAGGTTCTTTTCTGTCTGTGTTCCACTCATTTGTCCCACTTTTCGCCTCCTGTTCTGCCAGCTGGCTCTCCAGCTGAAATCTCTTTACTGCCGGTGTTAATTGCTTTTGAATAAGGCTCCTATACCCACGCTGAAGATCAGCTCACGGGATTTCTCCTTCATCCACTGCTGATATCGGATCTCAAATCGCAATCCAATGGCATCCATCAGGACATTCCGGAATCCGGCACTGATACCCAGGCCGCTTGTAATCTCAGAGGTATTCTCCCACGAATTCATGAGAAGAGTAAAACCGCCACCGAAGTATGGAGAACTGACCTCATATGGCGAGAACAGGTACGCAATCTGTCCGTCAATTCCTATCTGAGTATTTGTCGCGCGATCGAAGCTGGCCACACTCACTTCAAATCGCGGTGTCAGCATGATCTCCGGTATTATGAAGTAGGAAAAGTAGACTCCTGAAGAACCATTCACTCCACTGCCCGGGATGTGCAATCGAAAGATCTTATCCCTGGTTGTTATAGTACCGATGGTAAACCCTACTTCAGAAGTTGTCAGTTCCTGGGCCTGACTTGCCGATGGGCTCAAAATCCCTGTTATGAGTATGAGCACACATATAGTGATCTTCTTCCACATAAACATGCACCTTGTTCTTTTGGGTGGGGCTTGGCAATTGATACGTGAAAAAGATATCAATCGTTATGCCTGCAACCAAACCCAAAGATATGATTTGAATCAGATTAACGTTGTATATCCCGTACGACTGACTTGTTCTGTGAAGGAGATATAAACGTGCAGAAAGTAAACCTCTCAAAGGCACTTCTCAGCTTCGATGATTTCTGGAGTCCAAAAATTATTGGAGAAGTCAATAAATTCCATGTGAAGCTGGTCAAGGTTGAAGGAGAATTCGTCTGGCATCAGCATGAATCGGAGGATGAGCTAACCCATCTGCTCGTCTTGGAGCCCGCGACAACCAGGAATACCGGAAACGTCACCAATGAGCGCACAGTAGAAAAACCTGAACGACTATAAATACTCCCTGTTCACATTGATATCATTCGCGCTTCATCGATTAAATCACAGGCGTTTTTATAAATGCGGGTATGAGAGCCTGTCTGAAAAACCCTACGGCTGCGGCTTACGCTGGCATCCGGCTGGCTGCGTTGGTCTTCGCAGAATGTCCTCGACGTAGCGCAGTGGCTACGTCTCCGGGCTTTCCGCTCGACCGCCTTGCCATCCGTCGCCAGCGAAACCCTCGCTATCGTCGGTTTCTCAGACAGGCTCATGATCAATTTTTATCCAGAAACATTCTGAGAATTCTGGTAAATTCTTCGGGCTGATCGCTCTTGTGGCGGCGGCGATAGAAATATTTCGACGTCATCTCGATTGCTCAGGGAGCCGGGGCTGAATAAAATGTTCAATACTGGATTAACCGGAAGGTGCACGCATCATCGGAGAAACATCTGATCGGAATGTATGGATGGTACTATCACTACAAAACCACCAACCTGCGCGTCATGTATCATCTGCCATCATTATTCTTACATTGATATTGATGAACCTGTCCGCCTGCCAGCCCGGAGCAAGAGAGATGGACCTATCAGAATTGGTGCCGGAAAGTATCGGCACGTGGAGCAACTACGAAGACAGCATTTACGACAAAGAGACGATCTTTAAATACATGAACGGGGCCGGGGAAGTCTTCCTCTCGTTCGCCTACGAGCGGATGTTCGTCAGGCTGTTCAGCAAGTCTGAGGATATGGAGGAAGAACTGACGGTTGAGATATATGATATGGGCAAGCCATCAGACGCCTTCGGGATCTTCACCCGCTTCAGGTCGGGTGAGGATGCAGGGATAGGTCGAACCTCCTCATATCTGTCCGGTAATCTCAGCTTCTGGAAGGGTCGATTCTTCGTCATTGTATTCGCATTAATGGAGAGCGAGCAGACCAGAAATGACATCTTCGAACTCTCCAGATCTATCGCCGCCAATATCGTCGATGAAGGCGAATTGCCTGGTGTAGTAACGCTACTTCCGCCCACCGATCTGATCGAGGATTCCGTCCGGTTCTTCCACAGACATACCGAACTGAACAGGCACTATTTCGTATCGGACGAGAACATTTTCGGGCTCGACCAGTCGGTCGACGCCGTAATCGCCATATACCGGAAAGATGGGCATTACCTGTATCTGCTGCTGATCGAGTACCCTGACACGGATCACGCAAAGAATTCATATGAGAATTTCGTGGATATCTACATGCCCGAATCGAAAGAGACGGGCATCGTGCAGATAGAGGATGGATTGTGGACCGCCACTGCGCGAACCAGTGATATGATCATTGCCGTTTTCGATGCCGTGACTTCCGGAGAGGCCCGGCAGCTTATCGAGATAGTCCAGAGCCGCATTGAAGGAGAAACGAGATGAAGAGGGAAAAGATACTGACACGCCGGGATTTCGTAAGGGATACCACTTACGGCACCGCCGGAATGGCTCTGGGTCTGCCCGTTGCAGCTGAAATATTGAAGCGGCCGAGAAGAAGCGTCAGGGTTGTGCTGGTTCGCCATCGGGATGTTCTGGATGCCCAGGGAAACATAGTTGGTCAGGTCCTCGAGAATATGTTCGATGAAGCTGTTAGAACTCTCTTCCAGAACAACGACCTGGACGCCTGCTGGAAAGATCTCCTGAAACCGGACGACATACTGGGTATCAAGACAAATGTTTACGGCGGACTTCCCACCCCTGGTGCGCTGGAACAGGCAATCAGGAACAGGGCCTTGAAGGTTGGTATTACAGAAGAGAACATCTCTATTCGGGACAGGAACCTTGCCAGAGATCCTGTCTTCATGAGGGCTACGGCGCTGATCAATGCCCGGCCGTTGAGAGCTCACGACTGGTCCGGGATAGGCGGCTGTCTGAAGAATTACATAACATTCGATACACCTGAGGACTGGCATGGTGACTCGTGTGCTGACCTGGGCGGCATCTGGAAACTGCCTGTCTGTGCCGGTAAAACCAGACTGAACATCCTTGTAGTCCTTACTCCCCTCTTTCACAGTATCGGCCCCCACCGCTACGCAGAAAATGCTGTCTGGAACTACAAGGGGATCATGGTGAGCACCGATCCGGTTGCCGTCGACGCTCTCGGTGTCAGACTGCTGGAGAAAATGAGAAAGGCCTTTTACGAGATCCCTCCCCGCGGAGGCACCTCCACCAGGCATGTGGGCCTTGCCGATACCCGTCATGGTATAGGGATCGCCAACCTGGATGAGATAGAGCTGAAAAAAATCGGGTGGATGGAGGATGTTCTTATATGAGCATCTTTCTATTATTTGTATGCAGGTTTTGAACCAGATCACCCGATGAAAATTCTACGTGGTGAACTGAACCGGTTGAGAATTTTTTCTCGTGCTCTCGCCATCCGCAGGTATCTGAAGAACAACGCGGCTCCGAAACTTCATCTGGGCTGCGGGAAGAAGATCCGGTCCGGCTGGCTCAACTGTGACAAATTCGCTCCAGATGCCAATATCTACCTGAACGCCAACAGGAAGTTCCCCTTTCAGACCGACACGTTCCACTGCATCTACATGGAACATCTGATAGAGCATGTCCACACCGACAAGATTCCTTCATTTCTCTCTGAACTGTATCGCGTGCTGATACCGGAAGGCATCCTGCGCATCACATGTCCCGATCTGGAATTATTTGTTCGCATGTATCATGAGAACAACGAAGAATTTTTCGCTCCGATACTGGAGAGATTTGCCGCTCGCCGGGAAGGGAACATGAATAAACACTGGCTGGTCCGCACCAAGGGAGGAGCCTTCAACACCCGTGCAGTCCACCGTTTCTTTCATCATCGCTGGATGTACGATTTCGAGACTCTCGACTGGTGTTTGCGGGAAGTAGGATTCCGCGATGTTGTGAGACAGCAGTTCCGACAGAGTCTTATAGAAGAAACAGATCTGGACTCAGAATCACATCAAATGGAAACACTATATCTGGATGCAGTGAAGTAGCTGCATCTCTCCCCTACTGGATCACCTGATACTTGCCCTGGATTTTGGCCACCCTGCCGTAAGTTAATCCGCTTTCAATCACCTGATCATAAATAGATTGATAGAATTCCATCTCTCTATCACCCTGCTCTATCCTGTCAAGTTTGCCATCAGCGCCCTGATCCAGAAGAACTGCCTCTACAGGAGCGTAATAAGTACTTACCAGCGTAAGCCTGTTGAATACATCACCGATCGCAAGATGGTAGGTGACCAGTTTGCAGGTGTACTGACCTATGTTTGTCCTGAACTCCTGAGTTAAAAACTTGCTTTTGATCCGCCCCAGTCGTTCACCTTCCGCAATCCCGGTATTGTATATGACCCGAGCCCTCGATAGTGTTATCTCACCTTCAACAATTCCATCCAGAAAACCGTCCTGGTCTCTATCCAGGCCAAGGGCCACATTGCGATCACCTTCTTTCACAGCCAGAACGTTATAACCGACTCCAGTACTCGGATTCACACTTTCAATGCGGTAGGTTCTTCCTTCAAATTCAAAATCATAACCACCGATCTCTATAACCGAACGGCTGGCAGCACAACCTGTCAGAAGGAGGGAGGCGATTAAAATCCAGGCGCAGCTCTCACGCTTTATAAATCTGAGTTTCTGGTTCATGAATACCCCGTTCGCTTTATCCGGATTCACGTCCGATCACCTGAAAATCGCTCTGTAGATCTCCCCCGTTGTC
>CAZWVF010000035.1:27521-29510 GCA_964637695.1 uncultured Gemmatimonadota bacterium | reverse complement strand
CTCTCTCTCTCTCTCTCCATCTCGTGCAGCCGGAATAAAACAGATTAAAGGTAAAACCTGCGCCGGTCAGGTGAAAAGCCGGCGACGCTCTGCATGCATTGACCTGTGCCGGTCAGAATGCGTTATTTTACTATTGGAAGTGGCAGGTGGCCCGACTGTCATGCGGCACCCTCTCGGAAGCATCGTGGAAAGGAATATGATAATGTGGTTCAAGCGTAGATCCTCCCTCTGGACGGTATGTGTATTGATCGCCGCAGGTTTGCCGCTCACAGTCATGGCGCAGCAGGGGCGGCCGATGACTTCTGGAGATCTGTGGGCGATGGGGAGAGTCGGGGGGGCCGCCTTCAGCCCTGACGGCAGCAGGATCGCCTACACGGTAACGCGGTACAGCGTGAAAGCCAACAGGGGCAACAGTGACATCTGGATTGTACCGGTTGATGGGGGAGAAGCCCGCCAGATGACCAGTTCACCCGGCACCGACACTTCACCGGCCTGGTCGCCCGACGGCAGGTGGCTGGCATTTGTAAGCACCAGGGGAGGAAATGGTGCGCAGATCTACCTTCTTTCCGCCGATGGAGGAGAGGCCCGGCCCCTGACAAACATGGAGGGTGGAGCCTCGGGGCCGGTCTGGTCCGCCGACGGATCCCGGATTCTCTTTGTCAGCGAGGTGTGGCCGCAGGGGGACGATTCGGCTGCCAGACTCAGGGAACTCGCCGAGGGCCCCACCGGAGCACGGATCTACGATGAGCTCATGTACAGGCACTGGGATTCATGGGAAGACGGCATGCGCAGCCACATATTCATCATAGATGTCGTGAGCGGCGAAAGCCGCGATCTGACTCCCGGGCCCTTCGATACTCCGCCAATCTCACTGGGCGGCTTCCAGGATTACGACCTGAGCCCCGATGGCGGAGAACTGGCATTTGTGAGAAATACGGATGTACCCACGGCAGTTGGAACCGGCAATGACATATGGCTGGTTGACACCCGCGGGGACGGGCCCGTGCAGTTGGGTGAAAACGATGCCAACGAAGCTGCTCCGCAGTACAGTCCCGATGGACGCTACATCGCCTACCTGGCGATGAAGAGGGCCGGATTCGAGGCCGACCGGACCCGGATAGTGGTCTATGACAGGCAGAGCGGAGAGCACAACTGGGTGACTGAAGATCTCGACAGGTCCGTGGCTTCATTCGTCTGGTCCCCCGATTCCTCACAGCTCTATTTCCTCTGTCAGGACCGTATATACCGTACTCTCTACAGGGTGCCCGCCGGCGGGGGAGAGATCGCCCGGCTTACCGGCAATACCCATAACGGTTCTGTGGCCATCGCCCCCGACGGCTCGAAACTGGTCGTGACCAGGCAGTCAAATGCAATGCCCACGGAACTGGTCCTGCTCGACAGCGATGGAACTGAAATAAGGCAGTTGACCCATACCAATGACGAACTTCTGGCACAGCTCGATCTGAGTGATGCCGAGACTTTCACCTTCAGGGGTGCGGGACGGACCGAAGTTGAGGGCTTCATAATCAGGCCTCCCGGTTTCAACCCCGCCGAGAAATACCCGCTGGTGTTCCTGGTGCACGGCGGACCGCAGGGAGCCTGGAGCGATATCTTCCACTACCGCTGGAATGCCAATATGTTTGCCGCACCAGGGTATGTTGTAGTCGCCATAAATCCTCGTGGCAGCACAGGTTACGGGCAACAGTTCACGGATGAGATTACCAGGGACTGGGGGGGCAGGGTTTTCGAGGATCTGATGAACGGTCTCGATTACGCGATAGAGAATTACCCGTTCATCGACGAAACAAGAATGGCGGCCGCCGGCGCTTCGTATGGCGGCTACATGATGAACTGGTTCGAAGGCCATACAACCAGGTTCAGAACACTGGTCAACCACGATGGCGTCGCCAATACGATCAGCATGTACTACTCGACAGAAGAGCTGTGGTTCCCCGAGTGGGAATTCGGAGGAATGCCGTGGACCAGCGA
>CAZWVF010000035.1:0-27421 GCA_964637695.1 uncultured Gemmatimonadota bacterium | reverse complement strand
CAGAAGAGCTGTGGTTCCCCGAGTGGGAATTCGGAGGAATGCCGTGGACCAGCGAGCGGCTCTACGACAGGTGGAATCCGATGGAGTTCGTGGAGGATTTCAAAACTCCCATGCTGATAATACACGGTGCCGAGGATTACCGGGTGCCGCTGGAGCAGGGGCTTGAAATGTTCACTGCACTGCGGAGGAACGGGATTCGAGCCAGACTGCTCTACTTCCCCGACGAGGGGCACTGGGTGCTGAAGCCGCAGAATGCGATGGTCTGGTGGAATACCGTCTACGAGTGGCTGGCGGAGTATCTGAAGTAATCCGATATTGGACGGCCATGCCGCTGTGGTTAGATTGGCTCTGTGATCGAATGGCCGACTATATATATCTGCAACTGGAACCGACTTCTGAGACTCAGTCTCCTCATGGCATCTATTCCCAGGAAATAAACCAGGAGCTCATGACCGATGCCCGAAACGATCCAGAAAGAAAATGAGACCGTGACCGGCCCTGCGGTCATCATCGATCCGGAGATGTGCAAGGGGTGCGAATTGTGCACCTACGTCTGCGCGCCGGACGTTCTGTTTATTTCAGAAGCGTTGAACCACCTGGGATTTCATCCGGCTGAATACACCGGGGAGGGATGCACCGGATGCGGAGTCTGTTTCTACACCTGTCCCGAACCCGGAGCGATAATTGTGTACAAGCCGCCGCGCAAGGCCAGGAAGTGAGGGGGGGAGGAGAGTAATGCCCGTACGACTGGTGAAGGGGAATGACGCGATCCTGATGGGCGCGATGCTTGCCGGATGCAGGGCCTTTTACGGTTATCCGATCACGCCGTCCAGCGAGATAGCTGAAACCGCCGCTAACCTGATGCCCGCCGCCGGAGGAGTATTCCTCCAGTCTGAAAGCGAGATCGGCGCCATCCAGATGGTTTATGGTGCATCGGGCGCCGGTATCAGGGCGATGACCGCCAGTTCGAGCCCCGGGATCAGTCTGAAGCTGGAAGGTATATCATACCTGGTGGGTGCCGAACTGCCGGCGGTTATAGTCAATATAATGAGGGGCGGTCCGGGCCTGGGCAACATCGCTCCAGCCCAGGGGGACTATTTCCAGATGGTCAAGGGAGGAGGCCACGGCGACTACCACATGGTTGTGCTCGCTCCCAACAGTTCCCAGGAGATGTGCGATCTCACCATGCTCGCTTTCGAACTCGCCGATAAATACCGCAATCCGGTGGCGGTTATCGCTGACGGTTTCACCGGACAGATGATGGAAGCGGTTGAGTTTCCCGAGCCGGTTACGGAACTGCCCGAGAAACCGTGGTCGGTACAGGGCAATGAGGCCACGCAGGGGAATCTGATCAACTCGATCTATATGTCTCCCGAAGAGCTGGAGGAGCATGTCGATCGCATCTTTGAGAAGTACGCGGAGATCGAAAAGGAGGAACTCCGGTTCGAGGAGGCCCTGACCGGGGATGCGGACTTCATAGTGGTAGGTTACGGTATCGTGAGCAGGCTGCTCAGATCCGCGGTGGACAAGGTGAGAGCCGAGGGTATGAAAGTCGGACTGCTCCGGCCGATCACCCTCTGGCCCTACCCGTCGGCGAGGCTGGCGGAATTGAGCAATCAGGTGAAAGGCTTTCTGGTGGCGGAGCTTTCAAAGGGGCAGATGGTTGAGGATGTCAGGCTGGCGGTCGAGGGAAGGGCACCGGTCTTCTTCCACGGACGGTGGGGGGGAGCGGTACCATCCGAGGAGGAATTGAGGGAGGCGATATCTGAAGCGTATCGGGCGGAAGGGGGGCAGTCGTGAGTTCCCCGGAGAACCAGACGGTTCTGACCTGGCCCGATTCCCTCTACGGGTATTTCGAGCGGAAGCCGGGTGAAGAGAAGACATCCACGCACTACTGTCCCGGATGCAGTCACGGAGTTCTGCACAAGCTCATCGCCGAAGCGATGGATGACTTCGGGATCAGAGAGCGCACCGTATTCGTAAGTCCTGTCGGCTGCTCGGTTTTCGGCTTCTACTACTTCAACTGCGGCAACGTTCAGGCGGCTCACGGCAGGGCGCCGGCAGTAGCCACCGGGATCAAGAGGGCGAGACCCGATTCGATAGTGCTCTCCTACCAGGGAGACGGCGACCTTGCCGCCATAGGCACCAACAACATCCTGCACGCCGCCAACCGTGGTGAGCTGATCACGGTCTTTTTCATCAATAATGCGATCTACGGCATGACCGGCGGGCAGATGGCCCCTACTACTCTGGAGGGCCAGAAGACGACCACTTCACCGTACGGTCGCGATGTTCTCGATACAGGCAAGCCCCTGCATGTCGCAGAACTGCTGGCGACACTCGATGCACCTGTCTACATCGAGAGGGTGGCGATAACAGATGCCAGGCACATCCTCGCAACGAGGAAAGCAGTTCGCAAGGCGATCAAGGCCCAGGTCGACAGGAAGGGCTTCTCGCTGATTGAAGTGCTCTCTACCTGTCCGGTGGGCTGGAAGATGGAGGCGCAGGAATCGAAAGAATGGCTCACCGAACACATGATGGAGATCTTCCCGGTGGGTGTTTTCAAGGACACCATCGGGGAAGCGGAGTCGCGCCCGCCGCCCCCTCAGCCTGTCGGCACCGACAGGCTTGCGGAGGTACTCTTTTCCAGGATTCCTGCGCATGAGCGCACAGGTGAACCTGTCTGGGAAGATGTACCGCAACGGTACACCGAACCCCATATAAAGGTGGCCGGTTTCGGGGGGCAGGGGATCCTCTTCCTGGGCGCCCTGCTTGCCAACGTTGCTCTGCGCAAGAACTTCCATGTAACCTGGCTGCCCGCATATGGTCCGGAGAGCCGTGGTGGTACCGCAAACTGCAACGTTGTGATCAGCACTGAAAAGGTAGCATCACCTATCGTCACCGAACCCAACGTGGTGATGGCCTTCAACGGGCCCTCAGTGGATCGATTCGAGCCGGACGTGCAGCCCGGCGGCCTGCTGATGTACAACAGCTCGCTGGTCACCGGGGAACCGAAGCGCACGGATATAGAAGTTTATCCTGTACCGGCAACGGAACTGGCCGATGAACTGGGCGACGGCAAGGTCGCCAACCTGGTGATGCTTGGGGCGTACCTGGGCCATACCGGAATGTTCAAGGCTGAAGATGTGAACGGTGCCCTCGATGCGGTGATCAAATACAAGGATATGCTCGAACTCGACCGCAGGGCGGTTGCACGCGGATTCGTATTTGCCGCTGAATAATTCTGCTTTACTCGTATCGCAGAGCCTCGACCGGATTGATGTCTGATGCCCTCTTCGCAGGCATGTATGTGGCCGCAAATGCAACTGCCAGGAATAGAAGGAAGACACCGAGGAAGGTCATTGTATCTACGGGATTGATTCCATAGAGCATGGAAGCGAGGAATCGAGTTGTCATAAAAGCGATACCCAGGCCGATAACGGCCCCCACCAGCACGAGCTTCAATCCATCCCAGATGATCAGACGCAGCACTCCACTCTGCCGGGCGCCCAGTGACATCCTGATTCCCACTTCCCTCGTGCGGCGCGATACGTCGTAGGAGATCACGCCGTAAAGGCCTGTAGTTCCCAGGATGAGGGAGAGCAGACCCAGGCTGAAGAGCAGTGCCGCAACCAGTCGCGGGATAAAGAGCATCAGTTCCAGGTGCTCGGACATCGTTATTATTCCCAGGATCGGCAGATGACTGTCGATCTCCCGTATCTGTTCACGGATGCTCAGTAATGATTCACTGCCGCTGCCACCGGTTCGAACAACCAGGTTGGTGAATCCTGAGAACTCCTGGGAAGTGGGTCTGTAGAGATATGAACGCTGATCCTCGCCCAGTGTACGGTACCTGCCGTCCCGTGCCACACCGATGACGGTGTAGACATCATCATCCCGCGAAGTGAACTGACGGATTATCCGCTGGTCGATAGCACTCTCGCCGGGCCAGTACCGATGTGCCATCGTCTCGTTGATGATCACAACCTGAGTTCCTGCGGCAAGATCCTGTTCGGTGAATGATCGTCCCGAAAGGATCGGTATCCCCTCCATAACCTGTCTGCCACAATCTGTGTGCTATAACGACGGTCGGGGCCGCACCGATGAGGCCCTCCTCACCGGAGAAGGTTCTTCCCAGTACCGGCTGAATGCCCAGGATGTCGAAGTAATTGCCGCTCACCCTCTCACCGATCAGGTATTCACTCTCCAGCTCTCCCTGAAGAATCGTGAGGGCAAGGCTGTATATGACTACTCCTTCGAACACATCGGTGTTCCGTTCCGCCATGTCGACATAGTCCGGATAGGAAGAAACCGAATAATAGAGACCGTCACTGTCCGCAGTATCATTAGGGTCCGCATCGTATAACGGATATCATTCAGTAGTGATTCCACGACTGCCTTCCTGCTGGATTTGAACGTCTGACCCGGCCGGTAAGCTCCCCACAAGGGACATCTTTCGATCTGACTTTGATACGGATTCGGGGAAGAATGAGTTTCTCCAATCTGGATGCAGTTGAATCGGATAATACCAGACTGTCAAGATGTCACAGCAGAAGGCTTCTGAAGACGGGTCCTGACACTCTGCTCAACAGCCAGTGCGCAGAGAAGTAGAACTCCGGGAACATATCCGTAGTAGGTGTGGATGGTTTGAAGACCGAAAAGAGATGTTGCGATTGCCGGATTGAAGAGGATCAGGGAAGCCAGCAGGAAAAAGGGGATTTCGAACCACCTGTTCTGTACCAGGAAATGGCCTTGCAGAGCACTGGTGAAGGCGAATGCTCCCAGTACCGCCATGGTAAAAATGAGTATTCCCTGCGGCCAGCTTGAGACTCCGTGCAGAATCAGATCGGTATTGAAGATGAACATGAAGGGGATGACAGCTGTTCTCATGTCATAGGTGAAAGCCTGGATCCCGGTCGGGATCGGTTCCGACCCTGCAATGGCTGCAGCAGCATAGGAGGCGAGTCCCACCGGTGGAGTGTCGTCAGCCAGTATCCCGAAGTAGAAGCAGAAGAGGTGGGCAG
The DNA here is from genome assembly GCA_964637695.1 of uncultured Gemmatimonadota bacterium. Classification (GTDB taxonomy): domain Bacteria; phylum Blakebacterota; class Blakebacteria; order Blakebacterales; family Blakebacteraceae; genus JAGLTZ01. The sequence goes on along the minus strand of CAZWVF010000035.1, from coordinate 22,397 downwards.
CCATCAGCGGCACCAGAAAACCGTAGGCAGCTCCAACCCCGACTATAATCGGTGCCGTAAGGGATGCCATTACTATATATGTTGCGGTAGTAGGCAGGCCCATACCGAGAAGCAGACTGGCGATCGCCGTGATCAGCAGCAGCAGGAATACGTTGCCGCCGGCCAGCACTTCGACCACCTGGGTTATCATGCCTCCTATCCCGAGACTGACTATCCCTACGATGATGCCTGCAGCGGCAGTTGCCACAGCCACCGTCAGCATGTTCCGGGAACCGGCTACCAGACCATCCAGAATGATCCGGCACGATCTTCCCAGGGCACGGGCAAAGCTGATCTCGCGGCTGACGGCTGATGATAATTCCCGGTAGATGATTACCCCGCCCAGAATCAAGATCGCCCGGAATGCAGCCAGCTCGGGTGAATGCCGCAGCAGAAGCAGTTCAAACAGCAGGGCAATAACCGGCAGGAGGAATATCGCGCCTCGCTTGAGAGTGCCGATGAAGGGCGGCAGTTCCTCGCGGGGCAGTCCGGTCATGCCCAGCTTCATGGCTTCGAGATGGGTTATGTAGAAGAGGGCGAAGTAGGAGACGAAAGCGGGAATAGCCGCCGCCTTTATCACCTCTATATACGGGACATTGACGTATTCGGCGATTATGAATGCCGCCGCTCCCATGATCGGAGGCATAAGCTGACCATCGGTGCTGGCGGCAACCTCGATCGCTGCAGCTTTTCGAGGCGGGTAACCCACTTTCTTCATGAGAGGTATGGTGAAGGTCCCGGTGGTAACAATGTTCGCGATACTGGAACCGGACACCATTCCCATGAGCCCGCTGGATGCGACGGCTGCCTTGGCCGGTCCCCCCCTGAACCTGCCGAGCAGTGAGAGTGCCATGTCGATGAAGAACCGACCGGCTCCCGCTTTTTCGAGCATTGCTCCCAGAAGGACGAACAGATAAACAACTGTTGCCGATACTCCCAGAGGGATGCCGTAGATCCCCTCTGATGAAAGTGAGATCTGTGTCACGTACTTGTTCAGAGATACACCCTTGAAGGCAAGCACATCGGGCATGTACGGTCCCAGAAAGGCATAAAGTGTAAAGACCAGCACGATGACCGGGAGTGCCGGTCCGATCACTCTTCGAGCCGCTTCCAGCAGCAGCACGACAATTAGTAATCCCATCACGATATCGAGGAGTGTCGGGGAACCCGATCTCAGTGCGAGATCCTCCCAGGCGATTACTATGTAGAGAGCGGCCGCGGCCCCGCCGGCAGCCAGCAGGTAATCGATTATCCGGTTGAATCTCCACGCTGAACTGTCGCTGCCATGTGATCTGTGTCTCTTGCGGAAGGGGATCGAGAGGAATACCAGGAAAAGCGCAAAGGAGAGATGAATAGCACGGGACTTCATGCTGTCGAGAATGATCAGACTCGGCAGGGAGAGCTGAAACAGGGCCCATGCAACAGCCACGAATACGAAGATCTTCTTGGCTCTCGTGGGTGCAGGCCGTGCCATTACCTCATCCGGATTCAGGATAATCCTATATCAGGGCAACAGGTCCCGGTCGATGAATCGTGAAAGGCCGCTTTCGATGTAATAGCGCAGTGCTCCCGGATGCAGAGGCGCCGAGAGGCCCTCGAGCATGCCCTTCCGTGTAAGAGAAGAAAAGGCCGGATGCAGGTTTTTGAACGTATCGAGGTTCTCGAAGATTTCCCGGGTGACCAGGTAGACCAGTTCCTCGTCGAGGTTTGCGGAAGCTACGAAAGTGCCCCGTACGCCAAAAGAGGGTACATCCTCCTCATTCAGCGCATTGGGGTAATGCTCGATCGGAATCACGGCCCTGGTGTAGTACGGGTGGGATTCGACGAGTTCATCTATCTGCGGTCCTTCAACAGCTAAAATGCGAACCTTGATCCTGCCCGAGGTGGCTTCCTTGATGTTCCCGTTGGGGTGGCCGACCGTGTAGAAGAAGGCATCGATCCGCTCATCCTGCAGTAATCCGGGAGCTTCGACCGCCTTCACATATTCGGCATATATTTCCTCTTCACTGATGTTAAAGGCGGCAAGTGCGTCTCTGGCATTACCGAGAGGTCCTGAACCCGGATTGCCGATATTGACCCGTTTGCCGCGAAGATCGGAAATATGCGAAATGCCGCTTTTCACGGTCGCTATGAGCGTTACAGATTCCGGATAGAGCGAGAAAACAGATCTGAGTTCCAGTTGTGGCCCCGACTCTTCCCATTCAGCCTGGCCGTGATACGCCTGGTACTGCCTGTCGGACTGGACAACACCGAATTCCAGATCACCCCTGATCACCGCATTGACGTTGTAGACCGAGCCGGCGGTTGACTCAACGGTGGCCTTGATGTCCAGGGAGTCGGTTTTGCTGTTGATCATCCTGGTGATCGCCCCTCCGGTCGGGTAGTAGAGACCCGTAACCGCACCGGTACCGATTGTGATGAACCTGGGATTGTCACCGCTGCTGCATCCTGCAGATATCTGCATCACCAGCAGCAGACAGCTCAGCATCCTGTATTTATCTGCATCCACAGTAAAGTCCTTCAGCCTGCCGGCCATTTTGGGCAGTACATGTGAAGGGACTCTACACGGCAGGTGGAGGAACCGCAAGAAGGGGGTTTAAAAGCAGAGGGCCCGATTCAGCAAGGCATTAAAACCTGGCCTGGATCGAGCCCTGTCATGCTCACTTCACTTCAGCTGAGAGGAAGCTGTCTGAGCGGAAGCTGTTTCTATTTCTTCTCCTTTACGATCGCGCCTGTCCCTTCGATGGCTATCATTTCGTAACGGGGAGCGGGGATCTCTCTGGAGACCAGGTTCATCTTGCAGATCGGACAGCTGCCCTCTTCCTCTTCCTGGACAACATCCTCGTGCATCGGGCATGAGTAGACAGTCCTTGTTTCAGAAGAAGCTGCCTCGGCGTGCTCCTGCTCCTGCTTCTGCTCGTGCTCCTGGCCCTGCTGCTCCATGTGTTCTGCATGGGCTTCGGCCTCTGCTTCGGACGTAATGACTTTACCCTGCAGCTCCACATAGTGCCCCGTTGTCTCTTCACCTATGGGGAACCGGACTTCGGTCGACATCCATGAAATCTTGACGGCATGTTCGCTGTCAACCTTTGGCAGCAGACCTATCCAGCAACCCGATCCGGTGCACATCTCGAAAATGTACCCGGCGGTCCGTACTTCCACACCGATGAATTTATCGGGTGCGGCTATTATATCGGCGAGGGGAGTCACCTCTTCAATGGTCAGCGGTGCCCCGTACTGCTTGTCTCCTGAGACGGCGTTTACTACTATGGCTGCAAGGAGTAAAACGGCGCTCGCGGTCACTAACTTTCTCATGACAACCTCCATCCAGATTCGAATTTATCAATCAGGATGAATGTGTTCAGGAGAGTACGATCAGGCAAGCGAATACTGATAATTGAGAATTTCGGAACGATTATTCTATTAATGGAATCAGGATATTTTATATTTAAGAGTCGCGGCTATTATTTAGAAATAAAGAAGGAGAAAAACCTTAATGATGCTTAACCGAGCGATCAATTCCAATTCCATGCGAATCCTCGCGATTCCGGCGTTTGTCGTGTTACTGGCTCTTTCGGTTGGTGCCACTTCCCAGGATAACGGTTACGTTGGAGTGGACGGCTGCAAGATGTGCCATCGGAGTGAAGCGAAGGGTAACCAGGCGGGCAAGTGGGCCGAAAGCCCTCACGCAAAGGCCTTTGAAGTGCTGGGCAGTGACAGGGCGAAAGAGATCGCGCAGGAAAAGGGTGTCGGGAATCCCCAGGAGGCTGATGCCTGCCTGAGCTGTCATGTCACCGGCCACGGTGAAACCGAAAAGGGTCCCCGCTACAAGGTCGAGGATGGAGTAGGCTGCGAATCGTGCCACGGTGCAGGGAGTGCATACAACAAGATGAACATCATGAAAGACCGTGAAGCTGCTCTCGCCAAAGGATTGCTGGAAGTAACTGAAGCAACGTGCACCAAGTGCCACAACGAGAACAGCCCGACTTTCGATGGATTCAATTTCGAAGAGATGAAGGCGAAGATAGCCCACCCGAATCCGAAGAAATAATTACAGGGCAGGGCACCTGTCTGATACAGTACCTTGCTGAACCGTGTTGAATTCAGGGACCACCGTGTGACTCATGATTTAACAGACATGGGCAGCACGCGGTGGTTCTTTTATCATGGACCGTGTCTGAATCAGATCGAGCACAGGTATGATGAACCTGAAAGGACCTCGTAATGACGGGACCGATCGATCGCAGAATGCGGAACGCAGTGCTCTTTCTTGCTGTCTCCTCCCTGGTTACAGCGACAGGTTGCGAGCAGGATGACGCCGCCACAGGTCCTGCACAGGCGGCTGCAGCGGCCGGGCTCAGGTATGTAGGCTACTCCGGCACCGGGAACCTCAATCCCACCTGTGCCCTGTGCCACGAGGGGAAGTCTTCCGGATGGCAGGAGACCGGGCATGCCTCAGCGCTGACAACCCTGCAGGAGAGTTCTTCCTACGTTAACCAGTGCCGTTCCTGCCATACAACCGGATGGGACGAAGAGGATTCACTGTACGGAGCGGATGATGCCTGGGCGGCTGCCGGCGAAGACACCCTGATCTACGGTGATGTCCAGTGTGAAACCTGTCATGGACCTGCCGGTCAACATAACAATCCGTATATAGAAAATCCGACCGATGTGCTTATGCCGGATGACTCTGGTTTGTGGGATGCCGGGCTGTGCGGTCGGTGCCACCAGGACACGCACCAGCCATTCTATGAAGAATGGCAGCAGTCAGCGCATTCGGGGTCCCTGTTCGGTTCGGTTGGCATTGTGGAGACCAACGAGAACTGTGTGAGATGTCACGTGGCCCAGTCCTTTGAAAAATGGATCAGTTCAGGTGAGACCGACTTTATCCCCGAACAGCCTCAGCCTCTCACCTGCCAGACGTGTCATACCGCACACAGCAGTGACAATCCGGGTCAACTGAGACTGCCTCTGGGACAGAACATTATCTGCGCCAGATGCCACAGCGCCGAAGATGCCGTTCCAGGCGACTTCAACTTCATTACAGAGGATCATGCTACATGGGAAGTATTCACCGGAACGCTGGGTTTTACCTACCCCGATTCGACATATACTAATTCAGCTCACACTGCAGTACTGGCGGAACAGGCGTGCGTGGCCTGTCACGTTTACAGTACTCCTTATGTGAGCGAGGAGATCCCCATGATAACCGGTCATACATTCCGGCCCAGACTGGAAGCCTGTCTGCAGTGCCACACCGGTGCCGCAAACTTCGACATAAACGGCGTACAGACCGAGATCCAGGGACTGATCGACCAGCTGCAGGCGGAAATCAGCAGTGCGGGACCGAACGATCGGGCAACCGAGAGTTACGGAAACGCGCTTTTCATTCTCAAGGCCATGGAATCTGATGGAAGTCTCGGCATACACAATACAAAGTACACGCGTGATCTGCTTCAGGATGCAATTGATGATTTCACTCCAGCGGGCTCATCGGCGATCGGCCGGCAGGGGGGCGGATCATGATAGATATCATGAAGACGATGAACCGGCGGATCCGTGAAAGACCTGCAGCCGGATTGAAGGCGGTGGGAGGAGTTCTTCTCCTTTTCTGGATCCTTGGCGCAGCCGTGCAGGCGGTCGAGCTCATTCCTCAGCAGGGCACTCTTGCCTGGAAGCCTGTTAAAGGGATGGAAGAGTCATACGCCGGTGTTGAGATGTGCCTGATGTGTCACGTCGAATTCGAGACTGCCTTTGTTTCAAATCCCCACGCAGGAGCCGGCGCCGGTACAGATCATCCTTCCGGAGATCTGACCTGTGAGGCCTGTCATGGTCCCGGCATGACACATGCGGATGCTGGTGGAGATCCCGACTTGATGGAGAATTTCAGCGAGAAGGCAACCGCCCGGATTATCGAAGCCTGTCTGACCTGTCATGCAGGCTCTGCGCGACAGAACCTCTTCGCCGGCTCGCAGCATGCAGCCGGAGATGTATCATGCATGAAATGCCACTCCATACATGCACCGGAAGTGGCGGAAAAACTGATGGTTTCATCACCACCCGGGCTCTGCTTTTCATGCCATGCAGACATGAGATCCACTTTCTCCGCAACCGATAGACACAGTCTGAACAATGGAGTAAGCAGTTGTGAGAACTGTCACAATCCTCACGGCAGTACGGAACCGGCGATGCTGGTACGTCCAATGATGAACGGCGAGCTCTGCAGCACCTGCCACATAGACAAGAGAGGCCCCTTTGTTTACGAGCACGCCCCAAAACTGGTCGAAGGGTGTACGGCCTGCCACGGACCCCACGGTTCGGCCAACCGCTTCATGCTGAAGATGAATACCACAAGGGAATTGTGCATATCGTGCCACATAGAAGCCCCGACTTTTCATAACCTGGCTGATTCCCGGTATCGCAACTGTACAACCTGCCATACCGCGATCCACGGGAGCGACAGCAACCGCCTGTTCTTCAGGCGATAGAGGAAAGGAGGAACGGTGATGCGCCTGCGACCACAATTATCGGCATCTGTACTGGGGCTCTCGTTGCTTCTTTCGGGTGCGATCGGTAAATCAGCGTCGTGCCAGGAGAGCGGGGGCTTCAAAGGGTGGCTCCATCTGAGTTCGAGGACGCTTTCACTTTCCGGCGGGAGTAACGCCGGAGAGAAATACAGCGAGGATTTCGATTATCAGAATGGTATCCAGCTGGCCGGGCTGATGCTCCAGGGAAAGCGGGGAGTCCGGGAGTTCGGACTGGAGGCTTCCGGCTGGGGTGAAGATCCTTTCGCTACTTTCAGGGGATGGTACAGACAGTCCGGGCTCTTCCGGCTGACATTCGGCGGTTACAACGCCCGTTATTCACATTCGAATGCGGCATATCAGGAGGAATACAATCTGGATTCCTCCCCGTACCAGTATACAAGACGGGGCAGGTATGCCGATCTGGCACTGACGGTCGGCGGCCTTCCCGATATTCACTTCCGGTTCGATCGATTCCGTCGTGAAGGTACAAACCTTAATGTCTGGAACATAGAGGATGAGAAGCACACGGTCCTCTCGCCGGCGGATGAGACTGCCACATCGCTGCAGATAGCCACATCGATCCCGATCCTGACAGCTTCAGTCGACCTCTCATATACACGATACAACCTGGACAACAACTACGGTGCCGTGATCCCCGACACCAGCGATGGCCTGGGCGGCCGGCCCGGCGTAATCTACGACTATTCCCATATAATCAATGATTCGGGCAGTCTTCCTGTTTTAAAAGCGAACGTTACTGTTCCTGTTTACAGGGCGCGTGTCCGGTTCGGGTACAGCAGCTCATCCGGCTCCATTGAAAAAACCATGGAAGAACGCGAAACGGGAATCGACTATTCGGGAAATCCCGTGAATTCAACCATTTCCAGCAGCGGGAGCCTCGACCGGACTTTCTCCATACTTGATGCAGGGGTGAGTGTACCCATTCTGAAGGGCCTGTCTGCGGATCTCTCGACGAGGCAGACCGATTTTGAGATCTCGGGTGATTGGGACCCGACCGGAAGCGGCGCAGGCGTTGAGACGTCTGTGACTACAACGCGAAATTCGGGAAGAGTAATCTGGAATCCGATGCGTGGAGTGTCGATAGATCTGGGCGGGGCGAGCATCACCCGAAAATATAAAAAGACAATCAGAGAGTTTGAAACAGTGACCACGGATATTACGGGAGGTTTCACCTACTCCCGACAGAGCTGGTTCAATCTGCGGTTGAGCCACCGGGCCGGTGATATCGAGAATCCTTACACGCGGCTCTCGCCCACTGACCGAACAAGTACACGGAGCACTCTGAACCTGATGCCCCTTGACTGGTTCACAGCGACACTTTCCTATGTGAGTGGAACCGCTTCCCGCTACTACAGCCGCGATGAAACCGATCCTGACAGCTACTTCAACGCCAGGACAAGCGATGTCCGCAGTGGGACAGTAGGATTCAGCGTCAAGGATCTGCCGGCACTCAGAGGAGTGGATGGTTATGTCGGATACACGCGCGGGAGCCTGGACATGAATATTCCGATAGCCAGGTCCTCGCCGCCATTTCCGGCGATCTTCGACTATAGAGACATAACATATGCCGTGAATGGATGGTTGAGTTATGAGCTGAAGGAGGGCTTCATCCTCAGGGCTGATATCCAATGGTACAGGACTAACGGACAGTGGCCTCTGACTCGATCCATCCGGCAGATCGGAGTAATGAAGGATCTGGGCGTTCTGACTGTTCATGCGGACTTCAGATCGTTTTCTTTAGACCAGGTCGTGGACGATCGTGACAACTACAGAGGATCTCTCATCACTGTCGGACTGAGCCGGGGATTCTGAAACAGAACACAATTCACATTGATAAGTACAGGCGGGCAGACGGCTTGCGGCTGCCCGCTCTCAACATTCAGGAGCTGTTTTGATGACTGCCATGCTGCCCACTCTGGGTTCACTTGCATTGATCGTGGCCCTTCTGGCCTACATAGCCGCCTTCCTTCTTTACCGGGGAGTCAAACCTGGTTCGATCGGAGAAACCGGGAATGCCAGAAGAGCGGTTGCGGTTGCCGGGATCTCGCTGCTGGTAGCGAGTGCATCACTGCTGGCGCTTCTTTTCGCCAGAGAATATACGGTTGACTACATTTACTCATACGCCAGCAACGATCTTCCGGCCCTGTACGTCGTCTCTGCCTTCTGGGCGGGTCAGGAGGGCAGTTTCCTCCTGTGGGCACTGATCGCCGCTTTCTTTGGATATATCCTGTGTTCACGCAACGGAGAGTGGGAAGCTCCGGTATTGCGGATCTATCTTCCCTCGGCAATCGCACTTGTGCTGCTGACTATTATCAGCGGGCCATTCAGCGTGAGTGCGAGAGTGGTTACCGAAGGTGCCGGCATGATGCCGCTGCTTCGTAATCCGTGGATGGCCATTCATCCTCCTGTCACGTTCATAGGTTATGCAGCCATGGCCGTGCCGTTCTGTTTTGCTCTTGTGGGTCTGACACGCGACAACAAGAACGAGTGGGTTCGCCAGGCTCTGCCGTGGGCTCTGCTCGGCTGGCTGACCCTGGGGATGGGTGTCATCATGGGTGGCTACTGGGCCTACGAGGTGCTGGGGTGGGGTGGATGGTGGGGATGGGATCCTGTCGAGAATGCTTCACTGCTCCCATGGTTGACGGGCACAGCGCTTTTCCACGGTCTCCTGCTGCAGCAGACACGCAACAAGCTGGCAAAAACCAATGTCATGCTGGCGGTCGTCACCTTCGGCCTGGTTATCTATTCGACATTCCTGACCAGAAGCGGTGTTCTGGAAGGGGCCAGTGTTCACACATTTGGTGCAAGCGTCGTGGGCACCTGGCTGGGTCTCTGGGTGTTCAGCATTGTGATTTACGGATCTTTCAAACTCTACGCGGTGAAAGAGCAGGTCATTGGTGAGAAACTGGACGAACCGGTCTTCAGCCGCGAGGTTCTGCTGGTAGTTGGTACCATTGTGCTGATCATGTTGACGGCAGTGATAGGACTGGGTACCTCAGCTCCGATCTTCAGCCGGCTGTCCGGCGGTGAGGGTGCCGCCGTGGACATCTCATTTTATGGCAGAACCACACTTCCTCTCGGAATCCTTCTGGCTTTCAGTTTAGGGATCTCAGTACTGATGCCGTGGAAGGGGATGGGTTCCACTGACAAGGTGACTTTGTGGGCATCGACAGCAGGTGCACTGGCAGGAATGGTTGTTGCGTTCCTTATGGGAGTCAGTGGTCTGCTTCTCATTCTCTTTGTCGGAGGCAGCAGCTTTGCCCTGATAGTCAGCGTCGTGAAACTGATCGACACACTGAGCCGGCAGAGCTGGCGTGCCGCCGGCGGACCCATTTCACATCTTGGAGCGAGCCTGATGCTGATCGCGATAATAGCCTCAACCACGGGCAGCAAGCAGAAGGCGGATCTCATATACCAGACCCCGACAATGGTTCAGGGGTATGAACTTTCTTTTACCGGCTGGAGGCCGGAACCGGGTGAAAAGCGCTCCGCGGTTGTTACAATGAAGGCTCCCGGTTCTTCGACTCTTAAGGAGACTTATCCGAAATTATATCAGCAGTACGGTGGGGGGCAGATGCACTGGCGGGCCGAACCCCATATTGAACGCAGTCTTACGAGTGACCTGTATATTGCTCCCGCTCAATATCTGCCTCCGGAGCAGGCAGTAGCCGGTACCGGGGAACTCGTCACTCTGGCCAAGGGTGAAAGCGCCGAATTCAACAGCTTCACTCTCACTTTCGAAGAATACGACATGGGCGGCCATACAGATGAAAGTGGAATGCAGGAAACCGACGGTTCGATCGGTGCCCGCGTCAGAGTGGACCGCGACGGAGCCAGTGAAACCATAGTTCCGAGGATGGCATTTGGAGGTACTGCTGCTCAACCTGCCGTGGCACTGCCGTGGGAGAGTGATCAGCAGGTGCGCCTGCAGTCCCTTAATGCCGACCTTGGTACAGTTACACTGCTGTTCAGCGGCGGCTCCACGTCCCTGGATAACCGGAGTATTGGTGGAATTCTCACGGTGGAACTCAGTATTAAGCCGCTGATGAGTATTCTCTGGTTTGGAGTGATCCTGGTTCTTCTGGGTGGCGGGCTGGCCGTATGGAGGCGGGACCTTCAACTGAAAAGTTAGTGCTGCGTGACATGACACTGGATGTATGTTGAGGCAGTTATACCGCTTTTTCAGCTGAACAGATAAATAAAGATAATCAGACCCGATTTCCTATTGTGAATACATTCACGTAATACTTATAATGAATTCGACCGTATATGCCTGCCGGTGCAATCAAAACCGTGCCGGGAGGCAGTACCGATCGGAGGTAGTAAATTCTCACCATGTAACATATGAATGAGGACTCATGCACAGCAAGAAACAATACTGGTTGACAGGTATCCTGGTGATGGCGGTCTCTTCCTTCGGCCTGATGGGCTGTGAGGAAGACAAGGTCGCTGAACCGGATAACTATGCACCTGTGATTGCCTCTATTACTGCTTCTCCGGACACCATGATCAATCGTGGTGGCACGGTAACACTGATTGCCGTTGTCACTGACGAAGATGGTGATGCGATTAACTACGAGTGGAGCGCACTCAGCGGTACGTTCAGCGCCACTGACGATGACACCGTAACATGGACGGCCCCCGATGATGTCGGGGTCGTGACCATCAATCTGGAAGTTGATGATGGTCAGGCCATCACAACCGGTTCTCGTGACGTCGGTGTTGAAGTCTACGTGCCCGCGGTCCAGCCGTACTACGTTGGTATGCAATCCTGCGTTTGTCACTCATCTGTGGTAACCGCGTTTGAAGCTACCAACCACGCCACCGCCTTCGACAGGAAGAAAGAAGAGGAAGGCGACGGATTCTCATCCTACTGCTACCGTTGTCACACAGTTGGTAACGACACCTCGATAGACAACGGCGGATACGACGAGAACCCGGTCTCCGAACTCGAAGGCATTCAGTGCGAAAACTGTCACGGTCCCGGCAGCGCTCACATCGCCAGCCAGAGCGCCGATGATATCACTGTGTCGAACGTGGAAGATCAGTGTGCGGGCTGCCACGTCAGTTCCAGGAACAACACCTGGGCCGACTGGGAAGTTCACAACCATAACGTCGGTACCACAATCTACGAAGGCTCTTATTACTCGGGTTGTGGTTACAGGTGTCACACCGGGCAGGGTTATGTCGAAGAGGTATCGGGAGCAGCGTCTTCCGACACCACGTTCGCTTCGATCAACTGCGTTACCTGTCATGATCCCCACGACAACACCAACGAACACCTTGTCCGCACATATCCCGCGGGTGTAACTACACCTTATGGAGACGTCGTCACCGACGGTGGACTGGGCAATCTCTGTCTGGGCTGCCACACCGGTCGACGCAGTGTGACTGATGTTGCGGATCAGGTAAGTACCGGTTCTTCTCACTTCGGACCACACCATGGCAACCAGGGAGCGTTCCTCTATCCGGAGGTCTTCTTTGACGTCTGGAATGGAGCATTTACCTGGTCCAGCACGCAGCACATGCAGATAGAAGACTCTTGTGTGTCGTGTCACATGGTCGGACACGACGGGGTAAACCAGTACGGCAACCCCCTAACGTCCGAACATGCATACGAGCCGGATGTTGAAGCATGCGAGCCGTGCCACGGTGTACTGACTACCTTTGATGATGTTATCGCCAAGGAGGATTTTGACGGTGACGGCACCATTGAAGGAGTCCAGAGCGAAGTCACCGGTCTGAGGACTGTTCTGGAGAATGCGATCATCGCAACCGGCATCGACAGCCTTACTACACTCGGGCTGAAAACTGTGGTCGGTCGCGACAGTACCGATGGTGTGTGGGACACGGTGAACGCCAATGGTGTCTGGTGGCCGTCACAGATCAGAGGCGCTGCGTTCAACCTGCTGGCTGTTGAGTACGATCAGAGCAATGGTGTTCACAACGCGGCCTTCACGGTCCAGCTTCTCCAGCAGTCGTACAAGTACCTGACCGGTAACGACGTTGCCGGCGCGTACATGCTGATGCCGGGGGAACGCTGATCGCCTGCAGTTGAGTAATAGACGTCTTTTCAGGCGTTACGCATGACAGCGGGTCCCTGCTCGAAAGGGCGGGGACCCGTGTCATTTAAATGCCTGCTCTCACTCTGCTTATCTCTCACGCAGACCGGTGCTTGAGATCCGGATGGATCTCAATGATTATCCGGTGGTTTCCGCGAACAGGCTCCTGGTGTCATGTCAGGTGACAAACATCGGCACCGAGAGTGATGCCGGGCCCGGCCCTGCAAGGCGCGGCGACGAGGCATAGCGGTGGCTATGGCGAGGAGGTGGAACGCTGCCGGTCGGGATTCGGCGCCGGTCGAATGCGACGGTTGTCGCGTGACAGGGCACTAGTGGGTGAGTTACTTGCTTTCTTCTGCCCGGTCGTGTTCGTCAGGATCCTGTCCTTCATATTTGCTGGGGCACTTGGTAAGGACCTGGTCGGCCTGAAAACGAGTTCCGTCGAAAGTTCCCATGGCAACGATCCCGATGGCATCATCGAAGGTAGAGGGCTTTACGCCGTCGTAGGCGATCAGAAAAGTGTCGCCTGTGTCTGACTCGATCATGTAGAAAAGGAAGGTTCGGCTTTCATCGTCACTGTACCATGAGAGCCGGTCTTCCCTCAGGTCGCCGGTTATCTGTACGCTTTTCCCCTCTGCCGCACGGGCTTCGGCAAAGCTCATATAGGGGGTAAGGGTCTGCTGGAAAGCGCTGAGGCCCAGGTATGAGAATCCAGCCAGTGCTATTACTCCGATTATTATTCTGCTCTTTTTCATTCCTGTATCAGTCCAGATTATTCGGAAGCTGTATCAGCCTCTGTATCGATTTCTGATTGTGACCTTTCTGCGGTCCGGGACTTGCCGGCCAGTGTTTTTTCGAGGTTGTGCAGCCTCCGGTCCAGCCTGAAGACCCACAGGAAGATCCCTGCCCAGATAATCACAATCACAATGGATGCATACATCAGATCACTCATCAATTACCTCCCGTGCAATTCTTCGCAGGCGGGTGCCGATATTGAATATCCAGAAGAAGAACATTGTCTGACCGATCAGCCCTGAAAAAAGGACCATCCGCATGTCACCGTCCATCCCTCCTCCTCCACCGGTGTTGATGATGGGATCTGGATGGAGACTGGCCATTATCCTGGGAACTACGAATACCAGGTAAGGGACGGTGATGAAGGCGACGATGTTGTAGACACTTCCGAGAACCGCCCGTCGTTCGGGATCCTCCACGGCCGATCTCAGGGCGAAGTAGGCCCCGTAGATAAGCAGCAGTACTATGATGCTCGTTTCCCGCGGATCCCAATTCCAGAAAACTCCCCACGCTTTTTTCGCCCACATGGCCCCGCTTATGGTGGCCAGCAGTGCAAAGAGAAGGCCGATTTCCGCTGCAGAGACGGCCCGGTCATCCCATTTCAGATTCCGGCTCTTCAGATACCCGATCGAGCATACCATCGCTGTCGTAAATGCGAGTACGCAGATCCATGCAACCGGAATGTGGAACCAGGCGATACGGCTGGTCTCTCCCAGGTTCATGGAAGGAGGGATCCAGTTGAACGCCGCCCAGGCATGGACCGCTATCCAGACTCCGATGAGAATCTGCCACCAGCGGATATTCTTTTTTTGATTCCCGGCAGGTGTCAAACCTGCACTCCTTTGCTGCAGGGTTTTCCGGATGGGTACTGCTTAGGGAAACTAACTTTCCCAGACGCTGTCAAAAAGCAGAAACGAAGCAGTTATCATTGCTCCTGCAAATCCCAGAAGGCCCAGCAGGTCCCTTGAAACCTGTTCCCATGTACCCCCCTCGAAAGCGAAGGTGGTTGTTCTGACGAGAAGCATCAGCAGGGGGAGCAGTACCGGGAATGTCAGCGCGCCGAAGAGAGGTCCCTTGACACGTACCTTGGAGATTATCGCTGATATGATTGTGGAGCCTCCCGCCAGCCCCAGCAACCCGACACCGAGAACGGCGATAAAGAGGAAAGGGGAGGGGACCGATACCGACATCAGCATGATATAGAGGGGCACCAGCAGGATTGCGAGCAGGAGCATCAGCAGGCAGTTGAAGGCCAGCTTCCCGCCGAATACGACGGAAGGATTTGCAGTAAGTCTCAGAGCGAGCGCGGTCTTCGTCTCTTCCTCTTTGACGAAGGTGCGCGAGAGTCCGACACTGGAGGAGAAGAAGAGAACAATCCACAGCAGGCCGGCTTCGAGGACGGGATCCAGAGCGGTACTGCCGACTGCATAGGATACAACGGCGAGAGTCACCAGGGCGAACATGCCAACCGCAGTGGAAGCTGCTGCCACTCTGACCTCTGTGAGCAGGTCCTTTGTCAGTACGGCCCACGCCTGCCTGATCCACCCGTCGTTGCGCTCAGCCGAGGTCGACACGTTCGTTTCCCAGTTCTATCTCACGAGTATCGTTGGTAGCGATGATTACGAGGACGCCACGCTCGCTGGAACTTCGAACCAGGTCACCGGAGAGAATGAATCCGTCGCGGTCGAGCGTAATACCAGGTTCGTCAAGTACGAGAGCGTCGGGTTCACCCTGCAGCGCGAAGGCCCATTTCAGGCGCTGTTTCATTCCGGAAGAATAACCGCTGACCTGGTCGTCACCACGACCCTGCAGGCCGACCCTCTCCAGGATATCTTCCACGGCCTGATCGCTGTGCCGGAGCCCAAGAAGGCTGCCGAAGAACAGCAGGTTCTCTTTTCCCGTCAATTCCTCGTAGAGCGCCATCTCCGGGCTCAGAAAACCCAACCCTCTGCGACGTCTGGCGGCATCCCATTCGATCCCATCCTCAATCCAGCGAACGCGGCCGCTGCTCGGCCTTTCAAGACCTGCTATGCATCGCAGAAGGGTGCTCTTGCCCACTCCGTTTGGACCTGTAATTACAAGCACACTGCCGGCATGGACCTCAAGGTTGAAGTCAGAAAGCACACGGCGGACGCCGTAACGCTTGTGGAGTGATTCTACGTTCAGCTGAAGCATGGAACACAAATCATATCCGGTTAAACCCGGCAGACAACCAGAGAATCAATGCCGGCTCGAATATTATTCTTCGCTCTGCTCTGTAATCGCTTCAAGATCGTTGAAGTCATCCGCAAGTTCTTCTTCGTACCAGCGGGCATGGTGTTCCCGAACAGCTCTCCTGGTCATCTTGCCTGTGATCCAGGCCCAGTTCATCGGGTACTCGCCGGGGTAGAAGATTACGAAGAAGAAGTGCCATACGATGATCGCAAGCGTGGCCAGCCATGCTTCGTAATAGTGAATGGTCTGAGATGCCGTCACGATCCACGACGGGAACACCTTGACTGCCGTCTCCGGGAACCAGAGCACGAAACCGGTGAGGGCCATTACAACCGTTCCCCATATCAGGGCCCAGTATTCGGCTTTCTGTGTGTAATCGTAGCGGCCGTGTCTCGGCTTTTCCTTGCTGAATCCGAGATAGTACCACATGGTGGTTTTAACGTCAGTAATATCGCGGAAGGCAGGCAGCATGGCATTGAATTCTTCTTTCCCTCTCCTGTTGAAGAAGATGTAGTAAAGGTGGTGGAAGGATGTTCCCAGCATCACCACTGCAAACACTCTGTGCAGGAATGCCCTGCCGGGTTCTGTCATGCCGAGTTTGACCAGCAGCTGAACCCATCCAGCGTCAGGGGACCGCAGCGCAAAGCCCGTTATTACCAGTCCGATAAAAGAGATCAGCAGCGCCATGTGCTGGACGATCTGCAGGCGGTCGAGCCGGGTGATCGATTCCTCTGTCTTGATTTCTTTCTTCTTCTTCCTCAAGTAGTGGATGAGGATAATCAGGTTGTGCAATCCCATACCACCGATAGTGAATGCGATCAGCAGGATATAGAAGATTCTTATGACACGGTCGATCGGATTGGTGGTTATCGAAGTTTCAGCGTGAGTGTAGCTGTGCACGAAGGGCTCGGTTGCGTCGGGATGGCAGGTCTGGCACGTTGCCACCAGATTGTCGGCATGGATTGAAGATTCAGGCGCTGCTGCAGGAAGAACAAGATGTGCCGTATGGCAGCTTACACAGGTGGCCGCATTTTCATAACCCCTCTGTGCGGTCCACCCGTGGTAGCTGTCGGTGTACGATCCGATGACACCTGCCTGCAGGCTGTACTTGGAGATAATCGCAGGATCGTCGTGGCAGTTGCCGCAGGTTTCGGTTGCAATTTTGCCGGCATGTGTTGTCGCTTCGTCATCCCTGGGTGATAGTATAAGGTGCTCTCCGTGGCAGTCATTGCAGGTCGGACTGTCGGCCACACCGGCCATAAGCGCCAGCCCGTGGATCGACCTGTCGTATTCTTCCTGGACATCGGAGTGACACCGGCCGCAAGTTGCCGAAACGTTCAGTGGATTGATCATCGATTCGGGATCTGCCGGACCTTTAAGATTGTGGGTGCTGTGACAGTCGGTGCAGGTTGCGGCCCCGCCAAGTCCACCCAGGACATTGACGCCGTGAATCGACTGTGCATAGGCCGCGAATGGTTGCGGCAGTTTAACGAGCTCGTTTGTGAGCAACCCGGATGTTCCGTGACATCTGGCGCACGTTATCTGGACGTTCGCATGGTTGACTCTCGATTCCGGATCTGAAACGGGCAAAATATCGTGAGAACCATGGCAGCTTGCACAGGTCGGGGCTCGGTCAAAGCCACGAGCCAAAGCATAGCCGTGAAGACTGGAGTTGTATGTTTCAGCGACGTCATCATGGCACATCGAACAGTTGACCGCTGCCAGTTCTTCGGCATGCGGATAGTCCTCAAAACCCATCAGATCCTGGTGGCAGTCAACACAGGTTATCCCCAGCATGCCGTGTATGGACCCATCCATCTGCTCCTGAGTAACAACCAGCCGGTCCGCATTCTCCATGCCTTCAAAAATGGAACCCTCGGAATGGCACATGAGACACATCTCGTTGTCCTGTGCCCGGGCAGGAGAGCCGATGCCCTGCAGAATGAAAGATAAGATTACCGGGAGGATGATCCTGTGCGCTTGAACAGGGATGTGCATGATGTGTCTCTCCAAATGAACTGGAAGATTCAGTCAAGCAGTTGGGCGCTGTCCTGACTATATAGTGAAACTTTTCACACTTGTAAAGATTTCTTTACCGGTACCAGAAAAGCATCGTGAAAATGATCAGGAAGATAATTATCAGACCGAGTCCGAGGGCAGTGAATCCGAAGATCTTCATCCCTTTTTCCACGTTGGGCGGGTACGGTTCAACCAGGTGATCATCCAGTCTGCCGCTGGCTACCAGATCCTCATACTCACCCGGTTTGTCGTGCTTCAGTTCCTCAACTGAGATCCGGCCGGTGAACATGACAGGGTCCATCGGGAACTTGTCGAGCCGGAAATGGGTGTTGAAGAAGTGGACGGTGAAGATGAAGCCCACTGCCAGCAGGGCCTCATCGCTGTGGATGATGGTGGCCACGTTCACAGCCTGGCCCGGAATGATGATCGTGAAGAACTCGGGGAACCAGAGGATGAGTCCTGTCGATCCGATTATGACCATCCCCCAGAAAACGGCAAAATAGTCGAACCTCTCCCAGTAGGTGAACCTGTCGTATTTCGGTCTGGGGCCCTTGCCGAAGAACCACTTGAGGGACTGTATAAGCTGTCTGCCGTCTGTCCTGCTGAAAAGCATCGAGTTCTTCGAGAGAATGAACTGTTTCCAGCTTATTCCCTGACTCTTCTTCTGTTTTCTCACATCCCACAGATGGATCAGGAAGATCACTATCAGAACCGTTGCTCCCATCCGGTGCAGCAGACCCATCGAATCAAAGCCACCGAGCAGGTTCGAGGTGATCTGTGCCCATTTCATATAGGAGAACTTCAGCGCCATGCCCGTAAGGGCCAGAGTTATAAAAACTATCATCATCACCGCGTGAAGGGTGCGCTGGAAGGTTGTAAAACGTCTATACAGTTTCTCACCAGGTTGCGGTCTGTGCTGTATCCTGTACTCGGGTGAGCGCCAGAGACGGTAAAGCCATGCCAGTGTATGGAACATGGCAAATGTAAGAGTGCCTACCAGCAGCAGAGTCATACTCCAGAATGCCAGCCATAGATAAGGGTATTTGTCCGGATCATGGTGTGTTGCGTGTGTCAGATATCCGGTGAACTTCCTGTTAGCCGCCGGATGGCATTCGGAGCACGTCCTGACGATATTCCGCCGGCTCAGAGTGGAAGCCGGCGCCGCTACCGGGAGAATGTTATGAGTGCCGTGGCAGTCGTAACACTTGGCAGCCCCGGCATCACCCAGACGGGAAACTTTACCGTGGTAGGTGTCGAAGAAGGTCTCTGACTCCTCCGTGTGACACCTCCCGCACTGGTCCATCATGGTCAGCCTGAAGTCTGCCCTGTCGGTTCTGCTGATGTTATGGGATGTGTGACAATCATCGCATGTAGGCAGTTTAGAGTGATCCTCCACATCGGAATTCTCCGGCCAGTGGATGCTCATCTTGAACTGCTCTTCAATGCCATGGTGACATCTGCCGCAGGTGTCGGCGACATTATCTGGATGAATGCTCGACTCCGGATCGTCGGGAGGCAGGGGTTTGTGAGCGGTGTGACAGCTGGAACAGGTCGCGGTAACCACGAGGCCGCTTTCAAACAGTCCCGTGCCGTGGATGCTCATTTCGTAACTGGCGACTATATGCGGTATCTCTGAATGCCTCCTGACCGCGGCTACCTCTCCTTCACGATGGCATCGAGCGCACAGGGCGGGAACATTGCGTGGGAAAGTCGGAGAAGTCGGGAGAAGCTTGCTCATAGTTGCATGATCGTCATGACAATCGAGGCATACAGGTGCTTCTGAGTGGCCTTCGGCGGCCAGCCGGCCGTGCATGCCTGTCGTGTACTGCTCAACTTCATCCTGGTGGCAGATGCTGCAGTCAACGGCAGTGTTTATCGTTTCGCAGGGACGCACCTTGGATGAGGTGACCTCGGTGTGGCACTGCGCGCAGGCGGTACCGGAATGGCTGGACGAGTTGTAGGCCTGTTCGTCCACGAAGAGGGGAATGGTCTCTCCCTCTTTCTGCATTGCCAGGTTTTCATCGTCATGACAGCTGAGACAGTCCCTGTTGGCAGAACCTGCAGTGTAGAAGACACGGCGGATTTTGTGCGGTGAATGACATTCGACACAAGCCGGGATCATGTTCGGTTCTGTCTCCCAGAGGTGTCCTTCTATCACCTTCCTGTGAACTCGTTCGATCTGGGCATGGCACTGCGTGCAGGTCTCGGCCACGTTATCCCTGTGTATGCTCGATTCAGGATTTGTGTGCGGAAGGATCCTGTGAGAAGTGTGGCACGAGGTACAGACTGCAGTTACCGTGAGTCCCTGCTGATACAGGCCAATGCCGTGGATCGAAAGTGAATAGTTCTCCAGTATCTGATCCTGCGGTATGTTCCGCATCCTGGATACAGGTGTTCCCTCGTGGTGACATTCCCCGCACAGGACAGGGATGTTCATAATGTAGGTCGGAGAATTCTCATCCAGATGTGAGAGAATGTCGTGACTGCCGTGGCAATCCGAACACGACGGAGCCAACTCGTCACCTCTCGCCTGTGCCTGGCCATGCAGAGACGCATTGTGATCCAGCGCCTGCTGGTCGTGGCACATCGCACACATCACCGGTTCCAGTGTCTCTGCGTGAGGGAAGTCCTCAAAACCGGCCAGATCCATGTGACAATCAACACAGTTGATTGCCGCCGTGCCGTGTGCCGAACCTGCAAACTCATCCTGGTCAACCGCCAGTGTCTCGGCGTTTTCATAGCCTTCAAAAACAGAGATATCCCCGTGGCACATCATGCAGAGATCGTTCTCCTGGGCCAGGGCATCAGAAGCAGTCACGGCCAGGAACAGGAGTACACCGGCAATCTGTATGACTCTGGCTGTGCGCATTATCTTTCCTCTAGAAATACTTTCCGCCCGTGTGGCATTCACTGCAGGCCATGTCGCGCCACGCTTCGTAGATATCCTCCGGGTGCCTGAACTCGCCGGGATCAACGCCGCTGTCTGTAATATTCGCATCGGGGCCCTGCGCGATTATCGTATGACAGAGGTTGCAGTCGTTCCGGATGACCTTACCCTCATCTGTCGCCATCATACCATTGTGACAGCGAAAGCATCCGGAAAACTCCAGGTGGCCGATATGAGTCGGATAAGCGCTCCACTTTACTTTCATGGCAGGGAAGAAATTCTGGGAGTAAAGCTGCTGGACACCGGCAATCGCTCTGGTGATATCATCCTGAGATGGCCCATTCAGTTCAGGGTAGTTTTCCTGGTAGAAGCCGGTCAATCCCGCCTCGATTGCAGCCAGAGCCTCTTCTTCTGTGGCGTATTCGGCAGCGAGAAGATTGGTTCCCTCCCTTTTCAGGTAGGGTAGATCGCGCGGCAGCAGGTTGACCTCCAGGCCGTAGTCCATTGCACGGCGTGGAGAGAGATACTGGTGAGAGGGACGGTTGTGACAGTCCATGCAGTCGAGTACCCGGATCTCCTCCTCTGACAGATTGCTCGATTCCTCTTCATCGAGAGGATTGAACATCGACTTGTAGGTCTCGGTCGAGCCATCCTCCAGTTGATGCCTGACTTCACGTATTTCGGTCCGGGTGCTGTCTGAAGAGATGTATTCCACTTTCTGGGCTATATGCCAGTGGATACCGTGGATCAGTCCTGTTGTCTTGTCGGCACCACCGGTCTTCATGACAAGTTGTATCACCCATCGCGTGTTCTCTTCATCCTTCAGATACCTGAATACGGTCCACATCTGATCGCCGTGGAACTTGGCAGGCCAGTGGCATTTTTCACATGTCTCGCGCGCCGGCCGAAGGTTTTCGATAGGAGTCGGAATAGGTTGTGCGTATTTGTTGAAAAGAACGCTGTAGAACTGGTAGGCGCCGGAGATCTTGGAGCGTACGTACCACTCTGCACCCTCACCGATATGACACTCGACACACTTTACGCGCGCGTGTGGTCCGTTCATGTAGGTTACGTACTCAGGGTACATGACTTCGTGACACAACTCACCGCAGAAGGGAACAGATTCTGTGTATTCATAGACTTTATACGAACCACCAGCCGTCAGGAAGAGCAGCAGTATCGTGCCTGTCACAAAGGTCAGGAACATCCTTCTGTGTGACGCATCATTCATATCGAGAGTGGGGAGGACATACTCCCCGGCGTCAGCTCTCTGTTCTTTTCGCCACTCTACCCACATCCCGACCGGGATCAGAATCAGGCCTATTATCAGGGGAATCGGCAGAACCGCGAAACCGAAGATACCGATGTATGGACTCGGTTCTTCC
Source organism: uncultured Gemmatimonadota bacterium (assembly GCA_964637695.1). GTDB lineage: Bacteria > Blakebacterota > Blakebacteria > Blakebacterales > Blakebacteraceae > JAGLTZ01. The sequence continues at coordinate 448 of CAZWVF010000035.1, read as the reverse complement.
GAGGTAACATCCACTGCGAAGACGAGTAAAATCGCGAAGAGGGCGGCTACTGCCAGAGCTAATCCAACGAGACTGATCGGATTGTAGACATACTTGGGGTAGCTGCGGATGCGATCCTGATCCGGTTCAGTCGACTCTGCTGGATCGGGCGTGCCGGCACCCTCGGGTAGAGGTGTTTCAGAATCCAGATCAGGTTCGTATGGAACGTCTGTCATTGTGCCGGTACTCCGTGTCTCCTGGGATCCTCGCTGACTCACACATACTATAATTAAGAGCTACTAGTGAAGGAAATCACAATTTCAGACATTTTTCTCCTTTATATGGTTTGTACTACCTTCAATCCCGCAGTGAAAGTACAAATGATGATGATATGAGCGATTGCAGATCAGATTGTTACAGGTACCAGAACATGCAGTTGTACTGATCGCATGGACGACGGAAAACAATC
>CAZWVF010000034.1:0-29532 GCA_964637695.1 uncultured Gemmatimonadota bacterium | reverse complement strand
CCACCTTTACATATTATCAGGCAATTGATTTATCTTTCGGTAATGAGTCACCTTACTCCTTTCTGGAATTCACACCTGGCGGAACACTGGACAGCCGCAGGATAAAGTTTTCCATAAACGGCAAGCCGATTGGGATACCGCTCGAAGGTATGGCCTACCGCACCATTCCTGCCATCGACGCCGGCATCCTGAGAAGTGGTCTGAACAGCCTCACGGGTGAGGTGAATGTAAGGAACAGTTCCTCAGAGGAAAGCATGACACTTTCTCTTGATATGAAGCTGATACCACTGAGGAGCAGTGATCTCCGGTTCCAGACAGGTCCGATACTTGGCGCTTACGACAGTGATTATTTCACGGTTACATGCAGAACCAACATGCCCGCGAATGTCTTTGTCTACCGATCAGAGGTGCCGGGTACATCGGGCGCTGGTGGGCGGATTGAGTATCTCGCCACCTCCGAAACAGGTCTCATTCACAGGCTCCGCGTTCCTCGTCCCATTGATCGATCTGAAGAACCGGTCAAATATGTTCTGGCGGCTGAGCGGGACGGCCATCTGGTGGAATTCGAATTGAGTCCGGATTTCCCTGCAGGAGACAATTTCAGGTTCATCGCTACAGGTGACAGCCGGACATATCCCGAGAGATGGAAGACAGCAGCAGATGCAATTGCAGGAGCGGAAGCGGAACTGATGATCCACTTGGGAGATCTGGTTACTTCCGGTGAACGGGACTGGGAATGGGATGAGCAGTTCTGGGCACCTGCGAGCTCCCTGTTGAGCAGCAGGCCTGTATATGCCGTGATCGGCAATCATGAGCGACAGGCTCCACTATTTGATGAACTGCTTTACAGTCCTTCGGAGGATGGCAGAGCTCATAACTGGTACCAGGAGAAGAAGGGTGTACTGCTCATCGGCATTGACGGACAGCAGGACTGGTCGGCCGGAAGCGACAATGAGGAGTGGCTGGAAGAGGTGCTGGCAGGATCGAATGCCAGGTTCATATTCCTGGCAATGCATTACCCTGCATGGTCATCAGCCAGGCACGGCAGAGTTGACGAGGATGGCATACCCGATGAGCGTACCGTCCGGGAGAGCAGAGACGTAGTCATGCCGCTACTCGAGAAATACCAGGCAACGGCAATGATTGCCGGACACGATCACACCTATGAACGATCGGAACCGCCAGGCGGAGTATCAGTAATTATCGCGGGTGGGGGAGGGGCCCCCTCTTATGCTAAACAGGAAGATGCAGAGAGACAGAATCCTCATTCAGTAATCTTTGCGTCGGCGCTGCACTATTGCCTTTTCGAAGTCAACGGTGACACCTGCACCATGCGGGCCTTTGCACTCGATGGTGAAGTTATAGATATAAAAACCTGGAAGGCGAGGGGAACCAGGTAGGTTCGGGGCGCACCCTCCAGGCTTCTGTCAAAGAATTACTTCCGGTCTCCTGCCAGTTACGCCGGTTACCGGACCACCCGTTCGAAGATGACCCTGCCGCCCACGATGGTGAAGTCCACCTTCGTCTTCATGATCTCTTCCTCTGGCAGGGAAAGAAGATCCTGGTTCACGATCACCATGTCGGCCAGGTAACCCTCTTTAATCATACCCTTGCGGTCTTCCATGAACTGTGCGTAGGAGGCGCCAAGCGTGTACAGTTCGATGGCCTCTTCCATCGTCAGTTTCTGGTCGGGGAACCAGCCGTCACCCTCTTCACCCATGCGATCTTTCCTGGTTACCGCTGCGTAAAGTCCCTCCATCGGATCGAGTGGTTCTACAGAGTAATCGGTTCCGAAAGCGATCCTGGCCCCGGCATCAAGCAGGCTGCGCCAGGCGTAGGCACCTCGGCTGCGTTCGGTACCGATCCTTTTTTCACAGAACCTCTTGTCGGTGATGCAGTGGGTAGGCTGCATCGAGGCGATCACACCCAGCTCGGCAAAGCGCGGAATGTCGCTGTCGATGAGGATCTGTGCGTGCTCGCTGCGGTGACGGCTGTCGCGTACACCGTTCACGATCCGGGCGGTCTCAAAAGCGTTCAGGATCCAGTAGTTGGCTTTGGGACCGATAGCGTGGATGCCGATCTGGAGGCCCATGGCGTCGGATGCCACCACGGCACTTTCCAGTTCTTCGTAGGTCATCTGCGGCAGGCCGGTTTTATCCGGTTCATCCTCGAACGGCTTGAATACCATCATGGTTGCCGAACCGAGGGTTCCATCGATGAATCCCTTCAGGTACCCGAAGCGGATCCAGTTGCCCTCCCGTGGATACCTCCGTCTTAACTCATCGAACTGGCGCAGCCTATCTTCGTTGTCTGTGAGCCGTCCCGCGACATCAACCCGAACGGTAAGCCTTCCCTCATCCATCATCCTCTGGTATGTCTCGGCATTCCCTCCACCCGGATGCTGAATGCTGGTAACTCCAAGGCTCCTGGTGAGCTCGAGCATGGCGTCCCATCCCTGCCTTGTGCGCTGTTCCTGTTCCTCGGCCGTACGCCTGACCCGTACAGCACCATAGTTAAGGAGCCTTTTTGCAGATTCCTTGAAGATGCCGGTGGCTTCACCCGTCACCGGATCTCTCTGGATCTCTCCACCCGGGGGGTCGGGAGTGTCGTTGGTAATGCCCGATGCTCGCAGGATGTAGCTGTTGACCAGTACCGAGTGACCGTCGGCACGGCTCAGTGCGACCGGATTGTTTGGGGCAACGCTGTCGAGCAGTTCCTTGGTCGGCCACTTCGAATCGTCGAACATTTCGTGTTCCCAGCGACCGCCGGTGATCAGCTCACCCGGCCCGACCTGTGCGACCCTCTCTCTGACTCTCTCGGTGATGATTTTCGGATCTGTGATGTATCGCAGGTCGATGTAGTCGGGATTGAGGGGCCTGAAATGAGCATGCGCATCATTGAAGCCGGGGATCATTAGTCTGCCACCGGCATCTATCACCTCGGTGGTGCCCTCTTCGATGTATTTCCTGATGCCGCTGTTGCTGGTAACGGCGATTATCTCTTCGCCGATCACGGCAACGGCCTGGGCCATGGGATTCTCCTTATCGACCGTCAGAACCCTGGCGTTCATAACCACCAGATCGGCCGGGGGACCCGAATAATTCGATCCACACGCATTGCCTGCGACTATCAACAGGCCGGCGAATCCAAGAGCGGGAAGATGTCTCAACATGATGCGCCTCCATCCATTGTTCGACCGGTTGTTGCCTGACCGCGGGCGGCAGCAACGACGAGAGCGGTCAGCTGCCCGACCTCTTCTGCCGTGGTACCGGCTGCTATCAGACCGTGATCCTGAAGCAGGATGATTCCGGGCCGGCCGGTCTGCCTGTCAAAGTAGAGGTTCAGGTGTTTCTGTATGAGACGGGCCAGTGGAAGGCCCGGATCGGAAGGCGGGATCACCAGGGGAATCAGTTCGGTTCCAAGTCTCTCCTGGAGCTCCTCTTCGATCGCAAAGGTTTCCCCATAAGACGGGTAATTCACATCACGGAGGACGGGAGGGTGTGTGTGGGCGACGAAGTTGACCTCGGCTGATCGGTAGCAGAGTGCGTGTGTTATTGTTTCGATCGAAGGAGTTAATAACCGGGGTAAATCTGTAGTGGGAAGAGGATCTATCATGGCATTGGTCAACAGCTCTCTGACCTCTTCCTCGCTCTTCTCCCCCTCATCCAGGATCGAGAGTGCCCGCTCACAGTCCACTCTGACGAAAGATTCACGAACGGTGGTACACAGTTCTATTCCGCTGGCATTTATCCAGAATGAACCAGCATCTGCCCTGACCGAAACGTTTCCTTCACATAGGACCACATAGTTACGGGTTGGATCTCCCAGGTGATGTGACAGTTCAACCAGTATGCCCAGTTCAGCATCCATTACTTCACGTATTTTCCGATAAGCAGGTCAAGATCCTTCTTCATCTTGTCAGGGATCAGATCTGGTGCGGTGATGATTCCTCTCTCAAGAGCCGATGCGCATTCGCAGTCGCGTCCGTCCGGTATCTGTGCAGCGACAAGCGCTACGATCTTCTTGGCTGTTTCGACATTCTTGAGCAGGTTCGCGATCGCGACATCGATCGTAACCGATTCTTCCGTTTCATGCCAGGTGTCATAGTCGGTGACGCAGGCCAGTGTTGCATAGCAGATCTCGGCTTCCCTGGCCAGCTTGGCTTCCGGCAGGGCGGTCATGCCGATAATGTCTGCTTCCCACGACCTGTACAGGTTCGATTCGGCTTTTGTGGAAAAGAGGGGGCCCTCCATCGCTATATAAGTGCCCCCTTTGTGGGCAGTTGCGCCTGCCTCGATGGCGGATTGATAGAGGATTTCACTCAGTACGGAGCAGAAGGGATCGGCAAACGAGAGATGCGCGACCAGGCCGTCGCCGAAGAACGTGTTAACCCTGCTCTTCGTGCGGTCAATGATCTGATCGGGGATAACCAGGTCAACAGGGTGGATCTCCTCCTTGAGGCTGCCCACCGCACTGACCGATATAATCCATTCAATTCCGAGTGATTTCAGTGCAAAGATATTGGCCCTGACGGGTATCTCGGCAGGGCTGAAGCGGTGGCCCCGGCCGTGCCTGGGCAGGAATGCGAGCCTCCTGCCATCCAGTTCACCTATCACAATGGCATCGCCTGGTTCGCCGAAAGGAGTCCGGGGCTTCACCTCCTCGATCCCGGTCATACCCTCAATTTCATAGAGACCACTGCCTCCGATTATAGCGATATTTGCTCCAGCCATATCTGTTCTCCATCCTCCTCTTTATGACTTCCTGTGTTACATGTTGTAAGGCATCAGCCAGATTACACTCTAATCAACTGCGAGCCCACCAAGAGAATCCGCATATGGTTTCACTGCCATACCAGATTCCGTAATGATGGCCGATATGTGGGAATTGGGAGTGACATCGAATGCCGGATTGGCAGCCCTGCTGCCTTCGGGTGCTATGAGCGTTTCTCCGATTGAAAGCACCTCACCCGGGGCCCGCTCCTCGATCGGGATCTGGTCGCCCGATGCCAGGGAGAGATCCACCGTGTTTGCGGGTGCAGCAACGTAGAAGGGTACCCCGTTCTCCTTCGCCAGAACCGCCAGACTGTATGTACCTATCTTGTTCGCGGTGTCGCCGTTGGCGGCAATCCGATCGGCCCCGACGAAAATGGCATCGACCGCTCCCCTCGACATGAAATGACCGGCCATGCTGTCGGTGATGATAGTGCAGGGGATTCCTTCCTTCTGAAGCTCCCAGGCAGTCAGGCGCGCACCCTGCAGCAGTGGTCTGGTTTCATCAGCGTATACATGGATCTGCTTCCCATCTCTCCAGGCCGTCTTGATGATACCTAGTGCGGTGCCGTATCCACCGCATGCCAGCGCTCCCGTATTGCAGTGGGTCAGGACATTGAAGCCGTCTTCAATTAATGCGGCACCGTGTCGGCTCAGTGATATTTCCGACTCCCCGGCCTCTGTCTCAACGGCCCGCGCTTCGGCTATCAGGGTTGCTTTGATCCCGTCTGCACTATCACCTTCTTCGGCTGCACGGTTCAGCCTTTCGAGTGCCCGGAAGAGGTTTACGGCGGTTGGCCTGGTGGAGGCAAGCAGGTCAGATGCCGGTTTGAGTTGTCTCAGCAGCTCCTCTTTCGAATCGGCTTCGATCTCCCGAGCTGCCAGGGCCAGCCCATATGCAGCGGTGATGCCGATCGCCGGGGCCCCGCGAACCTTCATTCCGGTTATGGCATCAGCGATCTCCCGGTAATCACTCAGGTCGAGATAGACCTCCCTTTGAGGCAGAAGTGTCTGGTCGAGCATCCGGATCGAACCGTCGTTCCATTCAACAGCTTTTATCAAGGCAGGATCACCTTATAGGTTTCAGGTTCAGTATCTGGTTCTGTTGTCCCGATTCAATGTTCCAGATCCGCATTTCAGTCGAGCAGTCTGAACTGCAGTACGTCCACCAATCCCATGTCGGTCAGCCGCAGTTCGGGTATCACCGGCAGGGCCAGGAATGAAAGGGTATCAAAGGGGGCGGCGAGAGAGCTTCCCATGGTACGTACAGCCTCCTCGAGTTCCTCCAGCTTCTGCACAACTTCTTTATGGGGCTGATCTGACAGCAGTCCGGCTATCGGCAGGGGAAGAGAGGCGATCACTTCTCCATCTTTTACCGCGGCCAGGCCGCCGTCCATCCCCTCAACCGCCATTATCGCCGCGTACATATCCCGGTCATCGGCCCCCGCGGAAATGATGTTGTGTGAGTCGTGACCGATCGAGGATGCCAGAGCCCCCTCCTTCAGTCCCAGCCCCCTGACGAATCCCAGACCGATGTTGCCTGTGGCCCTGTGTCTTTCGACCACAGCCAGTTTCAGGATGTCCCGCTCTGGATCGGCGATGGCATATCCATCCTCGATCTTCGGGTCTGCTTCGATCGCCGCAGTTACTATCTGGTCCGGAATGATGCCGATGATCGGGTAGGACCACCCTTCGGCAGGTATCCGGAGTGCTTCCTGTTCGAAAGGCTTTACGTTCATTGAACTGGTTATGGAAGTGACCTGAGACCCTTCAGAGGGTGGGGGGGAGAACAGTGCTGCCCCGTTTTCGGCTACAAGTTTGCCGCGGTGGAAGACCATTTCAGCTTCCAGGAGCGATAGATCTGATGTTACGAAGAAGTTGGCAAGATAACCGGGTGCCAGTGCTCCCACATTTGCCAGCCGGAAGCGTTCAGCCGGATTGAAAGTTGCCAGCTGGATCGCCCGGACCGGATCGAGACCGAGGGCAACAGCCTTTCTAACCACAGCATCTATCTCGCCGTCACGCAGCAGATCACCGCAGTTCCTGTCATCCACTACAAACAGGCATCTCCTGTATGTTCTGTCGGTGACCAGGGGGAGGAGATCTTCCAGGTTCTTCTCGGAGGAACCCTCCCGGATCATCACGTACATGCCCTTCCTCAGTTTTTCCCTGGCTTCCTCCAGGGAGGTCGACTCATGGTCGGAATCGATGCCTGCAGCGATATAGGCATTCAGATCCCGGCCGCTGACACCTGGGGAGTGGCCGTCAACCACCATTCCATCGGCCGTGCCGATCCTGGTCATGACAGATTCATCACCAGAGAGCACTCCGGGAAAATTCATCATCTCTCCGAGGCCGATAGATTCGTTCCACTTCAGGGCGGATGAAATATCCTCAATCGATAAAGTGGCACCGGAAGTCTCCAGATGAGTTGCCGGAACACAGGAGGGAACCATGAAATAGACATCGAATGGAAGGTCCCGCGCACTGTCGAGTATGAACCTGGCTCCATCGAGGCCGGCAACGTTGGTGATCTCGTGCAGATCGGTAACGATCCCGGCAACGCCTCTGGGGATCACCGCCTCGGCATAGCGGATGATGTGAAGCATGGAACTTTCGGGATGTATATGACCGTCGATAAGGCCGGGCACGACATACATGCCTTCCACATCGATCATTTCTGCCGCCTCGCTGTAGTCTCCGGTTCCGGCTATCCGGCCGTCGAAAATGGCGATGTTGCCATCCTCGATCTCACCGTTGAAAGTGTTGACTATCCTGGCGTTGGCCAGGATCAGATCCGCTGCGGATTCACCCCTCGCTACCCTGATCATTCTAATCCCGTTACTCTTTGACAAAACAGATATCCGGCAGGTGCCTGTGCTGCTCGCGGCAATCGATCCCGTAGCCAACGACGAACTCATCATCCACATGGAATCCTGAATAGTCGATCTGCACCTCCTTCTCACGGCGCGCGGTCTTGTCCACAAGTACGCACAATTTCAGTGAGGCCGGATTCCGTTTTCGCAGATCGTCGAGGAAGTGGCTGAGCGTGATTCCCGAGTCCACGATATCCTCTACGATGATGACATCCCTTCCCTCGATCGACTGCTCCAGACCACAGATGACATTTACCTCACCCGAACTCTCTGTGCCCAATCCGTAACTTGAAAGGATAACAAAATCTACCTCGACCGGTATGGTCATCATGCGGATGAGATCGGCCAGAAAGACGAAAGAGCCTTTCAGTATACCGACTACCAGCGGTCGTCTGCCCTGGTAGTCACTGCTGATAGTACCGGCAAGTTCAGCGACCTTTTCCGCGATATCCTCCCTTGAGAAAAGAACTTCCGGCTGTTCAGGCGGCATAAGGAGTATTCCCTTTCTGATTGTGCAGGTCAGACCTCAGGTTAAGAGAATGGTTATGTCCAGTGTCAGGCCGACAACTGCATGCAGGATCAGGGCGGGCCAGATACTGCCGCCCCGCAGCGCGATCCACCCGATGGCTACCTGGCCGGGGAAACTGCCGATTAATTCGGTCGGGCAGAGACCTACATGCAGTATCGTCGGAGTGATCGCATGCATCAGAAGGGCCGGCATCGATCCGAATCGATCGCCCAGAGCAGGCAGCAGGAATCCCCTGAAGTGGAATTCAAAAGCCATATAGTAGATAAGGTAAGAGGGCATGAAAGCCAGGTAGCGGAAAAGGCTCCAGGGTGAACCGTCGGGGATCGGGTAGGTCGAATTCAAACAGGGATTGGAGTTGCCGTTGATCCCGATCGCAACCGCTATCGCCAGAGCAATCAGTTTCATCCAGAGGGGGTAGGCATCCCAGACAGCTCTGATCCGTTTGCCGATTGTGTCATCGGTGTGCCACGGTGCTTTCAGCCGCGAAGGCAGGCGCCCAGTATTCTGCAGCAGGAATGGCACGACTCCCAGAATCAGAAAGGCACCCAGATGAAGGATCCAGGCTCGTCCGATGCTCATCCAGCCCGGATGCACGCGTACCCATCCATCGGTCAGCCAGTTCCGGAAGAACATGTAAAGGAGGCTCAGCACCAGTGAAAGAAGCAGAGCGGTGACGGCTCTTCTTGTCTGCGATCGATTGCCCGTTTCAGCGGTGCCGGATTCCATCAAAGCCTCTCTTGAAGCAGATCCTTCTGACTGCAGTCTATTAACGCTACGAACCAATGATCAAGGTGTGCAACCCGATTATTGGAACCGTGGCGTTACCTGGATACCTTTTGACCGCGTCCGGTCCCGCCAATAGGTTTATGTCAACCGATCTGGTGTCCTGAGTCAGAAGTCCGTTGCATAACCGAGAACTATGCTGCGTCGCTCCAGCCAGGCGTGGCGACGAGGCGCAACGCCGCGGGTGCGGATGCAGCGGAGGATGAATTACGACGGATTTATGATTCAGGGCACTATGGAAGGATGGTAGATGAGAATCTTTGTAACCGGCGGAACAGGCTTTATTGGCAGCTACCTGGTCAGGAGGCTGCTGGAGGACAGCCATGAAGTGAAGGCGCTGGTCCGCTCCTCGAGGGCAGCAGAAAAGATCCGCGAGCTGGGTGCAGAGCTGGTGGAGGGTGAACTGAGTGTTCCCGGCTCCTGGCAGGACTCCGTCGCAGAGTGTGACAGGGTGGTCCACTGTGCTGCCAAGGCTGATGACTGGGGCAGCAGGACCGAATTCTGGAATGTGAACGTGGAGGGAACCCGCCATATGGTCGAGGCCGCCGCGGGCAAGGTTGACAGGTTCGTGCATATAAGCTCCATAGCGGCACACCGCGGTTCGGGAGTATGTGATGAATCGACGCAGGTGATACGCGGAGGTCACCCTTATTGCGATTCGAAGGCCGCAGCAGAGGAGGTCGTGGACAGGGCGGTGGAAAAGGGACTGAATGCCCAGCTGGTGAGAGTGGCCAATGTGTATGGTCCCGAGGATCCCCATGTACTGCCCAGAATCCTGGAACAGGTCAGCAGGGGAAGCTTTGTTATCGTCGGGGATGGAAGCCAGCCCTCCAACCTGATCTATGTAGACGATGTGGTGGATGCGATTTCTGCGATTCTGATGAAGGAATGTGAGCCGGGAGAGAGATTCCTGGTCACCGACCAGAATGCCCCGGCTATCGGGGAAGCCATACAGATCGCATTCGAAGCCCTGGATATCGATCCGAAAATAACCAGGCTTCCCAAATGGCTGGCTCTGGCAGCGGCCGCTCTTTCGCAGGCTTTTGCCTTCATTACCGGCAGGCGGCCCACGCTCACATTTTACGCGGTCTTTTCGGTCGGAAATGTGAGGACTCTTGTCAACGACCGTACGATGGATCGCCTTTCCTGGTCACCGAAGGTGGACTTCAGGGAAGGTGTGAAGAGAACGGTTGCCTGGTGGAAAGAGACGGCCGGCTGATCTGATCAGGGCTTCCACTCTCCCGGCACTACCAGTGCCTTCGTGGCAATCAGATTCTCTATCGAATCAAGTGCTTCGTTCGCTTCATCCAGACCGAATGTGTGGCTGACCACGTTGCGCCACGGAAAGCGCTCCCTGTACCGGGCCATCAGGTGCAGGCCGCGGTATACGTGGGTGAAGGCCGTTCCCCAGCAGCCCCTGACGTCGAGGTGCTTCCTGTTGATCTGGTGGTGGGGATTGATCGAGATGTCACCGGCATCGGTGTACTGGCCGGCGATCACGCAGGTGCCGCCGTCGCGTGCCAGGTCGAGACCTTCGGTTACGGTCCGTGGATTGCCGCTGGCTTCTATCACGACATCGGCCCCCCGGCCTCCGGTGATCTCCATCACCCGCTCGAGCCTTTCCGCAGGCTCGAGCTCTGTGATGTCGAGCGTCACATCGGCCTCGAACGACTCTGCCAGTTCGAGCCTGGCCTCGGGAGCTCCTATAACGATCAGCATGCCGGCCCCGGCCAGCCGGGCAAACGCCGTTGCCGAGAGTCCGACAGGTCCGCTCCCCTGAACCACCACCGAGTCACCCAGCCTGATCCCGGCCCGTTCAACGGCGTGGAATCCTGTGCTCAGCCCGCAGCCTCCACCGATATAGTCGATGGCTTCCACGCCTTCAGGCAGGGGAATGATCTTCACTCCCGATTTGAGTAAAATCTGTTCAGACCACCCGCCCAGAAGCCCTTCATCGGCAGGATATGTGATACCGTAAACTTTACGGTTCGGGCACTTGGTTGTCTCCCGGGCAACCAGGCAGTACCAGCAGTGCCCGCACGTTTCATGCACGTCCAGGAAGGTCACAACCATATCCGCTTCGACCCGGTTGCCCTCGACATCGAGAACCTCACCGGCGATATCGATAATCCGTCCGACCGAAACGTGTCCGGGGATTATCGGATAGGGCACGTCCGTCAACCTGCCGTGATAGAGATGAACGTCGGTGCCGCAGACCTCACTGCACAGGGTTTCCAGAAGCACTTCCCCCTCCTTCAGGTCGGGATCGGGATATTCCCGGATCTCCAGCGGCTGAAGGGGCTGCGGCATGATCACTGCGCGAACCATTCGGATGACCTCCCTGCACGGATGGCTGTCTGGGAATCTGGTTTATAACTATTTGTAGTCGCAGTGCAGCGTGAAGACTATCGAATTATGCAGCAGTGACTGCCCGAATCTCATCGATGATGTTCAACGGCTTCATTTGATATCCCCGGTACGCTATCATGGATGCATGTATTGAATACCCGATTATCGCGGTATTGATGAGCGAGGAGCAGGGTAGGTCGTCATGCAAGCATTCAGACCGGCTGCATGCACAGCGCTGGGTCTTCTTATCGTTTCCGGATCGTGCGCCTATCGAAGTACAGGGATCGACTCGCGTGAACTTCTGCAGCTGCAGCGGGCCTTTGCCATCATCGCTCCCTGGGAGGAACTGCGTGCATTCACAAGGGCAGCCAGAACAGGGCCCGATTCCCTGCAGGCATTTCTGGATGCATTCTGGGAGGTCCGTGATCCGACCCCCGGTACCGTTTTCAACGAGTATCAGGAACGCTTTGAGGCACGCTATCTGCGAGGAGCCGGACTCTTCGTGCCGGCCAGGGGTGGATTAACAGCCGACGAAAGACTGTCGGCCTATATAAGATTTGGAGAACCTGTATATGAGGACAGATACGAGCTGACTGTTAATGATTATTACACCGGCTGGATTTACGAGCCGGACCCTGATGTGGTACTGGCGGGACGCGTCCACCCGCTTTTGAGCCGGCTCGATTATGCGGCAACCTTCAGCCGGAACCGTAACCTTGAATACAGTCTGCATCCTTCGAGCAATTACCCCTGGCCGCGGCTCCTGCCGCTGCTGACCGAATCCGAGATTCACGAACTGGATGCCATCCTCTCTGACACGCAGCAGGACAGATACCTGCGGGCAGCTGCGGCATGGAGATTGAGGGCCGATCCCGATATTCTGGCATTTGCTGCTCTCATCAGGTCGGCAGACACAGAGGATGAATATGTAAGGGCGATGATCGCCGGTGCCTTCGGCCCGCTTACGCCGGTGGAGCTGGGAATAAATGTGCCTTTGTCTGCCGGTGAAGGGCGAAACAGAAATCGCTTCAGAGGCTTTCTGGGCGATGTAAACATTCCGGCAAACAGAGACACACTTGCTCTGGTTGATGACCTCTTCGGTGGAGAAGATCCTCTCGATCTGATATACGACCCGGGAAGCGCGCTCTCACCCCGGGCCGCGACGGAACTGAGACTCGAAGCCGGAATGGCAGACTCGGTCCTGCCGGCCCGTGGCTGGCTGAGCCCGGAAGAAACCGCTGCGATCTATACCGGTGCGCTTCAGAGAGCACGATCACTGCTCTCTGAAGGCAATGTGCTGCAGGCCCACGAACTGCTCGATCCCCTGCTCAAGACCACCTATCTGAAAAACGCGGAAGCATTCCACCTCGATGCACTGGCACTGATGGATTCGGGCTCTCCCGGTGGGCGGATGCTGGCGCAGGAGAGGGTGCTTGGAGCACTCCGGCTCGATCCGGGCAATATGCGGTTCCGCCTGACTCTGGCAATGATCTTGAGCCGCAGGACCCTCGATGTAACTGCCGACCGGATGCTCGATAACATAATCGAGGAAGTTCCTGCAGCGGCGGATGCCTATGCCCTGAAAGCCCGGATGAGACTGGAGACATTCTGGGCACTTGGCTGGCGTGCCACCGGATGGGCCACTCCGGTGTTCGAGGAGGCAACCGATCCCGATGTTGCGATTGCTGAGGTCCTCGAACTTCTCAACCGGGCTCTGGTTTTGGACCCCGATAACGAGCTGGCAACCTGGCTGCTCGGTACTCATTACATCCTGACCGGAGAGTGGCGCGAAGTCGTCCCGATCATGACCTATATGATCGACAACGATGTGCACAGGGCTGAGGCTCTGCTTGGCAGGGGGATGGCATTTCAGTACCTGAGACGTCCCGAACCTGCCTGGAATGACTACCTGGAGGCCCTGGCACTTCTGCCTGAGGCGATGCAGTTCCTGGCAGATGATCCACGATGGGCTCTCCCTCCATCTGAGGGCGGTACCATGCCGCAGAACTGGTCGGCCATGAGAGCTTCCAGAGGGCGAACACAATCAACTGAGATGTCGATTACGGGAGAGGAACGTAACAGTTTCTGGCGTTCGAAAGATCCCCTCTTTTCCACGCCTGTTAACGAAAGAGCCATGGAGCAATACAGGCGCTTTGCCTATGTGACCTGGCGGTTCGCCGTGCCCAACCTGGGATTGAGGGGTTGGGAGACCCACCGTGGAAGGGTTTACCTGCGATATGGTGAGCCTCTTGCCGTAGAATCGCAGCAGGAGAATCTGAGGGAGATGATGGATCCTGTTCTGGATCCAAACGCAGTTGAAGAACCCTTGAGTGATGCAGCAGCAGCTCGTCTGTATTTTCCGAGCGAGATATGGCAATACGATGAACTGACCTTTACTTTCGGCGGCGGCATGACGACGGGCAACCTGAAGTTGTGGCCCTCCGATACGTATTATGCCATTGACAGCATCGCTGATTTCGAACGTCTGGCAGAGGAGAATCCGGAGTCTGCGAAGGTGGAAGGCGGTCGCCGTATAGTTGAAATGGAGACAGCCTGGTACAGGTTCGAAAGTGCTGATGGTGAGGGTGAATTGATACCGGTGGCCCGGCTGCCGGAATTCGGTATCCACAGGATCAGACCTCTGGTGGAAGGTATGCAGATACCTGTGTATTTCATGATCCTGGACGATTCCTGGCAGACGATCAAATCGACCAGCCAGGATCTTCGTCTGGGAAGGCTGGGAAGGGTGAGTGTGCGGGATTGGGTAGGGAATGGGATATCGTTAGCCTCTGGAGCCATGACCGAAGGTGCCGAATATGCTGCGGTTGAGATGGTACCCCCTGGAAGAGTTCCTGCCTTTACATCGAGGGATACTCTGGAAAGCATGCCGGTATCAGGGCTCCGGCTTTCCAGCCTGGTTGCAGCAACCAGCGTTCAGGATCGGGAAAGTGTCGTGACATGGCCTGCCAATGCATATTTCATCCGTTTCGGCCAGGCGATAGTACCCAGGCCTTCGGTACAATTCGAACTGAACGAACCGATCTACTTCTATTTCGAGATATACGGTCTGACAAGGGATGAGATCGGGGCGACCCGGTACCAGATAGCATTGACCGTGACTTCGCAGAGGGAACGGGGATTGCTCGCACCCGTGGTTGACGCTCTCGGTCAACTTGTGGGCAGAACCTCTCAGGAGGGCAGTGTAACACTTCTATTCGACCGGGGAGGAATCCAGCCCCGCACCAGCGAGCGCCTGCGGATGGTTTTCCCGCCGGACCGCAGGGCCGACAGCTATCTTATGACCATCGAGGTCATCGATCAGGTTTCAGAAGAGCGGTTTGAGAGATCTATTGTGGTTGAGATCGGCAGATAACCTGTCAGACAGGCATCTGCCGGAAATATATCATTGCACGCCCATTGTGATCCATTGTTCACGTTCCATGCTCTGGCTCTGATACTCCTGTTCTGTTCGAAGGTCTCTGCGCAGGATGTGCCCTACACAACTCACCCGGTCTACCGATGAGGCGCTCACGATGAAGATCCGACTCCTGTCACTTTCGGCAATCACAATCCTGGCGACAGCCACTCCTCTTTATGGACAGCAGGCGTTGAATCCACCCATTTCGATCAAATCCCTGAATTGGTCGGAGAGGATTTCTACATATCCTTGGAGCCTGTCGGAGAAACACTCCGGCTGCGGCTAACGCTGGCATCCGGCTGGCTGCGTTGGTCTTCGCAGAATGTCCTCGACGTAGCGCAGTGGCTACGTCTCCGGGCTTTCCGCTCGACCGCCTTGCTATCCAGCGCCAGCATAACCCTCGCTATCGTCGGTTTCTCCGACAGGCTCCTTGGTGAATATTATTCATGATTTTGTCTTATAAGTGATTATATTTTGTACATGGTGAACATTATTCACACGTTTTTCAAGAATTTTTATACAATTTAGATTCTACGGATTGAGTGAACATAAATACAAGGATTCGTCTATGAGTGATCATAATTCAAAGTCAGTGAGAGTTTTTCACAGCCGCAGGCTCCCAGAGCCGGCAACTCCAGCAGGGTATGCTGCCTTGATCGCAGAGTACGGCTTGAAACTGCCCCTTCCATCGAGATTGACCGCGATTGCTGAACGACATCGCCCGAGTTCAACGGAAGAATGGCAGCTGCTGACACCAAGACACGCGCCGGAGAGCACCCTCGGCGGTCAACTCGAATTCGCTCTCAAATGGGAGGGGGTGGATCTGTCCGTACTGGCGGCTCTCTTCTACGTTGTGCCTGGAACAGATATAGCAGACGTTATCCGACGGAAGCCGACTGGTGGATATGCTCGTCGAATCTGGTATCTCTACGAATGGTTGACCGATAGTGAACTCGACATTGATGATCCCGGTAAAGTTCGGGCAATCAGGGTTGTGAATCCGGTCCAACAATTCGCATTGGCAAACGGGAAGTCTTCATCGCGTCACAAGGTAATCGATAATCTGCCTGGCACACGGGCATTCTGCCCGATGGTCCGACGTACGCAGGTACTTGACCAATACCGCGCAATGGGTCTGGATCATCTGGCGCGAGAAATCGTTGATCGTACATATCCGGATGTTATTGCCAGAGCAGCGGCCTTTCTGCTTCTGGACGACAGCAAGGCTTCCTTCCGTATCGAAGGTGAGCGCCCCTCGGCCCAACGGGCAGCACGCTGGGGGCAGGTAATCGGCGAAGCGGGTTCGCGATCGCTCAGTGTAGCTGAACTCGAAGAACTGCAGCGTATCGTCATCGGCGATGACCGGTTCCTGCAGCTCGGCTTGCGCCGGGAAGGTGGATTTGTTGGCTCACGTGATCGTACAACCCGGGATCCAATCCCATCGCATATCAGTGCCCGGGCAGAGGATCTGAATGATCTCGTTGAGGGTATTGTTTCCTATGGCGAACGTGTCTTGCCTGATGGTATGGATCCGGTTATAGCGGCGGCCGTTATTGCATTCGGATTCGTGTATATTCATCCTTTCGAAGATGGCAATGGACGTGTCCACCGATGGTTGATCCATCATGCGCTTGCGCATGCCGGATATAATCCTCCGGGAGTAGTCTTTCCGGTCAGCGCCGTGATCCTGCGCATTATCAATGAATACAGATCGGTGTTAGAGTCCTTTTCCCGACCGCTCCTGTCCTTTATCGAGTGGAAGCCCACTCCAGGCCATAATGTTGAGGTATTGAATGAAACAGGCGACTACTACCGATACCTTGATATGACTGCACATGCCGAGTTCCTCTATCGATGTGTGGAGCTGACTGTACGTCATGATCTGCCGTATGAAGTGCGTTATCTGGAGGCTTATGACACGTTTGCTGACAGAGTTCAGGAAATCGCCGATATGCCGGCTCAAACAATAGAACTACTTCACCATTTCCTGCATCAGGGAGAGGGGGGTCTCTCAAAGCGAGCGAAGTCAAAGGAGTTCGCAGCCTTGACTGATGAGGAGGCCAACTTCGTAGAAGACCTGTATGAAGAGTGTTTCGGAGAGATTCCCAGTCGACACCATGCACAAGTTTAAATACCTGGTGCCGGGGGCGGGAGTCGAACCCGCACACCGCGCAGCGGTAGTGGATCGGGTCCGGGAGATCTCCGGGGTATCTCTATCGTGGTCAAGCCGGGGTGCCGGTGCTATGGTTTTGCACATGGAGATACATACGCAGAAGTACCGTTATATGTGGCTGTTCTTTATCTGTCTGATGGGACCGGCAGGATCCCAGGCGGCTTCTGTCATTGAAGCGAGCGGTGTTGTGAGGGGGCTGGTACTGGATGAACGCGGTTTTCCGATACCCGGGGCCACGGTTTCCCTGTCAGCCGGTGACACCCTCATCGAAAAGGTATCGGTGGACGGGACGGGCTGGTACCGGTTCAGCGTGGATTTAGGGGAAAGCCGGATTTGTACTGCCGAGGCTTCGGGGGAAGGTTTCATCAGTGAGAAGAAACAACTGGAGGTACGTCCCGGTGTCAGTACGGGAGTTGATTTCTTCCTGATGAGGACCCCGGTTTCCGGGGATCCGGCCACCGTCATGATTCAATATTCACCTGGAGAACTGGAAGGGGAGGTCACAGATCAGTCAGGTGCTGTACTGCATGAGGGGGATTCCTCCTCCTGGCTGGTAATGGATCTATCCCCCGTCACGATCGTGCCGGATCGGAGGGCCGGCAGAGCTCCTCTCGAGCTCAGCCTGACAGCAGAAAATGCGAATCGGTCGATCGGTATCACTTCTTATCGATGGGACCTGGACGGAGACGGCTCCGAGGACAGCAGGGAAAAAGCGCCGACACATGTTTATCGGGATCCGGGTCTCTACACGGTCAGGCTCCTTACCACCGACACGTTGGAGCGCGAGTTCACCAGCACCTTCGATGATCCGGAGGAGGACGGCCTGGAAGGCTCTGAAGGATACGATATAAAGGATGTCGCCATCTTTGACGAAGATGGTTACCTCTACATAGCCGCGAGATATCACGGATCTGTGCGATCACGATGAAGATCCGACTCCTGTCACTTTCGGCAATCACAATCCTGGCGACAGTAACTCCTCTTTATGGACAGCAGGCGGTCATCGAAGAGGAAACGCGGACGATTACCACCTACCCGTTCTCGGATCCCGACCCGGTACCCATCCTGGTTCGGAACCCTGCCATCTATCCTTACTTCGCGTTCAACGGGTACAGTCATGATGGAATCCCGCAGGAGTGGAAGGTTGTCAGGCTGGAGAATGATTTCATCCGGGTCCTGGTGCTCCCGGAGGTCGGAGGGAAGATCTACGGTGCGATCGAGAAATCCACGGGCGAGGAATTTGTATACCTGAACGAAGTATTGAAATTCCGCCAGATCTCCATGCGGGGACCATGGACCTCAGGGGGCAGTGAGTTCAATTTCGGGCTGGTAGGGCATGCCCCGTCGACAGCGTCATCAACTGATTATTTCCTTAGAGAGAACTCTGACGGCAGTGTGAGCTGTTTCGTCGGAACACTCGATCTGCCCTCCCGGACACGCTGGAGCGTCGAGATCAGGCTGCCGGCAGAGAAGGCGATCTTCGAGCTCAAATCCCTGTGGATGAATCCCTCGCCCCTGCACCAGTCGTACTACGTCTGGACGAACAATGCCGTTCGGGCCGGTGAGGATCTCCAGTACTTCTACCCCGGAAGCATGGTGGTGCCGCACGGTTACTCCACCACGCCGGGTTCATGGCCGGTGGATGCAGCAGGACGGGATCTCTCCTGGTACCGGAACAACTCCTTCGGAGGCAGCAAGTCGCACTTCGTGCTGGGTGAATATGAAGATTTCTACGGCGGATACTGGCACGATACAGATTTCGGATTCGGTCACTGGGCCCTCTACGATGATATGCCCGGCAAGAAAATGTGGATCTGGGCACTTTCGCGTCAGGGTGCTGTCTGGGAGGACCTTCTCACCGATACTGATGGCCAGTACAGCGAGCCTCAGGCAGGACGTCTCTTCTCTCAGTCGGACCATGAGTTCTTCGCACCATACTCAAGTGATGTCTGGACCGAAATGCTCTTCCCGTTCAAACAAACCGGTGGGCTGGTAAAGGCTTCTCCGTACGGCGCCCTGAATGTGGAGTACGAGGACGGGAAGATCATCCTGAGGATGTGCTCATTGCAGGCTCTGGATGACGATCTGGTTGTCTCTGTCAACGGGAAGGAAGTCCACCGCGAACACCTCGAGATGGGTCCGATGGAGGTTTTCAGCAGAGAGATAGAAACAGGTGGAGTGGAAGGATTCATCCAGGTCGAGATCGAGGGAAAGCTCAGGTACAACTCGGATCCCTCAGCGACTCGGCTGAACCGCCCTATCGATTTTCACCTGCCCGACGAGAGCACAGCCGAGGGGCTCTATCTGGCTGGAGAGTTTCATGAAAAACAACGGCAGTATGACAAGGCGATGGAGAAATACCTCGCCTGCCTTAAGGAAGAGCCACTGCATGTCCGTGCCCTTGTCCGGATAGCGGAACTCCACTGCAGGAGGGCCGAGTATGGTAAGGCGCTCGAGTATGCTTCCAGGGCACTCGAGATTGTGATGTACGACGCGGACGCGAACTATATCTATGGCGTCGCGGCCAGGAATCTCGGACTACTGGTGGATGCGAAGGAGACCCTGGGCTGGGCGGCCCGATCCCTGAAGTTCCGTTCCAATGCATACTGCCAGCTTGCGGAGATCTGTGTCCTGGAAGGTGATCTGTCGCTTGCGCTCACATATGCTGAGCGATCCCTCGATTTCAATTCCTGGAATATCAGAGCCCGGGAAGTGCTGGCAATTGTCCATCGGAAGCTTGGCAATCCCGACAGGGCGGAGATGATCCTGGATGAACTGCTCGATATAGACCCTTTGAATCATCTGGCCAGGTTCGAGAAGTACATGCTCGACCCGAAACAGGATAACCTCGATCGTTTCACATCTATGATCAGAAGTGAGCTTCCCTATGAACACTTCCTGGAAATAGCTATCTCATACCACCATCTGGGGCTGGTTGAGGAGGCTGTGTCGGTCTTAAGGCACTCGCCCGAATATCCCACGGTCTTTTACTGGCTGGCATATCTTCTGTCCGGGGATTCAAGTGAAGAGAGTGAGGAATTTCTGCAGAAAGCCGGGGCTCTCAGTCCGGAACTGGTATTCCCTTTCCGGGAGGAGACTATTCCAGTACTGAAGTGGGCGAAGCTTCGAAATGAATCGGACTGGAAGGCTGCATACTACCTGGGTCTCATCTATCAGGGGAAGGGTCGGATAGATGAAGCAACCGTTCAGTTCAGGAGCTGTGGTGATCCCGATTTCGTCCCCTTCCACCTGATGCTCGGTCGTCTGATGAGAGATGAGGCAGTATCACATTTCAGCCGTGCGCTCGAGATTGATGATTCCGACTGGAGGAGCTGGCACTACCTGATCTCCGAGTACCGACGGCTCGCCAGACCAGAAGAGGCTTTGGATATGGCTGAGAAGGCGGCACAGAGGTTTCCCGACCGCCTGGAGATATCGATGGACCACGCGGGTTCCCTGTTCGACGCGGGCAGATTTGCCGAATGCCTCTCTATTCTCCAGGGGCTGAAGGTGCTTCCCTACGAAGGAGGATGGGAAGCTCACAACCTGTTCATGCGTTCCCAGGTGCACCTCGCAATCGAAGCGATGGAAGAAAGGGAGTATCGGACAGCCGTTCAATATCTAGAGGGATCGAAAGAGTATCCCGAACACCTGGGTACAGGAGAACCGTACGAGGCCGATTTCAGAATGCAGGATTATCTGGAGTGGGTGGCCTTAGGCAGGGCGGGCAACCGGGGACGGGCCAGAGAGGCCCTGCAGCGGGCTGTTGATTACACCCTGCGCAACAGGACCTCTGGAGGCACTCATCACCTTTTCGGACTCCTGGCACTCAGGGATTCCGGGAAAACGGAGGAAGCCGCACGGTTGATAGAAGAACTGAAGGAGCGATCTGGAAGCAATATAGATGTGCGCTGGGCAATTGCGGTATTCACCGGGGATACTCGAGAAGCGGAAAAGTTGGGAGAAAGACGGCGTGATGATTCCCGGTTCGGCGTCCAGATAGAGGCCGTCCGGGTGATTTCACCGTAGAGACAACCCTGTCTGATTACACCTGATGTGATTTTATTAAGGCACAATTTTCCTTGGAATCCGCTCATCGCTCATTGCCGCATTGTAGGCAAATACTGCCATGATAACGGCGTTTTTCATCAAATCGTCTTCCTGTAGAGTGTCGAGAAAATCGAGATTTGTATGCCCGCCCGTGCCAGGAATACGATCTTGAATGAATTGAAAACCTGGCAGTCCCACTGCATCGAAAGACACATGGTCTGTGCTGCCCACGCTCTGGATCGAGATAGCCGTAAATCCAAGGTCCTTCAGGGGTTCCATCCAGGCACTGAAAATGCGTCGTGCATATTCGTTTCCTTGTAATTGAATCCCGCGAAAGGCGCCTGCCCCGTAATCCTGGTTGAAATAGACCGAGAACTTCTCGTATTCGGGCTTGATCCCGATCTCCGGGTTTTTTGGATTGCCGAAGTGTTTGTAAACGTATTCCCGGGATCCGTGAATCCCTTGTTCCTCTCCGGCCCACAGGGCTATTCGTATGGTTCGGCGGGGACGCACACCGACAGCTTTGAGGATACGGGCAGCTTCCAGTGCGACGGCACATCCGGATGTGTTGTCGCTGGAATTGGGACTGGCATGCCACGTGTCGAAATGGGCACCGATCATCACAATCTCATCGTTAAGGTCTGTGCCGGGAATCTCACCGATAACATTACAGGCCATCTCGACCTGTTCCCCGAGACGGTTACGCACCTCAAGTTCGATTTTTACCGGAATCCCTCGCTCGCAGATCCTATACATCCGGTTGTAATGTTCAGGAGTCACAGCGATGATAGGCAGCGAATTCAGGCTGGCTTCGCGTGACCATCCGTCCTGTTTGGTCCCGGGCCGGGCAAATCCGCGGACAGCACCCAGCCGACCACTTCGGCATTCCAAAAGCGCAAGCACACCTTCTGCTTTGTAAAACGCGATCTTTTCCCCCGCACTGAGAATATCGGGATTTGGTACTACGGGATTTCCTCCACCGCGGCGGGGATTGGGGATCACATCCTCTTCCATCAGTTTCAATTCTTCAGGTGTGCGTCGGGGAGTGGCACGGGCCAGAGCCTCGAGATCGATTACGGCTGGTGGGGTGGTTAATACCACAGTTCCCTTGAGCCTGCCCCGGAATTCATCAAGGTCCTGCCTGGTCCTGATCTCGGATATCACGGCAGGGCAGGTAATTTTTCCCGGAGTGCCGGGTGTATGGGCCAATGGAAATCCAACCAGAGGCTGATAATCGGGCTCCAGCATATGGAGCGAAAAATATTCGTTGTCCCAGGTGACACCGTATTCCATAAACGGTTCGATAACGGTATTAACAAGCCCGATCTCCTCCATTTTATCTTTGACCCAGGTCTGGGCAGACTTCATGTCCTGGGAAAGTGTCAGACGGGCGCCTAATACATCGCTCATATACCCGGCTATATCCATTACCTGGGAGCGCTGAAAACCTTCCTCCCGGATTTTCGCGATCATATCCCAATCGACAGCGGGTATCTGCACTGGAGCAAAAGCGAATAGAACCGTCCCTGTGCAGATGATTAAAAACGATCTCACAATTCTTCGCATAGATGCCCTCCGATTTCTAATTTCAGAACCCGATTCTCAACTTGTTTTATTCTGCCGGAAAAGGACCAATGATTCAATCTGAAGATGCATAAACACTGGTGCCGGAGGGTGGGAGTCGAACCCGCACATGACGGCATGTAATTCATCACTTTCGCTGCGATTTCGATGTCGATTCTTGGTATATTATATACGTACTGCTGATTTGTCCTGAATTGATGGAGGTACACCTCTGGCTATCGAAAATGTCTGCAGGAAGTATCACCTCAAAGAGGAACCATCCGACGCCTCCTATTGGCGTTCCCGTCCCTATACCGAGCGTCTTGGTGCTCTGGAGGAAATCCGGCGGGAATTCCACCGGTGGAAATACCATGCTGAACCAAGACTTCAAAGAGTTTATTCGATCACTGAACGGTAGCGAGGTACGGTACCTCGTGGTGGGGGGCTATGCCGTCGCGTTTCATGGTTATCCCCGGTACACCAAAGATCTGGATGTCTGGATCGATATGAGTTCGGAGAACGCCGAACGTATCATTGCTTCACTCCAACGGTTCGGATTCAAGGATCTGGACCTGGATTCCACAGATCTTCAAGAACCCGACAGCGTAATTCAGCTGGGATATCCGCCGGTCCGCATTGATCTGATCACATCGATGGAGGGTGTGATCTTCGATGAATGCTATGCCTCCAGGGTGGAGGCTGTGATCGACGATGTTCTGGTTCCGTTTATTGACCTTCCACATCTAAAGCAGAATAAAGAAGCCACCGGCCGTCATCAGGATCTGGCAGACCTGGAGAACCTGGACTGAGCATAAACACTTTTGAACCGTAACGATTTACACGTATTCTGCCTTTTCTGTTTCAAACACTTATTTACCTTCATAAACAGTAGTCGAAAGATCTCCCTGCGGAGCGTCGAGTTTTGATCTGCTTTATGGGACTGAAAACGATGTTATTGGTCAGATGGAATTATTCGGGTGGACAGGGGAACTTCAGTCTAGAAAAGACTGCGCCAGCGGCGGATAAGAACCCCGAACCGGGTGGAGCGGCGGAAGTGCCGCATGGTGATGAGCCTGCGCAGCTGGGTCAGCTTGCGTATGAAGCCCTGCCGGTGAATGGTGGTCAGGGCAGTACTCAGGAAATTCTTCAGCTCGTGGGTATATGGGAACCACCAGGCTGCGAAAGGAGCCCTGTATTCACAGCTCACATGTTTTATCCGGGTCAGAGATGCCAGGCCGTGCCTTCCGTGACTCCGGCCCACACCGCTGAAACCCTCTCCACCGAAACAGGCGGAGGGTTCCACATATCCTGAGGCGTGGTCGTTTATACCAACCATCCCTACCTTCAGACGACTTGCCATCCATTCCGCCTTGTGCCTGTCCTCGGTCCATACGCTGGCAGCAAGACCATACCTGGAATCGTTCGCCAGATCGACGGCCTCCTCCAGGGAATCGACTGCCATTACCGGCAGCACCGGCCCGAATGTGACATCCCTCATGACATGCATATCGTGATTGGTTCCTGTCAGCAGGGTGGGGGGGTAGAAAGTGCTTTTGCCTTCGGGGATGACAGCACCGCAAAGGATCTCAGCGCCCCGGGCAACCGCATCAACGACCTGCTCATGCACGGAGTCACGCAGGCTTGCCATTGTCATCGGGCCGATATCCACCTGAGGGTGGTTCGGATCGCCCATTCTGAGCGACCTGCATACCGCGGCAAGCTGTTGGATGAACTTCTCTGCTATGGACCGGACGACGTAAATCCGTTCGATACCGATGCGGATCTGTCCGGCGTTCGACAATCCCCACCACGCAATCCCGGCAGCAGTCCGTTCCAGGTTGCAGTCGGCTGCCACGATTGCTGCGTCTTTACCTCTCAATGCAAGTGTGGCCGATTTCAGAGCGTCGGCCGCCGCCCTCATGACTTTATGGCCGCTCTGTTCGCCTCCGGTAAAGCTTATTCGGGCGATACCAGGGTGCTGTACCATTGACACGGCTGCTTCATCGGTTATCAGGGCGGTATTCACGACACCCGGCGGAATTCCGGCATCCTCGGCCAGTTTCTGGATCGCCAGCGCGGTGAAGGGAGTAGTCAGGCTCGGTTTCAGTACTACCGTGTTTCCGACGGCCAGAGCCTGTGCTATTTCCAGGGCAGGGATCAGGAAGGGAAAATTCCACGGAGTTATGATCAGTGTGGGACCGGCGGCCTCGAACCGGATCTCCCCCTTCCGTCCTGCCAGCATCGGGTTGTGGAAGGTGGTCTTCTCCGATGCGAGTATGGTTTCGGTGTTGCGGGCCAGGTGCTTCCAGGAATCGGCGGCTGCGAAAAGCTCCACAAACAGGGCTTCGGTGACCGGTTTTCCCTGCTCCGAGACAATCAGTTTCGAAAGGGTGTTCTGATACTGCTCTATAAGCCTGGCGAACCGTGCCAGGTAACGGCCCCGGTCGGAGCAGGAGAGACTGCTCCAGATGGGGAATGCCCGCCCGGCGGTTTCGACGGCGGCTTCGCCGACTTCTGTTCCACCTACAAGAATCCGGCCGAGCGGTTCACCCTCGAAAGGATTCAGAACCTCCTCGACTCGACCGTGGAGAAGTTCTTCGCCCAGAATCCAGGAGCCGTACTCCCTCTGCGGATCGGGGATCAGTTGAAGCGGATTCTCAGAGTTCTTCATAGTGTAGATGAAAGTCTTACCGCATGTTGTAGAAAGCAAGTATCACTTCCATCAGATCGTCACTTCTGAAGGTGATCTCCCAGTCTCCGGTTCGCTCCGCACCGGGGAAGAGGGCTCCCGTGTATACAGTCGTTTCATCCTTCAGTTTCAGGACCATCGTGTAAGGTGCCCGTAATTTGTATGGCTTCAAGCTGTCCAGACCGCGCAGTGCCCGTGTTACGCCCTCCCGGATCTTCTCACGGGAAACCTCGGGATGCAGGTTAAGCGCCGCTGCACCGATCCCTTCTTTCACGGCAACGGTTTCCACTGTTCCTAACAGTTCTTTTACCTGTCCGCAGAGTGCTTTATCACCGGCAGCGAATGCGACAGGTACTTCATAAAGACCCGCGATCAGGGCATTCACGCCTGCCTCGGGCAGCGATAACCCATTGATCGATATGTCCGTCACATTGCCGGTCATCGTGTGCTCGAGCAGGGCATCGGGGGTGCCGGCTTTGGCGTGATATCCTATGAAAATCACGGCGTCAAAGGACTCGTCGATACTTTCCATCATGGACATCGGGCCGCCCGACCAGTCCCGCAGCAGCCTGGCATTCCTGTCGAGCAGATCCGGCAGGATGTTGCGGGCTGACCCGTGCGAATCGCGAACGATGATATTGGTTGCGCCTGCGGCCAGTGCACCCTCTATGGCGGCGTTGGTCTCCAGGGTCATGATCCTTCTGAAATAGTCGTAGTCCTTCCCGGTCCTGCTCGTATCGTCCCGGTTCACAACACCCGTGATTCCCTCCATGTCGACCGATATGAACACCTTGAGGCCCTGACTGCTCTGTCCCGGGACCGGGCCGGTGATCAGGACCAGCAACAAAAGTGAAGCTGCTATTCTCTTCATTTCTGAATTCCTTCCGATATTTAAGTGCACCATTTCGCAATTACGTCCGCATCCGGGCGCCGATGCATCGAATTCATATCCCGTCTTCATTAACTCCCGGTTCAACTCTTTCTGCATCGCTTTCCAGTTCAAAGAAGTTTCCCTGATCGAACCGGTCCTCGATCGGCAGATGATTCCAGATGTCACCGCGGCACATTCTACTGCAAACAACGGTCTGTTTGCCACCGGTGCCAGTCATTGGTACACTCGGTATGTTTGCCTGATACTCCATAACTGAATCAAGGAGGTACTATGGCTATTTGTAATGAAGCAGTCTGGGACAGGGTAATCAGGGTTACCATCGGTGCGATTATCCTTTATCTGGGTTGGGGTGGTGTGGTGACTGGAACTCTGGGAACAATCCTGAAGATCTTGGGATTTGTGCCGCTGCTGACAGGTCTTTTCGGGTACTCTCCGATATATTCGATTTTCAAGTTCAAGACCTTGAAAGACAAGGTCGAGCCTGCCCCTGAACCGGTGGCTGAAACAGCCGAACCAGCTGTACCGGTAACCGAGGCAGCTGAACCTGCCGCTGTAGTGGAAATCGAACCTGCGGTCGAGGAGCCAGAGCCCGAAGTGATGGAAGCAACTCCTGCACCGGAGCCCGAGCCGCAAACCGAGCCTGTAACTGCAGAACCCGAAGTGGCTGAAGCAGTTCCCGAGTCGGAGCCGGAAGAAGAAGTTGTTGAACCGGTACCTGAGGCGGAAGAACCTGCACCGGAGGAAGAACCGAGACAGGAGTAAAACTGACTGTTCCATGACCGGCCGGCAGTTCAGGGACTTTTTGAAACTGCACTGGGCAACGAGGATATGGCTGGTCGTCAGCCGGTTGCCTGGATGGAAGCTGCAATTTGGGTGGCTGCGGGATTGGTACTGGTGGCCGGAAGCTGGATCTCGGGAGGTTCAACGGTTCTGCTGGCGGCAGGTTGTCTGTTGGCCGCGACAGGACTGCTCAAGATAATAAAAGGAGTTTAACTGGATTTGAGCGCGATGCACTCAGCCATAACACCGGAAAAACAGATTAAGCAGGCCTGGGGGCCTGGATCCCTGAGCGGACTATATGCAATCGCCGAGGAGATCGCCGCGAAAGATCTGAACAATCTTTATCGTACAAGCTGTTTTTTTGTCGATCCGGACAGATATAAATCCTTCTGTGCTGTGTATGCCGTTATGAGGATTGTGGATGATCGTATAGATGAGATCCTCGCTGGTGATGATGTATCAGATGAGGAGCTGGTGCGAGAGCATGAAATCCTGGAAGCCTGGCACCGTTGTGTATCATCCTGCCTTTCAGGAGCCAGGCCTGACGAGCACGATCTGGAGAAGATCGGTCACCCCCGGATAGAAAAAATCATTGCCACTTTTACGGAAGCCTCAGCACTCTTTCCTGTCCCGGCAGCCCTGTGGGACAATTTTTTCGAGGCGATGAGATGGGATCTTGAAGATCGCGACTTCGGCACCTTCGCAGAGTTTGTGGAATACACCGAAGGTGCCTCCGTTGCTCCGACTACCATCTATCTGTACCTGATTACAGCCTCATTTCAGAGCGAGAGGAATGCCTATCATCTTCCTTCTGAGTTTGACCTGATCCAGTGCGGAAGAGACCTGGGACTTTTCGCATATCTGGGTCATATCCTGCGCGATCTCGCATGCGATATCTCATCAGGTGAGAGAGGATTGTTCTACCTGACAGGTGAAGACATGGATACTCATGGTGTATCGAGAGAATCGCTTATTACAGATCTCGAGTCGGGAACTTCCAGCCCGGGTCTTCAATCGCTGGTCCGAGACCTTGTTGAGAGGGCCTGGATGTCTGGGAAAAATGGACGTGCAGGACTGCAGGTCCTTGAGGGGCAGCTCGATTCCGATTGTGCATTCATACTGGAGATGATCATCAGGATATATGAGAGGGTGCTGGACAAGATCGCATCCTGCTCCTGTGACGTAATGACCGATCGTCACAAGTTGACAGACCTGGAGAAGATACAGATCGCAGCGGAGACCGCTGAGTCAATGGGCCTGACACTTCACCTGGGATAAGATGGTGGACTGTTTGCAGACTTCAACCGGGATCAGATCGACAATATCAACTTTTTCTCAATACTCCTGGGTACGTTTCAGCTGTTCCAGCTCTGTGTTGAGACGGCGGATCGTGCCCGACATCTTCTGCATGATCTTGTAGGCCAGTGAAGGGTCTTCGTGCACGCGGCGCAGGAATGCTCTCTTGTCGAGCGTCAGAACCCGTGACCTGCCTTTCGACCGGACGGTCGCAGAACGGGGCTGCTTGTCGAAAATGGACATTTCACCCACTACGTCTCCAGTGCCCAGTTCCCCGACAACCACTTCAATATCATTCTCTTCGCGAAGAACCACTACATGACCTGACTGGATGACATACATGCAGTCTCCAGGTTCTCCCTGTCGGCAGATAATCTCCTCGTCTGCATACTCTTTGCCTAATGCCCCTTTTCGAATAGCCAACAGTTTCACCTTTCGATTTGCTTCGGAGCTAGCAGTGATGTTGAGCTGAACCAGAGGAACTTCAGCCAGAAGCGGGGATCGAGGCTTCGTATCAATACTTCGCGGTATGGCGCACTGCCCGTAAAGAGGTTCCACATCAGTATGCTCATGCGCCTCTTGCGACCTGGCAGGGACTGTTCCTGAATAACCATCTTCATAGTGCCCCGGGTCAGAGGATTCACATTGTGGATAAAGTGGATCACTGCAAATATCAGTAGTCCGATGCGGTTGTCGAAAGTGATCCTCTTATAGGCCGGCATGAAATATTTCTTGAACGCCTCCTTCGATACACCCTCGAAAACTACGGTCAGAGCGGCTGCCTTGGCGGTACGGTATGCTGCACCTATACCGTCCTTGTACAACCTGCTCGCACCGCAATCTCCAACCAGAACGACGCGGTCTGTATAGGGAACGGGAACTTCCTTCATGCTGATCTTTGGCGAGCAGTGACAGACGCCGGGTGACGGCTCCCAGTTCTCAGGAAAGCAGCTGCGGACAGGCCTGCAGTTGAAGAAGGTGTCGATCATCTCCTGATCGATGTCTTCACCCAGCATTGCGGCTGTGGCGAATTCGCCCTTCGGGATTATCGCCGCGAAATCGACCCTGGGAATGTTGGTCAGGAAGACGTGCATTGAGCTGCCGAACAATTCTGAGATGGCTTCGTATCCAAGATTCAATTCTGTGATATACGTTTTGACAGTCTCAGGTTTCTTGTATCCGAACCCGAGTTGATCGAAGAGCTTCCACCCTGAGGAGTTGACGCCGACAGCACCTACGAGAAGGTCATATGTAAATGACTCATCCTTGAAGATTACCTGCGGTCTTCCGTCATTCCACCTGACTTCGGTCACGCGTTTCGGAACAACCGTGGCACCCATCTCCCGGGCCAGTTCAAGGAGG
>CAZWVF010000033.1:0-30313 GCA_964637695.1 uncultured Gemmatimonadota bacterium | reverse complement strand
TTTATCCGTTCCTCGAAGGTTTCGTGTGTATCAGATTCTCCAGCATCTCCTCAACATCCTCCGATCCGGGCACACCGGCAATGACTATTTCGTTTGTGGGTCCTCTCAGAAAATCGAGAGCACACATCATGCCGGTAAAGCTTCCCGGAGATCGGGTCTTTCCTCCATGTCCACCTTGCTCAACGATACACCTCCGCTGTCAATCGGGATGTTTCACGCTGTAACGGCGCACGGTTCCATCACCTTCCGAGCTTATGAGATAGAGCCCGTCGGGACCCCAGTCGAGCAGAGCATGACCGGCTGTCTCATCCATCTGCTGGCGGGCCAGCCATCTGCCGGCCCGGTCGTAGAGGTCCAGCGCCCACGTTTGGGGGATACGTTCATCCTCCTCTACATCGGCCCGGCGATCGGGCTCACTGGCGGCAGCCATCACAGCCCAGTAGCGGCCATCGGGATGAACGGCCAGCCCGGTGCTGAGGATATCGAACTCAAACCTCATTGCGATCCCACCATCCTCCATGTATTCGGTTTCCTCGACCGGTTCGACAGGGATGAACGGAACATTCCTGTGAACAACCCTGGCAAGGTTGTCATCGGGCCCATAAATCTCGATACGGTCGTTACCCATGAAGTTGGCGATCAGGGAATCTCCGGGAACGAAATCGAGATAGACGTGGTTCATCCAGGCACTCAACAGGTTTCCCTCGAAAGGCACCAGCTGCCCTACCCCACCAATCTCCTCACCACCTGAATCCACGATATCCACGAGTGGTTCAACCTCTTTCTCCTCCTGGCCGCCAACGAACATTCCCATCGCTCCGAGTGTGCGCGGCTGTTCGTGGATATAGAGCCGGTCTTCAGTAATTGCTGCTATCTGTCCTGAGAATCTCTGTCTTCTGAACGACCTGATGAATTCGCCCTCCGGGCTGAAAAACGAAATCCGCATGCCGCTCCAGTCGGTCACCACCAGGGTTCCATCAGCCAGTTGTTCGAGATCGGTGGGTTCATCGAATTCCCCCGGACCCTCGCCCTTCCTGCCGAACGACTCAACATATTCGCCATCCGGTCCGTACCGCACGATCCTGGCCTCTCTCTGATCGAGCACGTATCGGGATCCGTCGCTGCCGACTTCCAGGGCACACGGCCTCGCCAGGATCGCATTCTCCGGTGATCCAGGCCCACCCAGAATCTCCTCCTCCGTCAACGGGCTGTATCCGCTGCCCCAGAGAGGTACGGCCGGGTTGTAGAGATGGGGGATCCCGTCCTCAATAACGACTTCCGCGCGCCAGCTATCATTCCCGGTTCTGCCGCAACCGGTTGTTAAGAGGAGAACGAAGAGCATAGTGGAAAGCGAAGTATTTTCAGATCGCAACAAGAAGGGCCACGCATTCTACATGAGGTGTGTGAGGGAACATGTCGAGTGGTTTAACGATCTCGAGTCTGTAACCGTTCATGCACATAACAGACAGATCAGCGGCCAGGGTTGTCGGATTGCACGAAACGTATACGATCCGGCCGGCACCCAGGTCGGTAACCAGCGTGCGGACACCCGGGTGAAGTCCGGCTCTGGGCGGATCGAGCACCACCACGTCGGGTTCACCCCACCTGGCCCCCTCCCGCATCAATTCCAGTGCATCCCCGGCTACGAATTCCGCGTTTTCAATCCTGTTCAGATCGGCATTCGCCCTGGCATCTGAAACCGCTGACGGCACTATTTCGAATCCGACGGCCCTGCCTGCCTTCCGGGCCATCAACAGCGTGATGGTGCCGGTGCCGCAGTAAAGATCGTAGACCACTTCACTCCCGTCGAGTGCGGCAAGTGTGATGGCCTCCCGGTAGAGCCGTTCAGCTCCATCAGTATTGGTCTGGAAGAAGGCACGGGGAGAGATACGGAATCGCACATCTCCGATCTCCTCCTCAATGAATCCCGGGCCGATCAGAACATCCACTTCGTCGCCGGTTGCCACAGCGGCTTTCGAACGGTTGATCGTATGTGTGATTGTCGTTACTTCAGGATGAGCAGCTTTGATATGACGAGCCAGTGCATCGACCTCACCCCGGGCCTGCGGTTCATCGGAGGTAACCAGGTCGATCAGCCACTGACCGGTTCTCACACCCTCCCGTACAATGAGAAACCTCCAGAATCCTGTATGGATTTTCGTAGTGTAGGGCCGGTAGTTGCTCTTTGACGTACTCTCCTGAACCAGCTTCACGATATCGGTCGAAAGCCGGGTGGGAAGGTGGCACTCCTGAATATCTATTATCCGGTTCCAGCGCCTTCGCGGGTGAAGCCCCAGAGCGAAATCACGGTTTGGAACACTTTCCATATGCTCCATCTCTTCGTCATCAAGCCACCGAACGGTACCGAAGGAGTACTCCATCTTGTTCCGGTATCCGTATACAGAGGGGCTCGGAATTATATTCTCAACCGGCGGATCCTCGAATCCCCCTATTCTGGCCATGGCATCCCTGACCTGTTCACCCTTGGCCGATATCTGGGCATCGTAAGAGAGGTGCTGAAGCCTGCACCCGCCGCACGGGCCGAAATGAACACAGCGGGGTTCGCATGCGTAGGGGCTCTGTCTCCGAACCTCTGCCAGAGTGGCATATGCGTAATTCTTTTTGACCTTCCCAAGCCTGGCGCTCACCAGCTGGCCCGGCAGTCCATCCTCCACAAATACAACGAGACCGTCATCGGTCCGCCCAACGCCGCTGCCGCCGTAGGCCAGACTGTCGATTTCAATCTCAACATATTCTCCGCGTCTATGAGCCAGCATGGTCTGATAGAGAATAATCTGCGACGATGAAGTGCAATGATTAAACACAAATGAACTATATATCGAATAATTCGTTTAAGTTATTTCAAACCCGGCATGCAACCGCTGCTGCAGAAGATGACAAATGGATGAGGAATTTCGTATGAGAGAAACGCAGAATAATCGGAATCGGGCCTCAACGACTCAGGTACTCCTGGCCATCGTCGCAGCATATTTCCTGCTTTGGACAGGAATTGCGCAGGCTCAGCAGGAGGTACCTGTTATCGAAAACGGATTCAGAGGTTCGATGAGGAATGGACCGAGTCTGGTGGAAAAGGCGATTGCGGGTTTGGACGGCCCGGAGGAGTCGCTCCTCTTCCGCCCGGTCAATATCATCTTTGATGCAGAAGGCAACTTATACGTGGCCGACTCAGGCCAGCATGCGATCCTCGTATATGGTCGCGACGGCAAATTCAAATTCCGCATCGGTCGCGAAGGTGACGGCCCGGGTGAATTCCGTATGCCGGCCGTCAGTTATTTTTCGTGGGAGGGTGAACTTGTGGTAGAAGATCCAGTTAACGGGCGCCGTTCCTTTTTCAACATGGATGGAGAATTCCTCCGCAGTGAAAGCATGGGCCCGGTTTTCATGGCTGGGTCACCGATCCGGACAGTGGCCGGTGAATATGTCCGTCCGGGACAGGGAGCTGTAATCATGCGAATGACGACGGGTGGCTCTGATGTAGAACCTGAGGAGCCGGGACTCATAGAGGTTATCGACAGCGAGGGTAATGTAAAACTGGAGATCGGTACGAGAAAAGAGCACGAAGATCGCATGATAGGCATGCTTGTCAACCGCATAACAATAGACTACGCACCCCCGGATCACGTAGTGGCCTGCTTTCAGAACGCCAATGAAATCCGCGTCTATAACAAGTCCACAGGGGCACTGGAACGGATCATCACCAGGCGGCTCTCCTTCAATCCGAAAGAGCCAAAGATGGAGGTAGTGACCGAAAGAACAACAGATCCAAGCGGAGGAGTGTCGGTAATGGCCAGGATGATGCCCGACATCGACCCGATTGCCGATGACGTGGCGGTTGACAAAGAAGGAAGAATCTGGGTTCTGACCCACCTGATGACATCGGAGGAATCCGGTGAAAAGGAAGCAGAAGGCGACTTCGAGGGCCTGATGCGCCTCGAAGTGTTCAGCATGGAAGGGGAATTGCTCAGCACGATACCCCTCGACATCGCTCCGAGCATGATCACCTTCGATCCTTTAGGAGACATGTGGCTGGTGGATACCCGCGGTTCCCTGAGCGCCATTCGTTATGAGGTAGTATGGCCGTAGAGGTGTTCAGGACCGGCCGGGAGACCTTATCTTGACAACCTGATTGACTCTTCCGCTCTATAGTAATCTTCCAGGTACTGACTTCATCGAAGCAGATCAACCTTCCCCCTTCGATTGCAGAAAATTATCATATTTCAGAGACGTGTATTATCCGGTCTATTTCAACACATCTAAGGTTTATCATGAAACCAGGTAATCAGAATGGGGTCACATTCTCCAGCGATCGCCATCAACTCCGTGCAGATTGCAGCTCAAAGCCAGGCACGACCACTCGAAGTGTACAGGTCGGTGCCCCCACTTGATCACATCACTACTTAATGACGTTAACCTCGAAATCCGTATTCCCTGATTGCCAAACCATATCTTTATCGATAGTATGTTCGTAATACGATGACACGATCGATGGGAGGAGACATGGAAACCGTTACTTTGTCCCCCAAGTACCAGGTAGTGATCCCTAAACGAATCCGTGATCGCCTAAAGTTACGTCCCGGCCAGAAAATCCAGGCAATCCTCTATGAGGATCGGATCGAGCTTGTTCCTGTCAGACCGGCACGCAAGCTGAAGGGATTTCTCAAGGGCATAGACACTGACGTCCCCCGTGAAGGTGATCGCGTATGAATGTCGTCGATTCTTCGGGCTGGCTCGAATATTTCGCCGGTGGACCCAACACGAAGTTCTTCTCGAAGGCGATTGAAACAACTACGGATATTATCGTTCCGACTCTTAGCCTTTACGAAGTTTTTAAGCGTGTACTTCAGCAACGAAGTGAAGGGGAGGCATTACAAGCTGTAGCCGTGATGCATCAGGGCAGAGTAGTGGAATTGACTGCACCCATTGCACTGTCTGCTGCGAGGATCAGCGCCGATTCACGACTTCCGATGGCAGACAGTATCATGCTGGCTACCGCTCGGACTTTCGAGGCGACACTGTGGACTCAGGATGCTGACTTCAAAGATCTTTCTGGAGTCCAGTTCATTGCCAGGGTCAAATAATCAAGAGGGCTAACAGGCGCATGCAGCAGGCATCGGCGGCGAATATCCTATATCATTAGGGCAATCAATTATCTGCCTCTGCAGCTGGCGCGCAGTACGTTAGAAAGAAATGCCTGCAGTATTCTACGATTATCCTTGAAATAGCATGATATCCGTGCTATCATGTTTCCATGATTGTCTCCTTTTCAGGTAATGCAACAGAAGATCTGTTCTACGGAAGGAGCACCAAAGCAGCCCGACGAGCACTCCCGCACAAGCTGTGGAAGATAGCGGGCAAACGACTGGATCAACTTGATTCTGCTGAACAACTCGAAGACCTCAAGGTGCCGCCAGGAAATCGTTTGGAAGCATTGAAGGGAGACCGGAAAGGACAATTCAGCGTTCGGATCAACGATCAGTATCGAATCTGCTTTCGTTGGACTGAACAGGGCCCTGTTGAACTAGAAGTTGTGGACTATCACGACTGAGGTAAGAAAATGGTACGAGTTCCAACACATCGACCGCCGACTCACCCAGGTGAAATGCTACTGGAAGAATTCCTGGAGCCTCTTGGGATCACGCAGCGCGACCTCGCAGATGCAATACACGTTCCATATCAGCGGGTAAATGAATTGGTTAATGGACGTCGTGGTGTGACTCCGAGCACGGCACTTCGTCTCGGGCAGTATTTCGGAATGTCACCGGGATTCTGGATGAATCTTCAGCTTCGCTGGGACCTTTACCATGCAGAGCTCGAAGAGGCAAACGAGCTTAGAAGAATCAAGCAGTACAAACTGGCGAAAGCGCAGGCCTGATCAAGTTTCCCCAGGCATCTTTTTCTAACAGGCGCATGCAGCAGGCATCGGCGTCCACTATCCGGTCCCGCTCGGGCAATCATGAAGCTGCCTCTGCAGCTGACGCGCATGCGTTAGACCCACGGGTTCATTTGTAGCTACAGGATTGTAACAACCATAAAAATCTTCTTGCCAACTCGTATCCCATAGGATACATTATCAGTGTGATTGAGATTCGCCAAACTGAGGAATACTCCAACTGGTTCGAGAAGCTACGAGATCGCCAGGTGCGAGTTCGTATCCTTGCCCGAATCCGTCGCTTGTCACTCGGAAATCCGGGTGATGTGGAGCCTGTTGGTGAAGGCGTATCTGAAATGAAGATCGACTACGGTCCAGGTTACCGCGTCTACTACAAGCAGCGAGGAAAGGCTCTGATGATCTTGCTCGCTGGTGGTGATAAGAAGTCTCAGAAGCGAGACATCAAGAAGGCGCAGGAACTTGCCCGTGGGCTTTAGGAGACTATGATGACAAAGACCACTACTCGTCCTTGGGATGCAGCTGAGTATCTGGAGACTGAGAAGGACATGGTCGCTTACCTTGAGGCCGCTCTCGAGTCAGGCGATGCCTCTCTCATTGCGGCTGCGCTGGGTGATATCGCACGTGCCAAAGGTATGACAGAGATCGCCCGTGAAGCCGGTCTTGGTCGGGAGAGCCTGTATAAAGCACTCTCGCCTGAAGGCAATCCCGAATTTGCTACAATTCTGAAAGTCGTGCGCGCACTTGGGTTGAAGCTTCATGCCAAGGCTGTATAATTCGAAGTTTGATTCAAGTGTGACGCGCGCCAGCACACTGCCGTTCGCTTCCCGTACCGAGGCGACCGTGGTTGCCTGATGCACATCCAGGGCTACATACTTGGTAGTACGTTTCATGAGAGCCGCTCCTTTTCTATAAAGATCCTGAGACGAATCTGCCGCATATGTACCGTCATGGAATTGTTGAGCAAGAGGTGGAAGAGGTATTGCAGCGTCCAATGGAAGATCGGGTGGGACGCGAAAGTGCAAGGGTTGCAGTCGGCCAGACACGGAGTGGCCGATATCTACGCGTGATCTATGTCCCGGATTCAGAGCGGGATTCACTTTTTGTTATTACTGCCTATGAACTCGGACCCAAAGCCAGGCGGGCTTTACAGCGACGCCGAAGGAAAAAAACATGAGCGAATATCCACCGGGCTGGGATGAGGAACGGGTTAATCGCGTTCTCCAGCACTACGAAAGCCAGACCGATGAAGAAGCGGTGGCAGAGGATGAAGCAGCTTACGAGGCTACCGCGGATACGACTATGGAGGTTCCTGTAGAGCTGGTACCAGAAATCCGTAAACTCATTGCCCGGAAGACCAAAGTAAGTTAGGCACGTCTAACAGCGCGTGCAGCAGGCATCGGCGTCTTATATCCTATATCAATAAGACAATCAATTATCTGCGTCTGCAGCTGGCGCGCAGGCCGTTAGCGGCACCTCACTACCTCCTTCTTGACATCCAGGTCCCTTCGCACTATCTTACTAGTAAGATGCGCAGGAGGTAATCATGACCGTAGCCGCAACAACAACCTTGTCCTCGAAGGGACAGGTCGTTATCCCCGAGGAAATACGTTCAAAGCTTGGTCTTAAGCCTGGTGTTCAGTTTGTCGTCATCGCAGACCGGGATGTTGTCATCTTCAAGGTGCTGGAACCACCGGCACTGAGCGAGTTCAACACTCTCGTCAATCGTGCGCGCAAAGCTGGTAAAAAGGTGGGGCTGAAATCGATTGATGTTGATAAGGCTGTATCCAGAGCACGCCAGTCCCGGTGAGAATCGTTCTTGATACAAATGTTCTGATCTCGGGCATTTTCTTTGGCGGCATTCCTGGACGAATACTATCGGCTTGGGCCTCGGGTAAGCTGACATTAGTTCTCTCACCAGACATCCTCGATGAATACCGTCGGGTTGGGCAGGAACTTACGAAGCGTTATCCGGATATTGAGGTCGCACTTGAATCTGTGCTGACACTGCTTGCAATGAATGCGACCATCGTCGACGCTCTACCTCTCGATGCCGCGGTAAGCAAAGATCCTGACGATGACAAGTTCTTAGCCTGTGCCTTGGCATCCCGTACCAGTATCATCGTCTCCGGAGACAACCATCTTCGCAGTGTCTCGGATTGGCAAGGCATCGAGGTGTTGACACCTCGCCAGTTTCATGACCGGCACCTCAAAGAGAGGGCCCACTAACAGGCGCATGCAGCAGGCATCGGCGGCGAATATCCTATATCATTAGGGCAATCAATTATCTGCCTCTGCAGCTGGCGCGCAGGCCGTTGGACGAACCAGTGAGGACCTGCTGAAACTATGAGGAGGTGTGGCCGTAGATGTGCTCCGGACCGGCCTGGAGACCTGATCTTGACAACCTGATTGACCGGCGGCCCTCCCTGCCGCTTTCATGCTTTCTATGGAAGTCTCTTCAAGGCATGACGAGCACGGCCTGTTCCGTGTGGACAGATGGGGCGAATTTTACATTCCCGATATTCTGCTGAAGTACAGCCCGATATGACATCACGATCGAACGAAACGCGGATGGCTGTTGTCGTGCTGGGCCTTTTCTCCCTCCTGCTCATCATCGGTGGATTCCTTCCGGATCGCATATTCCAGTACGGTGACTGGGTTTCATACTATTTACCGCTGAGGATGCATCTGGTGGAGGCCTGGAGAAGCGGGGACCTCCTGCCCCTCTGGTGGCACGGGATTCTAGGGGGCTTTCCGGCCGGTGCCAATCCCCAGTTCGGTCTATTCTATCCCCCTCACTGGGTACTGCTGCTGATTCCCATCGGTCCCGGACTGACCCTCCTGACCTGGGCACATCTCTTCTGGTTCGGTTTCGGTATGTGGACCCTCTTGAGGGGGCGCGGCGTACAGGAGGCTCCAGCACTTCTGGGTGGAATCATCTGTATCGGCGCCGGCCCGGTAATGAGTGCCACCTCATCGGTAACTCTCCTGATGGCGCTGGCCTGGCTGCCCTGGCTGCTGCACTGGATACCGGAAGGATTGAAAAAGGAAGGATTCCGTGCCCGCAGGCTGGCGGCTGCCGCTCTGGCTGCGATGCTGCTGACAGGTGGCCTGGAGGTCCTGATCTGGAGTCTTTTGATCTTTCCATTCTGGCTGCTGGCGGTTTCAGGGAAAGGCGCAAGGACCGTTCTGGCTCTCTCTGTCGCGGTCGGCATCGCGGCGGCAGCGGTAGCGGCGGTACAGCTGCTGCCTGCGCTGGAGCTGATATGGCACTCGACCAGGACACAGGGGATAGATCCCATGGAAGCAGCCCGCTTCACAGCTACTCCGGGGCGCCTGACCGGATTGCTCCTTCCCCTGGTGAGCTGGAATCCGAAGACGTTGACTTCGTGGGTCACCGTGACCGGTATTGTGAGAGCTCACTTCCTGCCCGCCCTCTATCTGGGTGCAGCGGTCGTGGCCCTGGCTGTCAACGGATGGAGGCTTGCACCGCGGGGTGATCGGATTGTGATGCTCGGTATCGCACTTCTCTCTCTGCTTTTCGGGCTTGGATCCGGTCTTCCGGTTATTGGCAGCCTTGCAGGTCTGATCCCGGGCGGCACTCTCTTCCGCTACCCGGAGAAATACCTTCTGATTTTCGTCCTTTCGATGGCTTATATGGCCGCATGGGGTCTGCAGGCCGTGATCGAACGGAGAGGAACCGGTCTGCTCCGGATTATCGGACTGGCAGGGCTCACAGCAGCCTTAGCTATGTGGATCGGGGGTGAAACATCTGCAAAGATCCTGCTGCAGATGAATGGTCTCGAAGTCGCCTCATTCGGTTCGGATGCTCTCCCCTCCTACCTTAACTCGCAGGTAATCTGGCTGGCGGCTACATCGGGTATCTCTCTTGCAGCAGGGTCCCTCTTCCTGCCGGCCTTCAGGTGGCGTAAGTCAGGCCGGGCACCCGTTTACATGGTCCTGCTGCTTGTGGCCGCAGAACTGACCGCGGGGGGGAGAGGCTTCCTTCGCACGACCGTGCTGTCACAACTCCTTTCCCGCAGTGGGGCGGCCACTGCGATCGGTCATGAAGGTGCTGATGGAGGCCGGGCGGCCAGATGGTCTCTCTCCGATTACGAGAGTGCTCCACTCGGTGTTTTCACCGATCCAGACAGGCAGATCGACCTTTACAGGGAATGGATGGTTCCCAATCTGACCACCCTTCAGGGCGTATCAACTTTCGATGGATCCTCCGCGCTGCGTGTCAAGCCTCAGGCCAGGGCTGAGGCAAGCTGGCGTCTGGCTTCCGAAGATACGCGGATTCTCCTTGGCGGTGCGCTGGGAATCCGCTACCTGCTGATTACCGATTCCGATGTCGCAGCCAGGATCAGTGCACACCCGGCAGCGCGCACACTTTATCCTGCTGCTCCGGAAGGGACGCCCGATACCGATACCGGGCCTCCACTTTACGTCATAGAGAACCTTGTCTCTCTTGAACCGCTTCAACTTGTCTATGACTGGCTGACCGCGAGTGACGATGAGGAGGCTTTCGAACTGCTCAGATCTTCAGGACTCATGCCCAACCGTCAGGTTGTGATCAGCCCCGGACCCACATCGGGCATTCGCAGCTCCCCTGCCCTGCCGGAACCGGCCGGTGAAGGGATAATAGAACCACCTCCCGGGTCTTCTATAAGGATCCTCGATCGAAGCGACGACCGTCTCACGCTGGAAATCACGACTCCCCGGCGTGCTCTTCTGGTAAGATCAGAGTATCCCTATCCGGGATGGAATGTGAGCATTGATGGCCGCCGGGAGAGAATCTATTCAGCAAATGTCGTGCTTCAGGCAGTTGAGATACCGGCCGGAACCAGCGAAGTGACCTTCCATTTCCGCCCCACCCTCTATATCTGGGGAGGATTCATTACAATTTTTAGCCTCATCTGGTTCGCAGTTCCGTTCTTCCGCAGGTATATTCTTTCATAAGTTCAGTCTCTGCCATTACGCAACACGCCCGTAGAGCGGCATCAGAGAACGAACTCATACAAACCTGCACGGAGAAACCACATGTCTTCCCCACGGCAAATAGTCACGATTGACGGTAACGAAGCTGCAGCAAGGGTGGCATACAAGGTCAGCGAAGTGATTGCCATATACCCGATTACCCCATCCTCTACCATGGGCGAGCTGGCCGACGCATGGGCCGCAAACGAGACGCCGAACATCTGGGGTTCCGTTCCCATGGTATCGGAACTGCAGAGTGAAGGCGGAGCTTCGGGTGCCATACATGGAGCGCTTCAGGGAGGTGCTCTCTGCACGACATTTACGGCTTCTCAGGGACTCCTGTTGATGCTGCCCAACATGTTCAAGATTGCGGGGGAGCTGACCCCCACGGTATTCCACGTTTCGGCACGTTCGGTGGCAGCGCAGGCTCTTTCCATCTTCGGCGATCATTCAGACGTAATGACCACACGCAGTACAGGCTGGGGCCTGATTGCTTCGGCGAGCATCCAGGAGATACACGATCTGGCGCTCATCGCTTCGGCGGCAACACTGGAAGCCAGGGTGCCATTCGTGCATTTCTTCGATGGATTCCGCAGCAGCCACGAGATCATGAAGATCGAGGCCCTCAACGATGAAGACATAAGGGCTATGATCGATGAAGAACTGGTCGAAGCACACAAGGGGAGACGGCTCAATCCCGAATCACCGGTAATCAGAGGAACGGCTCAGAATCCCGACGTCTTCTTTCAGGCCAGGGAAACGGTCAACCCATACTACGAAAAGTGCCCGGGCATAGTGCAGAACGCGATGGACCGCTTTGCTGAAATCACCGGCCGATCGTACCACCTGTTCGACTACGTTGGACCTGCCGACGCAGAGCGGGTGATAGTTCTCATGGCCAGCGGGGCGGAGACCGTAGATGAAACTGTACGATACCTTAATGAGAATTCTGATGAAAAGGTCGGTGTCCTGAAAGTTAGGCTCTTCCGTCCCTTCTCTGTTGATTATTTCATATCGGTCCTTCCTCCAACGGTCAAAGTGATCGCAGCCCTCGACCGCACAAAGGAGCCGGGCAGCATCGGCGAACCGCTCTTCAAGGATATAGCCGCCGCAGTCATGGAGGCGATGGCCGACGGTTCGGCGCCATTCGAAACAACGCCACGAATCATAGGAGGCCGGTACGGTCTCTCCTCCAAGGAATTCACTCCTGCAATGGTCAAAGGGGTATTCGACGAGATGGCCTCGGATAAGCCTCGAAGTCACTTTACGGTTGGCATAGTTGATGACGTGACCAACAGCAGTATTGAATGGGATCCGCAGTTCACGACAGAATCTGATGACGTGTCCAGGAGCCTCTTCTACGGGCTGGGAGCCGACGGCACGGTCGGTGCGAACAAGAATTCGATCAAAATCATCGGTGAGGAGACAGACAACTACGCCCAGGGTTATTTCGTCTACGACTCGCGCAAAGCGGGGGCCACCACGGTCAGCCACCTCCGGTTCGGCAAATCTCCGATCCATTCCACATACCTTATCGACAGAGCGAATTTCATAGCCATCCATCAGGAACAATTCCTCGAGAGATTCGAGCCGCTGGAGAAGGCGGCTCCAGGAGCGATCCTTCTGCTGAACACCACCATACCACCTGAGGAGGTTTGGGATTCACTGTACCGTACAACTCAGGAGCAGATCATCGAGAAGGGCATCGAGCTGTGGGCGATCGATGCCTACAGGGTAGCCCGAGAGGTGGACCTGGGAGCACGAATCAACACCATCATGCAGACCTGCTTCTTCGCCATTTCCGGTATCCTTCCCCGCGATGACGCGATCGCGAAGATCAAGGAGGCGATCAAGAAGACATACGGCCTCAAGGGAGAAGCCGTAGTGGAGCAGAACTATAAAGCTGTCGATCGCACACTCGACAACCTTCATCAGATCAAAGTGGGTGACAAGGTCGAGTCGTCTCTCGAAAGGGCACCGACCGTCCCGGAGAGCGCACCTGAATTCATCAGAAATGTCACGGCGACCATAATCGAGGGCAACGGTGACCTGATCCCGGTCAGCGCTCTGCCGGCAGACGGAACCTACCCTCTTTCCACAACTCGGTGGGAGAAGAGGAATATCGCGCACGAAGTCCCAGTATGGGATCCTGACGTATGCATCCAGTGCAATAAGTGCATCATGGTATGCCCTCACGCCACCATTCGGGTTAAAGTATACGATCCAGGTCTTCTCGCAGATGCACCTGGTACCTTCAAGTCGACCCCGGTGAAGGGTAAGGACTTTCCTGAAGAGTGGCTCTATTCACTGCAGGTGGCAGTGGAGGACTGTACCGGCTGCGGCGTCTGCGTGGATATATGCCCTGCCAAGAACAAATCGGAAACCAGTCTGAAGGCGATCAACATGGCTGAGCAGGCTCCCTTGAGGGAAGCGGAGAGGGAGAACTGGAATTTCTTCCTTCGACTTCCCGCCTACGACAGAAGGGAACTGAAGATCGGACAGGTCAAGGAGAGCCAGCTTCTGGAGCCGCTTTTCGAGTTTTCGGGAGCGTGCTCCGGGTGCGGTGAAACTCCCTACGTGAAGCTGTTGAGCCAGCTCTTTGGTGACAGGGCCATGATAGCCAACGCCACAGGTTGCTCCAGCATCTACTGCGGCAATCTGCCAACCACTCCTTGGACTACCAACGCCGACGGCCGCGGACCCGCCTGGTCGAACAGCCTCTTCGAAGACAACGCCGAATTCGGATTCGGCATGAGACTGGCCACCGACAAGCAGTTCGAATATGCCTGTGAGCTCGCAGCCGGACTGAAAGAGCAGCTCGGCGACGAGCTGGTTTCACGGCTGGTCAACAACCAGCAGACAGATGAAAAAGAGATAGCTGAGCAGCGGGTGCTGGTCGCCGAACTGAAGCAGAAGCTTGCCGGCGTCGATTCACTCGCGGCAAGACAGCTTTTCACAGTGGCAGACTGCATGGTGAAGAGGAGTATCTGGGCTGTCGGGGGCGACGGCTGGGCATACGACATCGGATTTGGGGGTTTAGATCATGTCCTTGCATCGGGCAGGAACCTCAACGTGCTGGTTCTTGATACAGAGGTCTACTCCAACACCGGTGGCCAGATGTCAAAGGCCACACCACGCGGAGCTGTAGCCAAGTTCGCCGCCGCCGGCAAGGGGCTTCCAAAGAAGGATCTTGGACTGATTGCCATGACTTACGGCAATATCTATGTGGCCCAGGTTGCGATGGGAGCCAATGACTCCCAGACTCTGAAGGCATTCATAGAGGCCGATGCCTACAGGGGTCCATCCCTCATCATCGCCTACTCCCACTGCATCGCGCACGGAGTGGATATGACGACCGGCATGTCCCACCAGAAAACTGCTGTTGCCTCTGGCTACTGGCCCCTCTACCGCTATAACCCGCTGCTGATAGAAGGGGGGAAGAATCCCTTTACCATAGACTCAAAGCCACCATCGATACCAATCGAGGAGTATATCTACAAAGAGACCCGGTACAAGATGCTCACGAAGAGCAAGCCTGAACGTGCCGAAATGCT
Source organism: uncultured Gemmatimonadota bacterium (assembly GCA_964637695.1). Classification (GTDB taxonomy): domain Bacteria; phylum Blakebacterota; class Blakebacteria; order Blakebacterales; family Blakebacteraceae; genus JAGLTZ01. The sequence continues at coordinate 15,871 of CAZWVF010000033.1, read as the reverse complement.
TCTGGCTGCTGCCAAGGAGGATGTGAAGCGTCGATGGCAAACCTACCAGCGGCTTGCCGGCAATGGTGTAGAGGTTAAGGAAGGCGATTCAGCCGGCTGATAGGAGTCAGCCGGATGCCAGAGTAAGACGCAGCCGGAGTGTTTCTCCGGCAGGCTCCTAGAGCTCGTCTACAAGGAGATAGTTTATGGATCTCAGGACTACCTATATGGGGCTCGATCTGAAGAATCCTCTCGTGCCTGCAGCTTCACCTCTGACCAGCAAAGCTGAAAAGTGCAGGCAGCTTGAGGACGCCGGTGCCTCTGCGATAGTTCTTCAATCGTTGTTCGAAGAGCAGGTTATCGCCGAGAGCAAGGAGCTCTCCCACCACATGATGCACGGAACCGAGTCCTTTGCCGAGGCCACGACATACCTTCCCGACATGGAGTACGGCTACCTCGGACCTGAGTCATATCTGGAGTTCATCAGAGAACTGAAGGAGTCTCTCGATATCCCGGTAATCGCCAGCCTCAACGGAGTAACCACAGGGGGATGGCTCGATTACGCGACACTGATGGAGAGCGCAGGGGCCGATGCAATCGAGCTGAACGTCTACTTTGTTGCCACGGATCTTGAGACATCGTCTATAGCGGTCGAGGAAATGTACCTGAGCCTGCTGGCTGAGACCAAGATGACAGTGAAGATTCCGGTGGCCATGAAATTGAGTCCATACTTCACGAGCGTTGCGAACATGGCCTGTCGCCTCGACGATACCGGAGCCGACGCCATCGTCCTTTTCAACCGCTTCTACCAGCCCACCATAGATCTGGACGAGTTGGAGGTTCGGCCCGATCTGGCCCTGAGCACTCCCTTTGAATCCCGACTCCCCCTGAGGTGGATAGGAATTCTCTATGGCAGGATCAAGGCCAGCATGGGTGCAACCAAAGGTATCCACTCCCACTTCGAAGTGTTGAAAATGCTTATGGCCGGGGCCGATGTGGTGATGCCCGCCTCGGTGCTGCTGCAAAAGGGCATACCGCATCTGAGCAGCATGCTCGAAGGAATGGAGCAGTGGATGGAGGAAAAGGAATACGAATCTGTCACCCAGATGAAGGGAAGCATGAGCCAGCGCTCGGTTGCCGACCCGGCTGCATTTGAAAGGGCGAACTACCTGAAGACCCTGCACTCGTGGAGAATCTAAGTGCAGGAGGATCTTATGATGCGGGCAATGGTCCTTCACCAGCAGGATGAGATCGAGAGTTCCCCCCTGCGGCTCGAAGAAGTTGAACAGCCACAACCCGGTCCCGGGCAGGTCAGGATCAAGGTCGCGGCCTGCGGTCTCTGCCGAACAGACCTGCATACGGCAGAAGGTGACCTGCAGATGCACAAACAACCGGTTATCCCGGGCCACCAGATAGCGGGAACGGTCGATGCAACCGGCGATGGCGCAACCAGGTTCTCTACAGGTGATCGTGTCGGAATCGCGTGGCTGCACGAGGCGTGCGGCCACTGCAGGTTCTGTGAAAAAGAGAGTGAGAACCTCTGTCTGAACGGAAGTTTCACCGGATGGGATGTGGATGGGGGCTATGCAGAATTCGCAGTTGTCGGAGAAGAGTGGGCTTACCTCCTGCCCGATGGCATCGATTTCGTTGATGCAACTCCCCTGCTCTGCGGCGGCATCGTGGGATATCGTGCTCTGAAGATGACGCTGCCAGGGCCTGGCAGGCGTATAGGCATGTACGGTTTCGGCAATTCTGCTCACGTCAATATCCAGGTGGCACGATATCTGGGATGTGAGGTCTATGTATTCACCAGGACCGACCGCCACAAGCGTCACGCCGAAGAGCTTGGAGCAGTGTGGGTCGGCGAGGTACCTGATGTACCGCCCCATCCCCTCGATGCTTCCATCATGTTCGCCCCCGCCGGGAAACTGGTTCCGGAAGCGCTGAAAGCACTCGACCGGGGCGGCATCCTTGTGCTCGGCGGAATCTATATGTCTCCGATCCCCGAAATGGATTATTCAGCCTGCCTGTGGGACGAACACGTTGTCAGAAGCGTGGCCAATGCGACACGCGAGGATGGCGAAGAACTTCTCAGATACGCCGCCGAGATCCCCGTGACTACCAGTACTGTCACATTCCCGCTTGAAGAGGTCAATGAGGCGCTTCTGAAGATGAAGAGGAGCGAACTGACCGGCGACGCAGCACTCATCCCCTGATTGAACTTATGCTCGTTCTGTCTTCGTACGCTGGTGTTCTGAGTCAGAAGTCCGTTGCATAACAGAGGGCTCCGCTGCGCCGCTCCGACAAGACGCTGCGACGACGAATAGTTGTGGCTATTGCGCGAGGAGGCGCAACGCCGCCGGTACGGGTACGGCGGAGAACGAATTACATCAGATTTTTGACTCAGGACACTTAAGGGTAATACATTATTAACAAGGGAAATCAGGTTTAACCAAGGTGAGAGGATCCGGCGAGGTTATGAAACGAGCAGTCACCTTATTTATGTTTACAATTCTGATAACAGCGACTGTAACTCTGGCTGCCGCTTCGGCACCCCTGCCCCAGATGCCCTGGCGTCCGCCGGCCATGGGGAATCATGGAGCGGTAACCGCCGGACACCCGCTTGCAGCACAGACGGGACTCGACGTATTGCGTGCCGGTGGCAATGCCGTCGATGCCGCGGTGGCTATGGCGGGGGTTCTTGCTGTTGTCAGACCGCACATGAATGGGATAGGCGGCGACACCTTCATGCTCATCTACAGGGCTCGCGAGGGAAAGGTATTCGGTCTGAACGGATCAGGGCGTGCCGGCAGCAGAGCCAGTGCGGACGCCCTGCGGCGCAGAGGGCTCCAGAGGATCCCATCCTCCGGTCTGGATGCCGTGACGGTGCCCGGCACGGTCAGTGCATGGACGGCAGCTCTGTCCCGCTTCGGATCGCGTCCACTCTCCTCACTTCTAGAACCGGCCATCCAGCTTGCTTTTGGAGGATTTCCTGTCTCCCCGAAACTGCGTGCCGATCTGAACAGTGCACGCAGAACAATCAGCCGTTCCACTGCCTTGAGCCAGGTCTTCATGCCCCGGGATCAGATTCCCGAAGCTGGAGACCTGCTCGTGCAGACCCGGCTGGGAGAGAGCCTGCGTCAGATCGCCGCCACCGAGGGGGAAGCCATCTACAGGGGAGATCTGGCCGGGGATCTTGCAGCATTCTTCAGTTCCGAAGGTGGGGCCATAACAGCCGATGATCTCGCATCCCACTCCAGCGAATGGGTGGAACCACTTTCGACTCAGTACAGGGGCCTGGAAGTTTACGCTCTTCCGCCTAACACCCAGGGTATAGCTCTGCTGATGCTGCTGAACATCATCGAGCAGTTCGACATCGACCGGATAGCCCGGTACAGCGCCGATTACCTTCACATGTTGATCGAGGGCAAGAAACTGATCTTTGCCGACCGGGATGAACATGTGGCAGATCCCGCATTTTACAGTGCGCCTGTTGATTCGCTGCTCAGTAAGGCATATGCCAGTAAACGCGCACGCCTGATCAACAGAGCATCAGCGTCGAGAGAATTCGATACCGGTCAGCCCAGAAGGCTCGACGATGATACCGTTGTCTGCACGGCCGCCGACATTCAGGGAAATGTCGTGGTGCTCATACAGAGCCTCTTCAACTCATTCGGTTCAGGAGTTGTAGCGGGTGATACAGGGATCATCCTGCAGAACCGGGGCAGTCTATTCACTCTGGAGAGAGGACACCCCAACGAATTGACCCCGGGGAAGAGGCCGTACCATACTCTCTGCCCCTCACTCGTGCTGGCCGATGGCGTACCCGTTCTGGCACTGGCGACACCGGGCGGCGACGGACAGGTGCAGACTCTGGTTCAGGTAATCAACAACTGGTACCTCTTCGGGATGGATATTCAGTCTTCGGTGGAAGCTCCGCGGTTCCGTTCCTACGACGGACTCGACGTAAGCATGGAAGATTCTGTCGGACTGGAAGTCATTACAGCACTCGAGTCCCGCGGACACAGGCTGAGATTGTACCGGACCGGCCAGCGTTCCGAATTCGGGGGAGCACAGGGGATAGTGATCCTTCGACCCGATCCCGGTACCCTGATGTTCATGGCCGGCGCCGATCCGCGCAGAGAGGCATTAGCCCTGGCCTGGTAATCAGAAAGAACTCTTCAGATTGACCTGACCGGCGGGTTTAGCCGACAATGAAAACGGTTGTGTCGTTTACGATTCGGTAGTCACTCAAAAGAATCTGCCGGAAAAAAGGATGATGTGAGATGCGCCTGACGCGAATAGCTGGTACCGGTCACTACCTCCCCGAGAATATTGTCACCAATCAGGACCTCGAAAAATTGATGGATACTTCTGATGAATGGATCCAGGAGAGGTCCGGGATACAGGAGAGACGGTTTGTCGAACCGGGAACCGGATCGACCGATCTGGGCACTATGGCGGCTCGTGCCGCCCTCGATGAGGCCGGTTGGGATCCCTGTGACATTCAGTTCATCATCTTTGCAACCCTCTCGCCCGACATGTACTTCCCCGGCAACGGCGTCCTTCTGCAGAATCAGCTGGATCTGGATGAAATCGGCGCCCTCGATATCAGAAACCAGTGTACAGGATTCGTTTACGGTGTCTCCGTTGCCGATGCCTACATCAGAATGGGAATGTACGACCGCATTCTGCTCGTTGGAGCAGAGGTGCACTCTGCGGGAATAATACTCGACACCGAGCACCGGGATACGGCGGTTCTCTTCGGTGATGGTGCTGGTGCTGTATGTCTGGAAGTCACCGACGGCTCCGATGGCAGCCATCTGATCTGGCACCATCTGCACTCAAATGGCAGGTTCGCCGAAGCACTGTGCATGTACGCTCCGTCAGCACGACAGAGACCCTGGTTGACCAAAGAGATGATCGATGAGGGGAAGATCTTTCCCCACATGAATGGCAGGGAAGTATTCCGGAATGCCATTGTGAAGTTCCCCGAAGTAATAATGGAAGCGCTCGAAATGCAGGGGCTCTCACCCGATTCGGTCAAAATGGTGATCCCGCATCAGGCCAACGAACGCATAACCGAGGGAGTTCGCAAGCGTCTCGGGCTCCCGAACGAGAGGGTTTTCAGTAATATTGCAAATTACGGTAACACGACTGCTGCCAGTATCCCGATAGCACTGAGTGAGGCCGTGAAGAGCGGACTTGTGGAGAGGGGTGACCTGATGTGCCTGGCCGCATTCGGTTCCGGTTTCACCTGGGGGGCGAGCCTGCTCAACTACTGAAACAAGAAGAAGCCCAGCGATCCCTCCAGAGTGCCGGGCTTCTCCAGGTGACCGGTCAGGTCGGCCGGTCAAGGGCGGAGGCGTTTCGAATCTCCACCCGGAATTAATAACGGAAAGGCATCATTAAAGGTTCACATCTTCTCCATTTTTTCTTCCGGTAGAATGAAACGGTACCCCTGGCCCTCCAGCATCAATTCCACCTGTTCCCCGATCGATGCATATCGACCGAGCAGTTCGTACCGCTCGAGCAGCTCTATGAAAGAGTCACTTCCTACGACTACCTCTATCATGTCACTTTCCGCCATCAGTGATTCATCTCTCCAGACACCCGTCTCCTCGACCAGATGGAATGTTTTCTCCTCGACCCGCTGGACGTTCAGAAAGCTTGCCTGAGTGAATGAAGTCGCCGACTGGAATGCCCTTTCCGCAATGCTGAGCTGAACCAGTCTCTGGCCGGTCTGCTCGGTGCTTCCGGCACTACCTGCATAGACGGAGGAAGCAGCATCCGCTTTGGCACTGATCGCCTCTCTGGCCATTCTGAAACGCGCCTGGGCCATGGGTGCCGCCATATCCATCGCGCCCGACTCTTCCTCCATCCTCATCCTGTCCTCGATCACCAGGTAAGAGGTATAGGGAGTGACGAGGCCGAAGTGCTCACCAAGAGCGATGATTTCTGCCTTTATTTCGTCAGATTCTCCGTGAAGGCGGATCTGCTCCAGCAGGTAACCGACCTTACGCTGTGCCCACATCGGAGCGAGGAAGGATGATTCAGAATCACGATGGGGCATCCGCGCTGTTCGGGCAACCTCGCTGTCATCATCACCGATCATACCGGTCAGCAGCAGACGGGCATTCCCGCTGCCACGATAGCGTCCCATAACAGTTATCTCCCCACCCTCGAAAAGATCGGGAAGACGAGCAGGAAAGTGGTCGTAGCTGTCAACTCCATCGATAGAGAACTCCAGGCTTGCCATAACCGGTGTGCTGACCGATTTGAAGAATCCACTTACTTTGATCTCCAGATCCTCATTCGGTTCCACATAGGCGGAACGACCGCCATGATCCTCGGCCAGCCGGTCGAGCAGGAACGCGTTTACATCGTACCCCACTCCCCATGTGAAGAGCCGAACCTCTCCCGGAAGTTTTTCGGCAGCCTGCCCGATCAGTTTTTCGGGATCGTCTTCACCGACAGTCGGCAGACCGTCGGTCAGAAAAACAACATAGGTCAGTGTCGACGATCGCGTTCGTGGTCCATCCGCGCCATCCTCGTTAATTGCAATTTCTGCCAGCGCGGAGGCCTGTGAAAGGGCTTCCTCGATATTTGTTCCGCCACCGGCCGACAGAGTCTTCAGGTAATCTCGAACTTCCAGGACCGTCCGGCGATCAGCCCTCGACAGCTTGTCCTGCCAGGTGCGGACTGTACTGTTGTAGGTTACCAATCCGAACCTGTCACTCGAAGAGAGTGTTCCAAGACCGAAATCGAGTGCTTCGATCGCCTGTTCGAATTTGAGGTCTTCCCGCATCGATCCGGAAGTATCGAGAACGAAGATCACGTTCTTTGGAAGAGGGTTCCTCTCAGTTCTCCACCCGGGAGTAATCGTGAGAAGAAAGAAGCCATCCTCACCTGCGGGCCTGTGTGTCAACAGGCTCATGCCTGTGCCACTTTCTCTTCCGGTGGAGTAGTAGAGAACGAATCCCTCTCTGCGGTAAAGAGAACCTTCGGCCGAGAATTCAGCATATGTGTTCTCTTCCTGATCGAGGCCCAGCTGGTGCGTCGGTGAATAGACAGCCCTGATAGGGTGATCCTCGGTGATCGAACCTTCGATCACGAACCTGGCAGCCCTCGAAACCTGGGGAGCGGCATGGCTGCGTCGGATGATGTCGACAGCAGGTTCCATAACCGGCGTGATAACAGAATGCCCTGCCCTGCTCCCCTGACCGGTCAGGTACCTGAATACCCTGTACTCTCCCTCGGTCGGAAGAACCTGCGCATATGAAAGGGAAAGTGTTCTTTCACCATCCGGCGGGAAGGGGAAAATGCGGGCCTGGAAAACCCTGCGCCCAACCCATTCAAGCAGGGCGGGATCACGGATTCGCCGAACGATATCGAGGTAGATCCCCCGTGCCCGGTCCTTATCCAGTACCTCTCCTCTGACCGGGACACCGTCCATGGTCAATCGGAAATCGGTTACCGCCGCACCCTCAGGCAGGGGGAAGAGATAGAGACCCTCAGCTCTTGAGTGATTGGGATTGGCGAATACCTGGACCAGTTTGGTGTGCGCCACACCATTCCGGATCTCAACTGAAATCGATGAAGAGGCCAGGTAAATGGAGTTTTGGCCGGGATGATCGGGATGCGGTACAATATGAACCTGCTGGGCAGCTGCCACAGAGGTTGCAGCCGCAACCAGAATCAGTACAGCGGCCGCTCTATTGAAATATCTACGGACTAAATGCATGATACTGCCTCCCTTCGGGCGGTCACCGTTTTGTGCACCCGCCCATAAGGCAGCTCACGTTCTCCTCACTCTACAATCTTCAAACGAACCTGCCCGCAGATAGTTTATGCTCATCCTCTTTTTCTCTTCGTATGTGCGAAATCCGGTTTCATTGACTAAAATATAGGGTTGCATAGATAACGTATCCCGACAGAACAGTTCGATCGTTTGTCCCAATATGACAGATGTAAGGAGAGCATGGGAATGAAGCCTAGGTTCCTGCGCATTCAGTCCGTACTGGCTGCAGCAGTTGTACACTTTCTGATGATTGTTCCGTCGGCGGCTCAGACCGGACAATACGACGCATATCTCAATTATGCGGATATGACCGAAGCACTGCGCTCCATGTGCAGCAGCCATCCCAGCATTTCACGCCTTCAAAGTATCGGCCGAACAGCTGAAGGCCGCGATATCTGGTTATTGCGGATAGGCAATTCAAACAGCGGAGATCCCGATACAAGGCCCGCCACTCTGATTGTGGCCAATATCGAGGCAAATCATGTAATAGGAAGCATGACGGCACTCTATCTGGTTGACTACCTGCTCTCCGGTTACGGATCGACAGATGCTGTAACAGATCTCCTGAATACCCGTACCCTCTATATCATTCCCCGTCTGAATCCGGACGGTGCCGAGCGATTCTGGACGATGCCGCAGACAGAATTCCCCTTTAAACCAAATCGTGAAGATGAAGACAGAGACGGATTTGAGGACGAAGATCCGGGAGATGACCTCAATGGTGACGGCTTCGTTACTATGATGAGAGTAAGGGATCCTGAGGGAGAGTGGATGGTCGATCCGGACGAACCTCGACTGATGAAGCGGGCCGACCGTACCAGGGGAGAGCGCGGAGTATACAAGGTTTATGTGGAGGGAAGGGATGACGATGATGATGGGGAATACAATGAGGATGGACTCGGCGGCACCAACCTGAACATGAACTGGCCGCACCAGTACAGGCACTTCGACGACCACACCGGTATCAATCAGGTCAGCGAGATCGAAACCCGCGCCCTGGCTGATTTCACCTTCACGCATCGAAACCTTGCAATGGCGCTGACGTTCTCCTCATACGACAACCTGCTCACTGCTCCGGTGTCGAGAGCACTTAAAGAGGCGCCGGTTAATATTCCGGCCGATCTGGAGCTGCCCCCCGATATGACCATGGAAGACGCAGCAGAGTTCTTCCGCGAGCCGGTTGCCCCTGCGGCAGTACTCCCACAGGATGGTCCCTATTTCAGTTTCATATCGGAGAGATTCGGTGAGATGACCGGCCTCAGAGGCAGCGGTGCCGGTGGCGAAGCCGGTTCATGGCCGCAGTTCGCTTACTACCAGCTCGGCCTGCCATCCTTCACCACGCCTGTCTGGACGCTCCCCCGGACAGTTGACCCTGAGAGCGGGCACAGTAACGGTCAGAGCAATCAATCATCCAGACCGGTTCCCCGGAGCAGACAGAATTCGGTCAGTGATGAGAGCAGATGGCTTACCTGGTTTGATGAAAATGGCATTCAGGGATTCGTCGACTGGACGCCTGCCAGCCACCCGACTCTCGGTGAAATTGAAGTCGGCGGCTTTATTCCCAACGTAAGGGTCAATCCACCGGCGGACCAGATCTCTGACCTGGCAGGAAAGCACGCCGAATTTGCAGTATGGCTGGCAAAGCAGACTGCGGTAGTTACACTTGTTGATACGGGAGTGGAAGCCCGGGGAAATGGGGTCTTTCTGATCAATGCCACCATTCAGAACGACAGTTACCTGCCATCGGCTCTGGCCATGGGCACCACCAACGGTGCAGCTCTCCCGGTGATTCTGCGGCTGCTGCCGGCCGACGGAATGAGGGTGATAACCGGAAATATTCAGCAGCAGATACGAGTCGTGAACGGCTCGGGAGGAAGGTCAGAGGTAAGCTGGCTGGTGCAGGCTGCAGCGGGCTCAACCGTAACTCTGGAGGTGCTGGCTGAACGTGCCGGCGGCCTCAGGTCGGTCACACTCACACTGCGTTAAGTGCACCGCTCCGCAATTACGGTGATGTATCGAGAACGCCGGTATGCATCAGCGCTTGAATGCCGGCGTAATTGCGGAACGGGAAGATGACAGGTAATGATCTCGAGAGGAATCAGGTGATGACAGTACGCACTATATCCACCCTTTTCATGATAGTCGGCCTACTGCTCTCAATACCAGTGACCGCTCTGGCTCAACCCTTTCAGGTTCCCGATCGGGATCCCAGGGTAGATATCCGATTCGACCGCTATCACGATTACGAAGCGGTCGGTGAAGCGATCGATGCCCTTATCGCCGGATATCCGAAATTCCTGAGGCTGGAAATACTGGGCAAATCGTGGGAGGGCCGCGACATCAGGTGCGTCGTGATCAACAATCCGGACACCGGTCCCGATACCGACAAGACCGCATTCTATGTCGACGGAAACATCCATGGAAATGAGATCCAGGGGATCGAGGTGAATCTCTATCTCATCTGGTTCCTGATGGAAAATTACGACAGTTTGCCAAAGGTCAGGGAACTGGTCGATTCACTGGCATTTTATATTGTGATCACTCAGAATCCCGACGGTTCGCAGTTCTGGTTCGATTATGCCAATACAGGTTCCTCCAGCCGCAGTGGCACCAGGCCGCTCGACAGCGACAACGATGGTCGTATGGACGAGGATGGATACGACGACCTCGACGGTGACGGCAACATCGTCCAGATGCGCAAGTACGTACCGGGCAAGGGCAACATGAAGATCAGCCCGGTCGACCCGAGACTTATGGTACGGGTCGAACCTGGTGAAACCGGTGACTACATCATGCTGGGCTATGAAGGAATCGACAACGATGGGGATGGCCGATTCAATGAAGACGGTCCCGGCGGCTACGACCTGAACCGAAACTGGCCCGGGGACTGGGAGCCCAACTGGATCCAGAGAGGAGCCCACTGGTACCCGTTGAGCAATCCCGAATCGAGGGCGATAGCGGAATTTTTCCAGAGCCACCCGAATATCGCCGGGATGCAATCGTGGCACAATTCCGGCGGCATGATCCTGAGGGGCCCCGCAACACAACGACACGGTGAGTATTCCCGTCGCGACCTGCGGGCATACGACTACATAGGCAAAAGGGGCGAGCTGATCCTCCCCTACTACCGATACATCATCATCTGGGACGATCTCTATCCTTCATACGGCAGTTTCCTGGATTACGTTGTCGATTACTTCGGTATCTTCTCTTTTGCCAACGAGCTCTGGTCGAGCCGACAGTATTACAACGAAGCGTGGACAGAGTACAGCCCCGTGCCCGATGAACAGCGCATGCTTTTCTGGAACGACGCTGTGAATATGGGTGCTTGGTTCGTCGACTGGCATGAAGTCGATCACCCGCAATACGGTACGGTTGAACTGGGTGGGTGGTCTAAATACTACGGACGGGTCACTCCCCCCTACCTGCTGCAGGACCTGTGCCATCGCAACGCGATGTTCGCGATCTTTCATGCAGACCAGATGCCCCAGGTTGAAATGGGTGAGATCGAAGTGGAGAACATTACAGGGAGCACATTCAAGGTCACGGCGACAGCCAGCAATCCGAAAGCCATTCCAACGCGTGCTGACGTCGCCAGAAGCCACCGTATCGGCCTGCCCGATTTCTTCTCAATCGAAGGAGAGGACCTGACTGTTGAAGTCGGCGGATTCGTCTCCGGGGTGCTGCAGGATGAGATCGAAACAGTAGAAAGGAGACCTGCCAGAATTGCAGTGGAGCGGGGAATCGACGGAATGGGATCCGTTTCCGTGTCGTGGATCGTGACCGGCAGCGGAGAGATTTCTGTAACGTATAAGAGCACCAAGGGTGGTATGGTGACCCGTACAGTGGAGTTAAGATAGGCTGGGTGAATTGAACTACTTCTATCCGTTGATAATCGTTATCGGCTGGGGCCTTATCGCCTTCATCCTTCTTCTGCTGGCAACGTTCAGAGCCAGGGCTATTGTAGAGAAGCCGATATTGCGTTCAGACGTTCCCTCGGCAAGATGCAGGAAATGCCGGCTCCCCTTTCATAAATCTTCCTTCAAGTGCGGCCGATGCGGTGCTTTTTTGCGGCCCCGTCTTGTCTATTTCATCGGTCGGGGGATAATCGAACCTCTGCTGGCACTGCTGATCGTTCCGTGGATCCTCCTCTTCGGACTCATGCTGTCGGCGATATTATGGTTAACCTCACTTCTGACACCCCGCATTACCTCTGCATTTGAACGACTGGCGAACCTGCTCGGTTCCTGGATAGCTCCGACTTTCGCCCGGTGGGTTCCGCAACAGTGGCACATGCTGGCTGCAGGCACCGTAATGCTACCTAATGAAGTTGATGTACCAGTCGATACAGTGATAGGAGCTGCTCTCACACTGGGAACCTGCCTGCTGGAACAACCCGATGATGAACTGGTTGTCCGTGTTCCCAAACCCACCGAAGAAACCCTTCAGGTTTTGAGGAAGACTCCGGGAAGCATCCAGGAGGTGTGGGGATATATATCCGACGGCCATTATGTAGTGCCCACATACAGTGACAGGATCGTCGAGGCAAGATCGCATGGTGAGGATCTGCTCAGATATGTGGAGGGATTGACCACTCACCTCGAAGATCCCCTGAGGGAAATAGAGGTATCCCCGATCAACCGGAAGCGATCGGAAGGGAACGGCTCCCTGGCCGTCTGGAAGTTCCTCATTCGACGTGAGCCACCGCGCAGGGGAGCATATCCGGTCAGATGGGAGATCCACGCAGAGCCCGACACCCTTCTGAAGATTGAAGGTCTGATCAACGACCTGAGTGCCTGGAACTCCCTGCCCTGCGAATTGAAATTCGGCTGAGTTTACAGCAGCTGTGTTACCGGATAGATCAGCTTTCCTGAAGAGTCGAACTTCAGGTAGTTTCCCTCATCCACCATTTCCAGGTCTGGCCGTTCTTCTACTTCGTCACGGAAGGCATCGCTGAGTCGAAGAATATCCAGGTGGAGTGTGTCTGCCACATGCATCACCCGGGCAGAGGCAGGCTCAAAAAGACCACATGTATCGAGGGCCGTTACAATACATTCCCGGTCATCAGCAAGAACAACTGGACGGCGGGCCTTGTAGGGAACCATTGCGGTAATGGCATTCAGACTGGTTTTTTCCCAGTCTATCTGCTCTTCCATCCTCTTAGGGATGAAATCAACCAATCCGACACCGAGGGCATTTCCATGGGTCTCGGCGGTCAACTCCCGTACTACAAGCCGGGTGACCTCTGCATTGGCCGGTCGCAGGCCATCCTGCCTTCGTTCCCACCAGTCAAGACTGCCCCTGCCTGTCACGTTGGGATCCACTCCGACGCCGCTAATATCCTTTCCCATCCTGTCGACAAGCAGCAGGTCGGCCTTCAGGAAGGGGAGTCGAGCCATCAATTCGAGAGCTTCCTGAAGCAGGGTTGCTTCTCTTTCGAAGATTTCTCCAGGACGAACGCTGACTATGCGAGCGGTTTCATCGAGAGCATTTTCCAGAATTGCCAGACATCCGACTACATGGGCCTTCTCCATTACCACCGGCACCGCCTCACCCGCCAGGGTCGCAAAGCCGGCATCTACGGCCGCACGATGATAGAGAGCCGCTCCCTCCAGCTTGCCCAGACCGATGAGCATCATCTTTAACAGACCGCTCTCTACCCGCCCGCGGAATTCGGTATGCGGTTTCACCCTGTTGACTACAAGAATGGTATCTGCTTCGTGAGCATATCTGTCGACGTGCACCGGCAATCCCCTCGGAGTGTGACCGATAATCACCGTTTCCATCGAAGCACGGATTGGAGCACCGCAGTTACCCTCTGTAATTCCGAGCGATTCGAGCACCTGCAGCTGGCCTTCCGTCGTGCCGCCGCCGTGGCTTCCCATGGCAGGCACCAGGAAGGGTTCGAAACCACTCTCTTTAAGAAAGGAAACAGTGCAACCGAGGATTTCCGGGATGTTGCGAATACCCCGGCTGCCAGCCGGGATCGCAACCGTACCACCCGGCGGAATCGCGGAGGGAAGGTCGAGCAATTCGAGCTCTCTACTGACCGCCCCGCGCAAATCATCTTCGTGCGGGGCATCCACGTGACGACGTACAGTCAACATTTGAGGCAAATCCATGATGGATTGAATATGGTCCTGCATAGCGCGTACCTGCCAGAAGAATCACATTAAAGTTGATATGAATCATCAGTTGTCGGGGGCACCCATCATAATCCAGCCGATGATTGATCACGACGAGCTGAAACGACTTTTTCAGGAAGCGAATCACCGGGCAGAAGCGCACCAGTACAGGGGCGCCATTTCTGTTTATCGGAAGGTTCTCACTCTGGCAGGCAGTCACGATACGGTGGCGGCGGAATGTGCTCACTGGGGCATCGGTGAGGTCTACTACACGATGGGAGACTATCCTCAGGCTCTCCAGGCGCTGGAATCGGCACAAATCCTCAACCCGAGTGAAGCCGCCTACTACTATCTGCAGGGACTTATCTATACGCGCATCGGTAATGAATCAGAGGCCCTGATGACCCTGGCAAAGGCACTTCAGCTGGAACCGGAAAAACCGAAGGTCCTTCGCGAATATGGATGGGCTCTTCACAGATTCGGATATCAGGAACGAGGAATGGAGATGCTTCATAAGGCTCTATCATTAAATTGTGAAGATCATCTCACTCTTACTGAGCTCGGACTTTCCTATGCCGCCGAAGGCCGGTATGGAGAGTCGCTTGTCTGCCTCGAACGAGCTCTCGAGCTGGCACCTGGTGACCTGGGAATATCTGTTGCCATCAGCACGGTTGATCGATTTACCGGCACCGGCGACGCTAGATATCCGATCCCTGCAACGGGTCCTAATCTGGCCGGTCCTTATGAAGAATGGGATGATGAAGAGGGTTGGGAAGAGGGGCATGATCTGGAAAGCGACTGGGACGAGGAGGAACTGGAAGAGGAGAAGGAGAAGGGGGAGTGGGAGGAAGAGGAGGAGTGGGGAGAGAACACCGAGGATGAGGATATTTAAGTACACCGCTCCGCAATAACGCTTGTATTCCAGTGCCTAGGCAGTACAGCAGAGCAGATTAGAGTTCTACCAGCTCCAGCTGTTCCTTAACAAGATCAGCGCTGTTTTTCAACGCTTCTGATTCCTCGTCGGTCAACTGTACCTCGAGGATCTCTTCAATTCCATTGGAGCCAAGCTTGCACGGTACACCAACGAAAGTTCCTTCGATCCCGTACTCACCTTCAAGCAGAGCGGAACAGGGAAGAACGCGGTTTTTGTTCTTCACGATACTCTCGACCATCTGGGCTGTTGCGACACCAGGGGCATAGTACGCACTTCCGGTCTTCAGGAGTGCTACAATCTCTCCACCCCCCTTGCGGGTACGCTCGACCAGAGCTTCTATGTCCTCCCGGGACATCAGCTGCGGAAGCGGGATCCCTGAAATGGTTGTGTAGGAGGGCAACGGAACCATGCTGTCTCCGTGCCCGCCGAGTACCATGGCCTGTATATCTTCTGTAGAGACATTCAGCTTCCTGGCAATGAAAGAACGGAATCGAGCAGTATCCAGGATACCGGCCATTCCCATCACCCTGTTCTTCGGGAAACCAGATACTTTCCACGCTACCCAGGTCATAACATCAAGCGGATTGGCCACCATGATGATGATCGAGTCAGGGCTGGCTTTTGCCACTTCGGCTGTTACCTCCTTCGCGATAGCCACGTTAGCATCGCGGAGGTCATCACGAGACATTCCCGGCTTGCGGGGAAGACCGGATGTAATTACAACGATATCGCTGCCAGCTGTTGCCGCGTAATCGTTTGCTCCGATCAATCTTGTGTCGAAAAGGGATACAGGGGCTGACTCCCACATATCGAGCGCCTTGCCCTGCGGCATATCCTCAATAATGTCAATCAGTACTATTTCCTGGGCCAGCTCTTCGAGGGCGCAGTATTGCGCCACTGTTGCGCCTACGTGACCGGCGCCGACAACTGTGATCTTTTGCGCACCCACGGTTCACGTCCCTTTCTATGAGGACTAATGCAAGTCGATGAATTACAGCTGCGGTTCGACGCGGACCAGCTTGCGCCCGCGAC
>CAZWVF010000032.1:24150-30763 GCA_964637695.1 uncultured Gemmatimonadota bacterium | reverse complement strand
GGTCACGCGTTTCGGAACAACCGTGGCACCCATCTCCCGGGCCAGTTCAAGGAGGAATCCATCGAAACTGCTCCACTTGACCTCTTTAGTGTCGCGCGGGCCACCACCCCGGTGGACCGCAGCGATCCGCATCTCCTGAAGGGGGGTTTCGATTCTGGCATCCATCTCCTCTGTATGGAGCTCGTATGCATCGATCCCCCGCTGAACAACATCACCTGGAATATTGATGCCTTCAGTGGCCAGATACTGAATTAGCGATTCGGATACGATCCCCCCGCACATGTTGCACCCACCAGGAGCCAGCTGGCTGAAATCGCGCGGTTCATAGATATCCACATCCAGCTCCATGTCCATGCGATCGGCAAAGGTAAGCAGGAAATAGGCGAACATCGAACCAGCGGGGCCTCCGCCTATGATTCCTATTCTTGAACCGTCATCCAGTTCAACACTCATAAATGTCCTCGCTGCAGGTGCCTCCCGCGACCGGCACCCAGTGTATAGAGCCTGCAGTCAGGCTTCAATATAACAAGCCCAGTTCAATCAGTTCTGCTCTGGTAATCGTCATCATCTGTTCGATCAGGTCATCCATATAGGGCATTACATGAATTGCAGGTATCCAGACCAGTTTATGAGGTTCTTTTGAAGCATCGAAGAGTGCCTGTGCACTCTCCTCCGGGATTCTCTCATCTTCGGTGGCACTTATCTGGATAAATGGGATGGGAGATATTTCGCCGGCCAGCCGAACAGGTTCGAGAGGTCTCAACAGAAGAGCAATAAATCTACCTGCTACCGAGCTGATAAATCTGGATGAAGTGTACTCGTTGTGGCGGAGGTTGTGATCGAATAGCAGACCGAGATCACCTCCACCCATGAATGCCACGATAGCGGCCGGTCGGTGATCGATGGCACCGGCGTCGACCACATAGAAAGCGCCCACCGATCCGCCCAGCAGGATTATGCGATTACTGTCAACTCCTTCCTGGGATTCCAGGTAATCGATTGCCAGACGAACCGCTTCAACTCCATCGAAAAGGGCCTGGCGGATTCCCGGGATATAGGGCACCATCTCCAGACCTCTGAATTTTTTAGGGCCATCCCATGGATAGTCAAGTGTAATGAAAATACCCATCTCCGCTATCTCCGGACGCTGTGAGATAAGACGAATGGCATCACGCCCGGTTCTGATACCGCCGAGCAATATGAATGCGGGCACCTCTCCTTCCTGCTCTGCAGGACGACAGACATAAGCATTGAATTTAACGTTTCTGCCTGATCTGTTACGATTTGTCCAGCCCTCAATCGTCAAGGATCGAAGCAGAAGATCATTTTCGATCCATAATGTGTCGGTTCTGGCCTCAAATATCTGTGATCTGCGGGCTGTAAAGAATTTGACGGGATTGCGCCAGGCCGGAACCAGAACAGAGACAGTAAACCAGACGGCCATAAGACTGAACAGGGTGACGACAGCCCAGACCAGTATGTGTCGTACAGGGATCTGTTTCTGATCTGAATCGTTCATGGCGGGTCAGTCAATTTCTATCATACATATCGAATAGTAACAAGAATGCATTCACAAAACTGAAACCTGTGAGCATGAGTGCCGGTAACTGTCATTTGGTCTTCATCTGGAAGGCCGCTATACTCGGGACCGAATCTTCTGAATCTGGAGGGGGCATGGAAATTTCATTCCGTCTGATACAGATTGCCTGTTTCTGGGGAATTATCAGTGCAGTCTCTCTGCCGATTGGGGCATCGATCGGCCTGGCCTTTAAACCGGGTAAGAAGATCACATCTGCCCTGATGGCTTTTGGAGCGGGGGCACTTCTTTTCGCTCTGACAATAGAACTTTTTGCCAAAGCTCTGTACCATGTGGAGGAACATGGGAAAGCGATAATTCTGGTTACCATACTGGCAGCGATAATCGGCGGATTATTATTCGATTTCCTGAACATAATGCTGAATAACCGTGGTGCATTCCTCCGGAAATTTACGACAACCAAGAAGTACCTGAGGTCCATCAAGATCCTGACAGCCAAGCGGATAATAAATCAACTCAGCGAAGTTGAACTTCTGCAGTCGCTGCCGCCCGGTGATATCGTCAAACTCATCCCCCATATGAAGCGGGAGTTCTTTGAACAGGGTGAAATAATATTTAGAGAGGGTGAAATCGGATCGAACCTCTTTTTCATCTCTTCGGGCAAAGTTGAAATATCCAGAACCGAGAATGGCAGGGAAGCCGTTATAACAGTTCTGGAGGAGAACGACACCTTCGGTGAAATGGCGCTGTTAAGCAACACCGAGCGTAATGCAACGGCCAGGGCACTCACCCGGACAGAAGTACACAAAGTCAACCACGACGATTTCGATAGCCTGCTTTCGGAATCGGAAGCCCTTCGTGAAGCAGCTCAGGCCCTTTTCGAACGAAGAGCGGAGGACCTGAAAAGTAAATCGCCCGGTTACAGGGCATCCGAATGGAAGGAAAAATCTCTGAAATATCTGAAGCACCTTCAGATGCCTGTCACCGACGAGGAGATAGACCAGGAGACAAAAAAGGCTGCAAAAGCCAGGGGTGCGGCCCTTGCCATCTGGATGGGTATACTGCTCGATGGAATTCCTGAATCACTTATCATCGGTATGTTGTCGGCCAGTGCGGCCGGCATCAGCCGTGCGTTCATCGTCGGGGTGTTTCTTGCCAACCTGCCCGAGGCCATGTCCAGTTCGGTAGTAATGCGCCGTTCAGGAATGGCTGTCGGCAGGATTCTCTGGATGTGGTCATCCCTCTGCATTCTTACCGGCATCGGAGCGGGAATCGGTGCACTTGTATTTCCTGCACATCCGACAGGATCGGCATTTCTGTGGATAGCCGGTATCGAAGGACTGGCGGCAGGAGCCATGCTCACCATGATAGCCGAAACCATGCTGCCTGAAGCTTTCGAGCAGGGTGGGGCTATTGTCGGGATCTCTACACTTATAGGCTTTCTTGCCGCTCTGGCAGTCAAGGTCA
This sequence comes from uncultured Gemmatimonadota bacterium, assembly GCA_964637695.1. GTDB lineage: Bacteria > Blakebacterota > Blakebacteria > Blakebacterales > Blakebacteraceae > JAGLTZ01. The sequence goes on along the minus strand of CAZWVF010000032.1, from coordinate 27,759 downwards.
TCTGAATCGTATTGGAATGTCCAGCCGCAACGTCAAATACTTGCTCATTCTTATCGCCTGGGTAACCGTGGCCGGACTTGCATTCCTGCTCTATCCTCGAGAGCCCGGTTTCAGTGTGTTGCCTGAACCATTGTTTGGAGGCACTCTGAGAATTGGTAACATCCCTCCGGGCAGCCTCGATCCAATCGAGATCTCAGGTGCGCATGAGTCATTCGTGATCAATCAAATCCATGAAGGTCTGGTTGAATATAATGTCAGTCTCGATGTCGTACCCGGGCTTGCCGAAAGGTGGGATGTATCAGACAATTTCAGGTGTTTCAGATTTTATCTCAGAAAAAACATCCGCTTTCATTCGGGCGACCGGGTTACTGCTGAAGATGTAGTCTCATCTTTTCAGAGATTGATCAGAAAGGATTCTATTGAGCCCACTGTCGGGCACGCGATGCTGCAGGAACTCACTGGTGCAGCTGACTTTCTGGGTGGTCGCAGGGATAGTGTGCGAGGCATAAGTATTCTGCCGGATTCTTCAATTGAGTTCCGCACTGATAGACCTGTTCCCGATTTTCTGATGATCCTATCATCAGATCCATACAAGATTGTAGGGCGGTCCGGGGACGGTGCTGGTCCTTTCAGGCTGGTGAGTCAAACTCCGACACACCTGCAAATGGTAGCGTTTGAGGATTATCATGGCGGCCGTCCTTATCTTGATTCACTCATCGTCTATCTGGACCCGGTGTGGGATGAAGAGATGTCGGTTGAGTCGTTCGACTCAGGATCAGTTGATATCATCGACTTGCCCACATGGGAGCTGGAAAGATTCCAGGAGAGAAGTGATGTTGAGGTGCAGCGTCGACAGGGATTGACACTGGAATTTCTGGGCATCAACAACAGCCATCCGGTGCTGTCACGACCGGAAGTAAGGTGGGTTATGGCCAGGTCGATCGACTGGACGGACATCTTTGCGGAAACAGGGCCTCTCTTCCGCCGTGCAACATGTCTGATCCCACCCGGTCTCGCCGGTTACCGGGAGAGACCTGATCTGTTCAGCAGGGAAGAATTGTATCCTCCCCCTTCAGAGCTGTTCAACGGTCCTGCTGTTGAATACATAGTGGTAGGTGTACCCGGCTATGAGTATGAGGAAGATACAATATTCATGAACGCCTGGCGTCAGCTGGGCCTGCAGGTGGATTACAACCCGCTTCCATGGGAGGAGTGGGATTCGAGGATTGAAAACCGTTCGGCCCACCTGTTCAGCATGGCCTGGGTGGCCGACCTGCCCAGCACTCCCCAATTCCTGTATGATCTGTTCCATTCGGAGGGATGGGGCAACTATTTCAACTACAGGAATACACGGGTAGATTCCATCATTGAACTTGCGCTCTGGTCAGTAGATCAAAGCGAGCGACTGCGGCTGGCGACACTGGCGGAGGAGTGGATACTGGAAGATCTGCCGATTATTCCTCTCGACTATGTCTCATCAGCTTATGCGATCAGAAACGGATTGATGAATGTGTCTTTGGGACCGATGGGCCTGGGGAACATTCCTTGTGAATTGATCTGGTGGAACAGGTGATGTCTTCAAACAAGAAGAACGAACTGCAGGATAACGGCAGCATCAAGTTTCCCCTGCACTGGAAGATCAACGCACTGATCGCCGGGACAGCGGCTGGTCTGGCTTTACTGGTGCTTCTTTTTCTCTACTTTTTTGTCAGCGACCGACTGGTATCTGCTGCAAGAGATGATGCCCGGAGCCATCTTGAGACTCTTGTCGACCTGATCAGGCCAGAACTTCTCACCTATAACACCAGCAGTATCAGAACATTCCTCGATCATCAGGTTGTCTCTGAAAACTATCTCTGGCTTACCGTATTCGATGAAGGTGGCAGTCTGCTGGAGGGAAGGGTCGTTCAGGAGGGTGATATCCAGGAGATAGAAAGTCGTTGGATTGAAGAACCTCATTTGGAATTTACGGTCAGACAGGAAAAGATATCAGTGGGGCAGCGATCCGAGAAAGGCTGGATATTCATCATTCCAATCCGGCCGACGAGGGAAAGCTCTGTGTGGGGGTACCTGTATGCAGGTGTGAGTATGACCCGCCCTTTGATTATGATTTCCCGTATTCGCTGGGTTATTGTATTCAGCCTGCTGGTCGCGATCCTGCTTGGTTGGAGCCTGACCATCATATGGAGCAGGCGAATCACCAGACCCATAACTGATCTGGTAGAACAGACGAGAATCATAGCCGCTGGTGACCTGGGGCATCGTCTGGAGGGCGGAGGGCAGGATGAAATCGGAGTTCTTTACCGCTCTTTCGACCAGATGCAGACAGCCCTGATGAAATCGTATGATGAACTGAGAATGATCAACATCAGCCTGGAGGAACGTGTCAGGTCACGCACCAGGCAGGTCCAGCAGCTTCAGCGACTCGATTCCATAGGAACCCTTGCCGGCGGGATTGCACACAATTTCAACAATCTGCTCGGAATTGTTCTCGGTTATTCCGAACTGCTGCTTCGTCATGATGATATCGATGAGAAGCACAGGTCAAAAATCGAACAGATCCGGTTGAGTGCTGTCAGAGGTTCCGAGTTGACCGAGCAGCTTCTTGGATTTGCCCGTAAAGGCACAATCAAAGTTAAACCTTTGAACATCAATCGGATTGTTGGTGAAGTTGTGGTAATTCTGAGAGAAACGATGGATCCAAAAGTAAGGATAGATATAGAAACCTGTGAAGGATCTGTAATAGTAAACGGGGACGAGAGCCAGCTCCGTCAGGTTGTGTTGAATCTGTTGTTGAATTCCAGGGATGCGGTAATGCCCGAAGGGGGGCATGTGGTTGTAGATGTAGAATTAGTCGATAGTGATCCGACCGTTTCTGCCCTGATGGATTCAAATGCCGGGAAGATAGTGAAAGTCGAAGTGAAAGATGACGGCTGCGGAATGGATGAGAAAACAATAGAGAGGGTTTTCGAACCTTTTTTCACGACCAAGGAATCCGGATCCGGGATTGGCCTCGGACTATCCACCGCCTATGGGATAGTAAAGAACCATGGGGGTGCCATTTTCATCGATTCCGATCCTGGGGACTGCACTTCGGTGAAAATCTACCTGCCTGTCAGTGAAGTTGACATCGAACAAAAACCGCAGGATGACGGAGAGGACCTTCCACGCTCTTTGACGAAGGACATTGTTGTATTACTGGTGGACGACAAAGAAGAAGTTCTTTCGATTTTTTCCGAAGGACTCGGTGATCTGGGTTATCGATGTATTACTTCACCAGGTGGAAGAGAAGCAATAAGGGAATTCGACGCCGTTGACGGTGCAGTAGATGTGGCCGTCATCGATTTGATTATGCCTGAAATGGACGGGGAGGAGCTTTTTATGGCTCTGCGTGAACAGGTACCCGATCTGCCCGTGATAATCGCATCAGGGTATTCCGATGATACCAAGGCACAGAAGCTGATTGAGGCAGGCGCGAACGCCTATATCCGCAAACCGTTTTCTCTTTCCAAACTGGTGGAAGAGATAGAGAGAGTTATTCGCTGAACAGACATCACTCCTCGCGAAGTGCGATTACCGGATCCACTCTGGCAGCACGGCGGGCCGGAA
>CAZWVF010000032.1:18581-24050 GCA_964637695.1 uncultured Gemmatimonadota bacterium | reverse complement strand
CAGGAAAGTTGTGAACCTGGGTTCGGCAACCGAGTTGCTGACCAGTTCGTCAAGAGTCGTGATCCTGTATATGGCGATGCTTGAATCGATCGAACGGATTCTCTGTCTTACGGCGTCTACCGCCGCTTCAGGTGGACCAGATGTGCGGGCGACCAGTGAGAGATAATTGTTGTCGGGATGCTGGTGTACCGGAACGTAGATAACCGGTGTGGTTTCAATGGCAACCTGGTCGTGACGAACGTCTCCGACCACTCCGGCTATCCTGATAGGATCGGGACCGAAACCGATGAGCCGCTTGCTCAGCGGATTCTGATCTCCCACGTAAGCCTTAACGAATGCCCTGTTGACAATGACAATCGGTTCAGATTCGGGGGTGTCTCCGTCATTGAAATCCCTGCCCTGAAGCAGTTGTATCCCCATCGTATTGAAGTATCCGTATGTCACGTAGGTGACATTGGTCAGCCGTGGGGGAGTAGCCTCCGGATCGTCATCCTCGAAGTAGAATCCGGTTCCAGGCCGGTCTCCTCCCAGGGGAACATCGTAGATGAACCCTGCTGATACAACGCCCGGCAGTGCTGAAATTTCCCTTTCCAGTTCCCGGTATGTCTGGGAGAAGGAGGATGGATCCTGGTAACGCGGGCCTCTGAGGGCCAGCCGCATCGTCAGGACATTTTCGGCCTGAAAACCCATATCAACATTCTGCAGCCGTGAGAAACTCTTGATCATCAGTCCTGCTCCTGCAAGCAGGACCAGCGCAAGAGCAACTTCAGCTACGACGAGTGATCCCCTGAATTTTGCTGTTCCACGAGATGTCGTCGTTCGGGATCCTCCCTCCCTGAGGTGGTCGCTGAGATTGATGCTGCGCATCTGCAGGGCAGGGGCAAGTCCGAATAGCACTCCCGTGACAAGCGATGTTAAAAGTGTGAATCCTGCGACCGTGAAATCTATCGTTGTTGTTTCGAGTCTCGGGATCGAAGGCGGTGCAACCCTCGTCAGGATTTCCACTCCGGCGAATGCAAGAAACAGTCCGATGACGCCTCCAAGCAAACCAAGTAACAGGCTTTCGGAGAGTAGCTGGTAAACAAGCCTCGAGTGTTCTGCTCCAAGAGAGGCCCTGGTTGCCATTTCTCTCTGACGTCCGGCACCGCGAGCCATGAGCAGGTTTGCGATATTGACGCATGCAATCAGCAGGACGAATCCAACCGCGCCCAGCAGGAGGATAAGGGGAGTTTTCAGATCTCCCAATACCTGAGAATTGAGCAGTACCAGTGCAATATTCCAGCCCTCATTGGTTTCCGGGTACTCCGCCTCCAGCCTGCTGGCGAGTGTGCTCATCCCCACCTGTGCCTGTTCGATCGTAACACCTTCTGAGAGACGACCGATAACCATCATGTTGTGAGCTCCACGCGAACCCCCCTTCATATCTCTTCTGTAGGGCACCCAGAACTGGCTTCTTGGTGCCGGGGGACCTTCGAGGCTGATCGGTGGAGGGAACTCAAATCCGGAAGGCATAATACCTACCACAGTATAGGGCAGGTCGTTGATGGTGATCTCTTCGCCTATCAGATCGGAGTCGCTCCCCATGTTGAGTACCCAGAATTCATGACTCAGGATTACTGCACCATCAGCGCCGGGTTGATCCTCTTCGGGCAGGAAATTCCTGCCCAGCGCCGGAGTGACACCCAGTAGGGGAAAGAGATCATGGGTTATCCTGCACGCGGGTATATTCGTCGGTTCATCATCGTATGTGATGAAGAAGCTTATTGTACCGAAGGCTGCAATCTCCTCGAATACTTCGTTCTGTTCCTTCCAGTCAGCATAATTGGGGGGTGCTGCGAACATATAAGGAAGGTTCATTTTTAGGTTTGATTCCCAGATCGAAACCAGGCGTTCGGGCTCGTGAAATATAAAGGGTCGCAGCAGTACGGCATTGACCACCGAGAAGATGGCCGTATTGGCACCAATGCCAATGCCAATCATGGCCAGTACTACAAATGTGAATCCCTTTGTTCGGGTTAGAACTCTGGCACCATAACTCATATCGTGAAACATGTTCTTCAACCAATCCACCCCGCGCACCTTTCTTTCCCGTCTCTTTGCCGTCTTTCGGCAATAGCTGCAGGTATAATCGAGGTCACCGAATTCCTGTTCAGCCCTCTCGCGTGCATGGTGGGGGGAGAGACCGTGTCCGATCAGTTCCTCGGTCCGCATATCGAAATGGAACTGCAGTTCCGTCTCGACATCCAGACGGGCCTGAGCGGCAGCGGTGCGGGGAAGGCGCAGGTACCTGCGAACGCCCGGTATGTTCGCCATATTGTGCCCTACCTGGCCAGTTCGAGAACATCGAAGACCGCCATAGCGTATTTCTTCCAGGCGGCTCTCTCGCTTCTCAACTGTTTCCGGCCATCTCGAGTCAGCTGGTAGAATTTTGCCCGCCGGTTGTTTTCCGATAGGCCCCACTGCGACTCAAGGCTTCCTTTCGCTTCCAACCGGTGCAGGGCCTGGTACAAAGCGGCATCTTCCAGTCCGAGAACGCCGCCTGATCGTTCGCGAATCGAACCGGAGATCCCGAACCCGTGAGACGGACCGCGTGACAGAGTCTTCAGGATCATTACGTCGACAGTTCCCTGGAGTAGATTCACAGGGCTTCCTCCGATCAATTGTCTCTACCCCTCATCACGTGAGGGGTTCAACTTATAGAAACGGTCAGTTGAAATGGAAAGTTGCGGTTTAACAACAATTATTATTCAGGACAATTTTCCATTCAGGACAATTTTCAGATCAGTACCGTCCGTCCGGTGACCTGTCGGCCTCTCCTTTCAGGTAGTGATTGAACCAGGCGAGCTGGCGTCTGTAGAGGTCGACCCGGTGTTTCGGCTCACCGATACCGTGACCCTCTCTCGGGTAACGAAGGAAAACAACTGGGAGACCGAGCCTGTCCATTCCACGCCAGAACTGTTCAGCCTGGGGGATCGGGACCCTTCGGTCCTCCTCGCCATGTGTTATAAGCAGGGGAGTCTTCACATCGGTGATAAATTCCATCCCCGACCACTTTTCATATATCTCTTTCGTTTCCCAGGGCAGGCCCAGGAAACCGTATTCGATGTAGGTGGGGATATCTGTCTGGCCCCAGAAGGACCACCAGTCGACAATGCCGGCATGAGCGATGGCGCCTTTGAACCGGTTTGTCTGGGTTATCGTCCAGTAAGTCATGAATCCGCCGTATGAACCGCCCATTATGCCCAGTTTGTCAGGATCGGAGATGCCTTCATCGATCAGGTAATCGACACCGGCCATAATGTCATCAAAGTCCTTGCCTCCCCAGTCACCTTCGTCGGCGATCCCGAATTCGGTGCCGTAATTCGAACTGCCCCGCACATTGGGCCCCACTACCACATAACCCTCTGCGGAGAACATCTGGCTCATCCTGCCGTTGAAGCTGTTAGAGTGGCGCCCGTTCGGACCACCGTGGATTACGAAAATGGTCGGATAGCTTTTCCCTCTCTCGTAGCCCGCAGGGTAGGTAATAACTGCTTCTATCTCCAGATCATCGGGGCCTTCCCAAGAGATGACCTCCTGATCTGCAATTGCGTACTCTCTGAGATTGGGATTCAGATCGGTAAGCTGTCTGCCTTCGCCTTCCGGCGCACCGGCAAATACCTCACCCGGCCATTCCGGTTTTGTTACCCGCCAGACCGCACTCTCCATGTCCCTGGAGAAGCTGTATCCGGAATAGCTGCCTGCTCCGGTAGTGATCTGCGTGACCCGGCCGCGAGCCACGTTGCACCTGAAAAGGTGTGTGTCGGTTTTGATGCCCGCGGTGAAGTAGAAACTTCGACCGTCTGACGTGAAATTGACTCTGCCGCCTGCTGAGAAGTTGAATCGTTCGGTAAGATTCCTCGGCTCACCACCCTCGAAGGGAACGATATAGAAGTCGGAATCCTCATGCGACCGCCCTGCAGACGTATTGGCTGAATAGACAATCCACTCTCCGTCGGGACTGAATGAGGGGCTTCTGTCCGATCCGGTATTCGATGTAAGGCGACGCACCTCCCCGCCGGAGGAAGAAACGACAAAGATGTCGTTGTTGCTGTTATACCAGGGCTGCTCTGTGCGATTACTGGTAAAGGCAAGCCAGCGGCTGTCGGGCGACCAGACGACACTGTTGTTGTTGTAGTCATCTTCTGTCACCCTGGTCGTCTCTCCCGATTCCATATCGTAAATGTAAATATCGGTGTGCAGTACTCGATCTTCTTCGACGATGTTTACATCGTCACGGTCCTTCTGACGGGCTTCCCGCTCCTTTTCATCGGGCCATTCTTCACGCTCGGTGTATGCAAACTTCGACATATCACGGTTCCACACAGGCGTTCCCGGCAACCCATCCTCGAAATGTGTCATCTGCAGGGCTTCTCCTCCGTCAAGAGATATTCGCCATACCTGCCGTTTCGATTCACCGCGTTCTGCAATAAAGGTCAGAGACCTGCCGTCTTGTGTGAACCTGGGGCTCGATTCATTTGATGATCCGTTCGTGAACTGCCTGGGAGGTATGGAACCATCTGCCGGGCTGAGCCAGATGTGAGAGTTCGACTCCATCGATGAGGTATCCAGCATTGAAACCGTGAATGCCACCCAGTTGCCGTCTGGAGAAATAACCGTGCTGCCGGCGTTGTGCAGAGTCATCAATTCCCAGAATGTCAGTGGCTTTTCCTGAGCCGCAGTCTTGCTTCCGCAGAGGGAAAGACCGATAAGGATTATAACTATGCTGGATCTTCTGAACATGGAGAGTACTCCTTTGGATTGGTTATTCCCGATCTGATGCCAGATAATCGATCAGGAGCTGTGACCACGATTCGTACTGGTCACGGTTTTCTCTCAGATGGGGCAGGGGATTGAACTGTAAGTTTCCCAGGCCCCGTGTTCCCTTCGCAGAGACTTCAGCTTGTTCGATCTCAAGCTGCCATACTATTCCGAAGTGGACTTTCCCCACTTCATTTGAGTCGTCGTTGATGAAACCGATGATCTCCGGTTCGTCCATAACCCTGGAGTCGATGGTGATCTCCTCATTGATTTCGCGCCATGCGGCATCTCTTATGAATTCCATGTTGAAGTCTGCATCAGCGCTGAAGAGTGAGAACTGGCTCCTGTCCTCGACGTTTACATGGCCGCCGATTCCTATCGAGTAGAGTTCCTTCAGTCGCTGCTCGTCTGTCTTCGGAGTTCGGCGGTAGGTTAGAAACTGATCGTCGGCGTGAACGACTATGTATGCAACAAGCTGCTTTCTGGTAAAGTCGTTTTCAGCCTCTGAACGGGGTATGATCTCCAGCTTGTTCAGAATCTGATCCCAGAGAGATGCGTCGTGGAAAACGCACGCCACTTCCATATCTGCGGGGAGCAATTCGCGGCTGAAACAGAGGAGCTGTTCGTCCATACCTGATCCGATTTTGAGGTTTCTCTGTGACAGGGAGC
>CAZWVF010000032.1:0-18481 GCA_964637695.1 uncultured Gemmatimonadota bacterium | reverse complement strand
GAGGACCGTAAAGGGAAAGACTGATATATTCTGATCCGGCAGATGAAAGATGAACAATATAATCGAAAAGATAAGGTGTGTTCTGGCAGATTACTCACCCTTGCGGGCTGACCCCGAGGGCAGGATCGAGGCGGCGGTCGCGCTGATCCTTGTGGAGGGTGAAGGGGATCTGGAAATACTGCTTATAAAGAGAACCGAACGTGAGGATGATCCCTGGTCGGGACAGATCGCACTGCCGGGAGGGCGGATCGAGGGGCAGGATGCATCTCTTCTGGATACGGCAATCCGTGAAACATTGGAAGAGACGACCGTCGACCTGTCCGGGGGGCAGTTGCTGGGTGAGCTGGATGATTTGTGTACAGCCAATCCTCTCCTCCCTCCGATGCTGGTTCGTCCATTCGTATTCAGCCTGGAATCGAGGCATCCTGTAATCCATAGTGACGAGGTCGCAGAGCACTTCTGGAGATCTCTTCCAGACCTTCTCGACTCCGGAGTGACAGAAGATATTGAGGTGCAGGGATATTCCCTGACCGTCGACGGCTTCAGGTTTGGTGATCACTTTCTCTGGGGCATGACCAGCAGGATCCTGACCCATTTTCAGAAGCTGGTCTGGTAGCCGGATCATGGTGAATCACCGGTCCGATACTTCTATTCGATACATAACCATAATCGCGGAGCAGTGCACATAGCAGTCAGGGTATCCAGTTCGGATGGGAGAGAAGAGCATCGCAGATCGTGAGTCGCATCTGAACTTCAGTGCCGCCATCGACGGCCATGGTGACGATGCGATCATCCCCTCTATCTCTTTCTTTTTCTGCACAGCATCGGTCGGCTTCTGTCGGGATGTCTCTGCCGCGCGATTTAATAGAACCGCAACATATATGCCAAAGAGGGCGTTCCGGGCAGAACAGCGGACGACTTAATCGTAAGTAATTGTCTGATAATATATTAAGGTGTTCTATCCAGAAGGCTGACAGGCGGCAGCATTCTCCATATGCCGCAAAACACTCACATAATTAGCGGATTTTTTCCGCATCTGCGGTTATTACCATCCTCTGAGAACACCTGAGCTGTAAACCGGTATACCTCGGTTTCCCGATCCTTCCAGGCGTCGGGTGGAAGTCCTGCTTTTAAGCAGGTCTGTGCGAGGAATTCCTCCCTGTCCCAGCGCTGTTCTACAGGAACCTGCGGCAGCAGGAGTCCGGACATCTGGCCCTGAACCATCATGAGACCATCCCTGCTCACTTCCACTTTTCCCGCGTCGAGCAGTCTGCGCATCGGGCTCAGCACTGAGACTTCAACTGTCAGTTCAGGCAGTTCAGCGACGGTTACGGGGATTGATGTGAATCTGGGATCACGACACGCCTGGATCGCGTTGTGTGCAACTGACTGGTAGAGTGGAACCATCGCGACAACATGACCGATGCACCCGCGAAGCTGTTCCTTGTTGTGAAGTGTTACGAAGGCCGCTCCCGGGGCCAGAAGGCGTGGGCTCAGTTCGTACCTGCTTTCGTCGATTTCGAGTTCTGTACCGTCGGTAAGGTAAGCAGCGGCAGTATCCCTTGCTATGCGGAGCAGGGTCTGCCGTTCATCCTCTGTGAGGCCGGCTCCTTCGCGCCAGAATGCTATCGAGGCATATGTTACAGAATTGGACCAGTCACCGGTCATCCTGCCGCTTGTGTCACAGGCAATCCTCAAACCGCGGGCGTCATCCCATGGCTGCAGGACTGCAAGCAGGAGGCCGACTGCATTGCGGCCGCAGATAGTATCCCCGGTCTTTGACAGGTATTCCTCCCAGCCGGGCTGGTCGATCTGGAGTATCTCCTGTACAGCCATATCGTTCAGCGTCTGAAGGTTCGTGCTTACCGGTTCTCCAAAGGGCACATACAAGAAATTCGGACCGTAATGAGTGAAATCCGTGCTGACAATCAGCACCGTTTCACCATCCATCAGATCGCGCAGTACAGAGGCGAGTTCATCCCTTTCTCTCGCTGACAGCTCTCCGATCAGTACTTCGACCATCGAGAAGTCATCCAGAGTTCTCTGAAGGAAGGGCAGCTGGTTCTCCACGGAATGCTCGCCCTGGTGAGCTGTTTCCTGTTCCTTTACGACGGAACAATCGAGCAGGGCATCACGCGCCACGGGATCAACGGGAATCTGCCCCAGGGGAGTCTCGTAGGCATCCACTCTGAGTACGGAGGCTCCTCTCAGCAGTGCTCTATGGCTCAGACCCAGCAGGATCACACGCCTGATGCCCGAGTCCCTGAGCGTCGCATAAGCGGTTCCCGCCACCGGGCCCGAAAAGGTGTACCCGGCATGCGGTACGATCAGGGCCACGGGGTGTTCGGGCAGATCTGGAGTATCTGAGGATAGATAACGATCGACCTCATCACAGAGAGCTCCCGCAGTGGCGGGGAACCAGCTCCCAGCACCGCTGCACGGTTTGACCGATTTTCCATCCTGAGGAATCTGTGGCATTGTGTACCCCCCGTACAATTTTTCTCTTCGATTCAGCCGGCCGAAGTCCTGATCTTGATCTCGCTGGTCAGAGTCCGGTGAGCCGGGCGGTGACCGGCGATCTCGGCTGTATGGAAATACTATCACCCGGCCTGGCTGATCCCCCCCTGAGAACCCGTGCAAAGACGCCTTCAATCGGCATTATGCAGGCTCCCGTTGATATCCCGATCTCACATGCTTCGTGACATTCCTTTCCGAGTTGTGTGACCTCCAGGATTACATCACTGCCGATCCGTACGATATCTCCGATCCTGATCTGAGCCAGGTCAAGGCCTCTGGTAATAATGTTCTCAGCAAAAGCTCCTTCCGACAGACCGGGTATACTTTCTCTCATCCTGTCGATGCTTTCAGCTGACAGCATCGAGACCTGCCGGTGCCATCTGCCGGCGTGAGCATCTTCAGCTATGCCCCGTTCAGCAATGAATTCAGCCTCCGGTACGGGACTCTTCGTGACACCCTTCTCACTACTGATGCAGATCGCTTCAACAATGCTCATGACATTTAAATCCAGGGAAAGAGGTGAATTTCGACTTCCTCTCCGATCTCCACGACTTCACCCGATTCGAGCAGCAGGAAACCGTCGGCCATTGCCATCGAAGAGAGCATGTGCGAGCCCTGTTTCTTCAACGGTTTAACAGTTAAGGATCCCCCTTCATTTCTTGTATGCTGAGTCCGGATAAAGAGGGTCCTGTCACCGGGATTCTCGATCCTCTCGCCGGCGTTGCCTGAAACCATCCTCCATCCATATTCTCTGCCCGTCAATTCCCGAAGGAGGGGATCGATATAGTAGATATAGCAGATGATCGCAGATACGGGATTGCCGGGCAATCCGAAGAGAAGTGTATCTCCTCTCCGTGAAAAAAATAGGGGTTTGCCGGGTTTCTGCCGGACTTTCCAGAAGATCCGTTTGAACCCTTCCTCTTCGGCCGCCTCCTTCACCAGATCGTGGGGCCCGACAGAGACCCCGCCGGATACCAGGATGATGCGTGCTGCTTCAGACGCCTTTCTGATCGAGTTCCTCGTATCCTCGAAGCTGTCACCGCAGCGGCCGGTGAAGGTCACCTCTCCTCCAGCGAGTAGAACTGAAGTTGACAGCATCGCTCTGTTCGAATCCCTTATCTGCCATGGCTGGATACTCTCGCCGGAGTCCACCAGTTCGTGACCGGTGACGAGGACGGCGACCTCCGGTTTTTCATATACGGTCACCGATTCAACGCCTGCAGAGGTGAGAAGTCCGAGGGCAGGCGGTGTGATCAGACTTCCCCGCTCAAGAAGCACATCGCCCGGCATCACTTCTTCACCTTCGTAGCGGATGTACTGCCGGTACTCCAGGGATGACGGAATCGAAATGATCCCTGCTTCTTCTGTTACATCCTCAACGGCAACAACGTGGTCGGTTCCATCGGGCAGCATGGCACCCGTATTGATGCGTACGGCCTCACCCGGACCTGCTTCCGAGCCGAATGGTGCTCCCGCCCGGCTTTCACCGATAACAGTGAAGGTGATTGAAGGGCCTTCCTCGGCTCGCTCGATATCACTCCACCGGATCGCGAATCCGTCCATGGCACTGTTGGTGAAGCGGGGGAGGGGTTCCGGCGACAGAATGTCCTTCGCGACCACTCTCCCCGGTGCATTTGAGAGATCTGTTGAAGTTGTGCCGGACGGGATCTGATTCCCTCGGATTATCTCGGTCGCCTCTGTGATCGAAATCATGGTGAACAGGTCTTATTTGCCGTGATCATGACCGCCACCTACCATCATGGGAAACGCATGAAGCAGACCGGGGAATAATGCCTGCAGGCTTTCGATCGCACCCCTTGTACTGCCGGGCAGGTTGATTATCAGTGAATTTCCCCTCACACCTGAGATTCCCCTGGAAAGCATCGCGAAGGGTGTCCGGTCCTGGCCGTACTTGCGGATCGCTTCGGCAATACCGGGCACTTCGTGTTCGATAACAGCATGAGTCACTTCCGGTGTAAGATCGGATGGACCCAGCCCGGTTCCGCCTGTAGTCAGTATCAGCTTCACATCTCTGGTATCTGCCAGCTCTATGAGTTTGCTCTCTATCTGATCCCTGTCATCGGGCACGACCTCGTACGATACGATTTCAACAGGCTGGTTCTGCAGGAACTCCTGAATGGCCTGACCCGACCTGTCCTGGCGATCGCCGGCATGCGTAGAGGTGGATATAACAACCACAGCGGTAGTGAGAGGCTCGTCCATCATTCCGGCATAGTCGCTTTTGCCGCCTTTTTTTTCGACCAGCTCAACCTCGCCGATCCTCAACCGGTCGTCCAGCGGCTTGAGCATGTCATAGATGTTCAGCAGTGCTGCTGAGACAGCGGTCAGTGCCTCCATTTCTACTCCGGTTCTCCAGATCGCTCTGACTTCACCGGTTACCTGCAGGTAACCATCTCCGACAGATATGGTCACTTCCACCCAGTCGAGGGGTATCGGATGGCAGAAGACCATCCACTCCGATGTTCTCTTTGCAGCGGCGATACCGGCGGCGCGTGCAACCTCCAGCACATCCCCCTTCGGTACATCACGAGAATTTACACGCTCCAGGGTTTCGGGCCGGCAGTAGAGTTTCCCTTCAGCGCGTGCATAGCGGAGGGTGTTGAATTTCGAGCTGACGTCAATCACGGATTCTCGCCTTTGAAAGCGACACGCTGTTTGTGGAGCATGCCGAGAAGGTATTCGATCGCGATTCCTGAAAGAACCGCTATGGTCAGGTTCCGGGTGATCAGTGAAATGAGCCCGATGATTATCGCTGTGGATGTCTGAGCCGTATTCTCCAGATCTCTCACCAGGATTATCAGGCCCCAGCTTGCGATGGCCAGCAGTGCTCCGAGCAGGGGTATCGGGATATAGAAAAGAAGATCCGCTGCAGGTCTTATGAGAGCTGATACGATCAGGATCGAACCGATAATGACGGTAGTACCACCTGTTCTGCCACCGAACTTTGCATATGCGGCAATGCCGCCAGCACCGTGACAGACGGGGAAACCCCCTGTGGTCCCGATGAGAAGATTGCTGATGCCTATCGACATGCCCAGACTGGTGGGGCTTACCCTGCCCGAACGCCCGGGCCAGAATGTATGACAGGCATCGCTCGCGGCATAAACAGCGTTTCCCAGCGTGAGTGGAAGCTGCGGGATCATGAGCAGCATGAGGGCTGACCAGAAGAAACCTGTCTCCGGCAGCTGGAGCCTGACTATCGATTCGCTGCTCAACGGTTCCGGGAACCGGACTCCGGACAGGAGGGAGAATCCTATTCCCAGAAATAGAAGGACGATAGAAACAGGCAGCTTCATCCTGAGCTGGAATATCCCCAGGATCACGATAACAATGACTGTCAGAGCAAGGTTGAGAAGGGTGGTGCCTTCAGAACCGAGGTGGAGACCTGTATCCCGTACCAGTATAAAGGCTTTCTGAAGAAGTATGAGTCCGATGCCCAGCTGTATCCCTCTGACCAGAGCCTGAGTGAACCAGCGCTGCAGCACCCGGATGAAACCGGTGACGGAGAGCAGCAGGATCAGCAGACCGAAGAAGAAGGCTGTGGATGCAAGCTCGGCCGTTCCGAATCCTGCCGCGATGGCGATCACGACCATTACCTTGAGTGGTTGAACGGCTACTGGGATCCGGAAGTACAACCCGGTTGCCACGAACACCAGGCCCCACTGGAAGAAGAGCCTGTGAGGGGAAAAGCCGTTGAATATCACGAGTGCGAAGGCAAGGGGCAGGATGGTGCCGAGATCACCGGCAGCACCGGCCCATTCTGAAATTGAGTATCTGTTCCCCGACTTTATTTCGAGCTGCTGCGGGTCAGCCACCGATGCTTACCATGCTTTCTGCGGGAATGTGTCCACGGTTCCTGTATGCCACAAAACCGTCGGCTGCCCTTTCTCTGATGCGTTTGCGGATCAGCTGGATCAGCTGGTCATCCGATGCTCCTGAACGTATCAACCTCTTCAAGTTCAGTTCTCCCTGGCTGTAGAGACAGGTCTGCAGGAATCCCGATGCGGTTACGCGTGTCCTGTTGCATTCAGAGCAGAATGTGCGGGAATGACCCGCAATAATCCCGATCCTGCCGGCAAATCCCCGGACGGCGAATCGTTTTGCAGTGGAGCTGGACCGGGGCAGGGGCATCAGTTCTGTGAGGCCGGTGCGCAAAAGTGCCATGATCTTCCCTGAATCCCATTGAGGGTATTCAGACTCTCCCGTTCCGATGAGAGGCATCTCCTCGATAAATCTTACTTCTACCGGGTGGGATTCGGCCAGACGTGCTATATCGAGCAGTTCGTCGGTATTGAAGCCGGCCTTGACCACCGTGTTGATCTTCAGGGGGATCCCATATTCGAGCAGAGTGTTGAAAGTGGTCAGAACCTCTTTGAGACGGTCAGAGCCGGTGATCTCTTCGAACTTCGAACGACTCAGTGTGTCTAGACTCAGATTGATCCCCGAAATGCCGATCTCGTGCAGTTGCTGTATATGTGGTGCAGCAGCTACCCCATTGGTGGTCAGATGAAGTTCCTGGAGTGTCTTAAACCGGCGAATGGTGTCCAGGAAATCGAGCAGGCCTTTCCTCATGAAGGGTTCGCCGCCCGTGATCCTCACCTTTTTTATCCCGAGATCCAGAAATATCCGGGTAAGCCGGATCAGCTCTTCCCAGGTGAGCAGCTCTTTGCTGGACTTTCTTGGAATACCGGTTGCGGGCATGCAGTAGCGGCAGTGCAGATTGCAGCGGTCGGTAACCGATAGTCTGAGGTAGGTGATCTGACGCCCGAATGCGTCGGTAAGCATGCGGAACACTCCTTTCCAAACACGGGAGGCAAAACCGTTTCCAGCCTTACCCTGTCGGCCTCGAACCTTATCCCGCTCTCTGCAGACTTAGGTTTCTCGGCTCGGAGTATTGAATATTGTATACGAACAATCCCTTTCCCGCACGAAGAAATTAAGCGGTTTCTTCTACGCTGTCTCTCTGGCTCTGGTCGGTATCCCTGATTCTCTTTAATCCCTGAAGGATCTTCTCAGGCGTGATCGGCAGTTCGGTCACGCGGACTCCGCACGCATCGTAGATCGCGTTGGCGATGGCTCCCGGCACGGGCAGCAGGCACCCTTCGCCGATCTCCTTGGCACCGAAGGGACCTCTCGGCTCGAAGCTCTCCACCGCGACCGAGGTGATATCGGGAGTCTCACCGATTGTCGGGACCAGATAGGCCCGCAAATCGGGATTGACCAGCACACCTTTGCCATCGTGAACCGTATCCTCCATCAGGGTCTCCCCCAGACCCATGATGATCCCCCCCTCCACCTGTCCGTGGAAAGTAACAGGATTTATGACCGTACCCGAATCGCTGAAGTCTGTGAACCTCTCAACCCTGACCCTGCCTGTTTCGAGATCGACCTCCACCTCGCAGACCGCGGTGGCGAAACTGAAAGCGGGGGAGGTACCCACGGTGCTTCCCTTGAATCCGCCTCCCAGATCTTCCGGCGGCCTGTAGTGGCCGGTGCTAACTAAAGGTCCCGACTCTTCGAATGCAAGTCTGGCCGCCTCATCCCAGTCGATTCCGATATCGGGCTTTATCGAATTGAAGATCCAGCCATCGACCGCATCCAGTACAGCTGCTTCACACTCAAGTCGGGCGCCTGCCACTTCGAACAGCCTGGCCTTGATCTCTTCGGCAGCTGCCTTTACGGCACTGCCCGCCATCAGGGTTACCCGACTTGAATAGGAGCCCAGGTCGAGGGGGCTGATAACTGAGTCGCATTCGGCCATCCACACCCGGTCGTAGGGGATCCCCAGGGCTTCGGCGGCGATCTGAACCAGTACCGTGTCGCTGCCCTGGCCTATTTCAGCGGCTGCTATATGCAGTGAGGCGGCCCGGCCATCTTCGTGAATCCGGATGACTGCATTGGAATGAGGGAAGCTGGATCGGTAGATCGGGTAACCTGCACCCGATACAAATCCCCCGCAGCCGACTCCAATACCGCGGCCAGGCGGCAGTTTGCCCCTCTTTTCTTTCCATCCCGATTCTTCTCTGGCCCGTTCGAGAGTCGTTTTGAATTCACACGAGGAGATATCGAGGGCGTTGCAGGTCCGCGTGTCCGGTTCCATCGCGTTTCGCAGCCGGATCTCGATCGGATCTATTCCGAGATCTTCTGCGATCATGTCGAGCAGGGATTCGAATGCAAAGCGGGGCTGCGGAACTCCGTGCCCGCGCATGGCGCCGCTGGCCGGCAGGTTGGTATAGACCCGCAGGCCTTCGAAAGAATAGTTGGAGAATTTGTAAAGGGTGGGGAGCATCGCCCCTGCATAGTAGGCGGTGATCACCCCGAAAGAGGTGTATGCGCCGCCGTCGAGGATCGCCTTCGATCTGACGGCGGTGATCGTCCCATCCTTCTTTACACCGATCTTCAGATCGAGATACTGCTTGTGACGGCCCCGGAAGTGGTAGAACATCTCCTCCCGCGTGTACTTCATCATTACCGGTCTGCCCGTCATCCGGGCCAGGATAACAGCGCAGAATTCCAGCGGCGTGGTCTCAGCCTTGGCTCCAAAGCCACCCCCGACCGCCGGACGTATCATCCGGATGTCTCCCATCGGTATGTCGAAAACTCTCGATATCATATGCTGCATGTAGTGGGGAACCTGGGAGGAGGACCACATGGTAAGCTTCCGGCCGTGATGTTCCCAGCGGGCTATGGCGGCGTGCGGTTCGATGGGTGACTGGTAGGTGCGGTTGCCCACAAATCGCTCTTCCCGAATGTGATCCGCTTCTTCAAATCCCTTTTCGACATCGCCGAAATCCCATTCAACCCTGGTGTTGATGTTCTCCGCGTACCTGGGCTTCTCCGGATGGATCAACGGAGCATCGGGTGCCATTGCCTCTTCCGGATCGAAAACCGCGGGCAGCTCCTCGTACTCGACTTCGATGAGTTCCAGTGCCCGGAGGGCCGTATCCTCATCGAGAGCGGCCACCGCTGCGACCTCATCGCCCAGGTAGCGTACCCGTTCTTTGGCCAGGACCTGCTCGTCGTAGCGGGCGGGGCTGACACCGTACCAGGTGTCGGGCACATCTTCACCCGTGATGACGGCCAGAACACCGGGCAGCCGGCGCGCACGGCTGGTATCCACGCTGCGTATCAGGCCGTGAGGGATCGGGCTCCGCAGGATCTTCCCGTAGATCATGCCGGGCAGTTTTATGTCCGCAGTGTAAAAGGCACGTCCCGACACTTTGTCAGGCGCATCGTACCGGGTGACACCGTGTCCGACTACGCTGTGATCGCGTTCCTGGTCCCGCTCGTCACCGGCATGGGGCTCGGTGTCGATCTCCACGTTCTCGAATTCCTTCCAGTGCTGTATCGCGCTGATGATCCTGCTGTAAGAACCGCACCGGCACAGGTTTCCGCCAAGAGCGGCCACGATCGCATCTCTTGAGGGATCGGGATTCTGCTCGATCAGGGCCAGGGCGGACATGATCTGACCAGGTGTGCAGAATCCGCACTGCAGGGCACCGTGCTTTATGAACGATTTCTGCAGGGGATGGAGGTCACCGTTCTGAGAAAGGCCTTCGATGGTCGTGATCCGGCTTCCCTCCGCCTCGACAGCCAGCACAAGACATGAGGCTGCAGCTCTACCATCCATCAACACGGTGCATGCCCCGCAGTCGCCCGCCTCACAGCCGTTCTTGGTTCCAGTCAATCCCAGCTCATCCCGCAGTACCTTCTGCAGGGTCCTTCCAGGTTTCACACCGACGACATGCCGTTGGTCGTTTACGTGCAGGGTGACCAGCAGTTCGGTACTCATCGGCTCCCTCCACCGGCCGTATCTGCTGCCTCTTTCAGTGCCCTGACGGTCAGTACCTCTACAAGGTTCCTGCGGTACTCCTCACTTCCTCTTATATCTGTGATCGGTCTTGCCTCCTCGGCAGCGATCCTGCCCGCGCTTCTGAAGATTTCGTCGGAAGATGATTCACCCACCAGCAGGTCGATGCAGCGTGCTGCCGCCAGTGGTATCGGTGCCACCGCTCCCAGCACGACAGCCGCTTCTTCTATCTTCTTCTCCTTCAGAACGAGCCGTGCAGCGACCGAAGCAACCGCCAGGGCCGAACCGTGTCGCAGGGAGAAACGCTGATAGCTGGTTCCTGAGGATTCGGGCTGTTCGGGGATCTCGATCGCCGTCAGAAGCTCTCCCGGTTCCAGTGCCGACTTTCTTGGAGCCAGGATGAAGTCAGCTGCCGGCAGGAGTCGCTGTGATACGGTTCCTGAAATCCGAACTCTCGCTCCTGCGGCAATGCATACGGGGGGTGTGTCGGCACACGGAACAGCTCCGCAGAAATTGCCGCCGATCGTGCCCTGGTTCCTGATCTGTTCAGATCCGAGGTTTGAAATCGCATCGCAGAGGGCGGGCAGGAAATGCCTGACGGTCTCCGACCTGTAGATATCAGCCAGTGTTGTCAGTGCTCCGATTACCAGGAATCCCTCATCCAGGCTGATCGTATCGAGTCCGGGGATTTTCTGCAGTGCAATCAGGTGATCTGCCGAGTCGCGTTCTTCCTTCAGATCAACGAGAAGTTCAGTGCCACCGGCCAGAAATCGGGCCTTCTCACCCAGGTTGAGACCCAGTTCACATGCTTCTTCCACTGAAGCGGGTTGATGGTATTTGAATTCTGGAATGTCTCTCACTTAGTACACCGTTCCGCAATTACGCCGGTATTCGAGCGCCGATGCATTCCGGCCTGCAGCGTTGCTCGTCGTCGCGATAGTTACCACTATCCCTTCTCCTCGTGCCTTGCCGGCCCGACACCTCGGCACTCTCGATACATCACCGTAATTACAGAGCGGTGCACCTGGTACACCGTTCCGCAATTACGCCGGTATTCAAGCGCCGATGCATTCCGGCCGGCAGCGTTGCTCGTCGTCGCAAAAGTTACCATTTCAAAGATGGGATCTGACGACCTTCGAAAGTCTCCTGATCCCCTCGGTAATCGCGTCCGTCTCGAGGTTGGCGAAATTCAACCGCATCGTGTTGTGATAGCCATCACTCCCGGAGAAGACTGAACCTGGAATGTATGCGACCTTCTCTTCCACTGCATCCCGGAACATATCGGCCGTGTCGATCTGCTCGGGCAGGGTTACCCACAGGAATATACCTCCTTCGGGCTCCATCCATGTGGCGATGTCCCCGAGATTCTCTTCCAGAGCGGCGTTCATCGCCCGGCACCGGCTGCGGTAGGCGGGGATCAGGTTCTCGAAGTGCGTATCCATCAGGTCCCTGCTCAGGAACTCAACTACCGCACGCTGAATAAGAGTCGAGGATTCCAGATCGAATGATTCCCGCAGTGCCGTGATCTTCGGCATCAGTTCAGCAGGTGCCACGATCCAGCCCAGTCTTACAGCCGGGGCCAGCATCTTGGAGAAAGAACCGAGATAGAAGACGCAGCCGGCTTCGTCGAACGACTTGATCGCCGGCAGATCTTCGCCTTTGAACCGTACAGGTGCATAGGGATCGTCCTCGATCAGGGGAACGCCGTATTCAGCAGCCAGTTCAGCCATGCTGCTGCGCTTTTCCAGAGGCAGGCATACTCCCAGTGGATTGTGGAAATTGGGAATTACGACGGCCAGGTGCGGAGCGGGGGGCTTCTGGAACGCCTGTTCGACCGCGTCGATATCTATTCCTTCAACGGGATCTATGTGCACCGCCCGGATATCTGCTCCGCGGCCGCATGTGATCTGCTGGATCCCTGTAAAAGTCAGATCTTCGATGACAGCCGGCTGACCTGGCTCAAGAAAGAGACGTGAAACCAGGGCGAGACCCTGCTGGGCCCCGTTGGTGATGGTGATCTCATCGAGCGTGCTCGAGACACCCCTTGCCTCCATGTACCGGATGATCCATTCCTTCAATTCCGCGCTGGGAGGGCTGTACTGCAGGGCCAGCGGGCCATCCCGTGTTATAACGGTGTTCACACAGTCGAGGAATGCACTGACCGGAAGCAGGTCACCGGCGGGCAATCCTCCAGCCATGGAGATGATGTCGGGATCAACTGCTATGTGCAGGAGATCGCGCATGACCGAGCGCTTCAGATTCACGATTTCAGCGCTCAGAGGAAGAGAGATAACAGACATGGCCAGATCATATATAAATGAGACCATCACGACAAGGATATGGTTCGATATAAGACAGCATCACTCAAATCGGCCGGGGATTACCTGTCATCTCATTATTAAAGTACTCGAAACACCTATCGTTGCCTCCTGGCTATGCATGACCTGATCTGCGCTGGCCGGTTCCGGTTCATCACACTTCCCGGATCAGTGGCTTCCACTGTGGAGGATATAGACACACCTGAGAATCTCAAAACTCGCAGTTCTTTGCAAAAAGAATTGGGTCTCTCCACTAAAACTGAATAGATATCACTGAGTGACTGTCATTAAGCACTATTTTTCACTTATTATAAGGTCGCGGTTTCCTATGTAGTCACACGGCGCCTCCGACCTGAAGGGGCGGGAGATAGTCCAGGACATACTGACGGAGTGAGCGATAGTCCGGAACCAAACGGATAATAGCTTGATGAGGAGCTTGTTATGAAGGTACGCAGGAGAGACTTCCTCAAGGCTGGAGCGGCGGCAACTACAATGGCTGCTATAGGCTTTCCGCCCTTGAACGCTCTGACCAGGAACGGCCGCAGGTCATGGATGAAGATGATTCCCGGTAGCTGGATATCCACTACCTGCCAGGGCTGTACGACCTGGTGCCCCCAGGAGATCTTCGTTCAGGATGGCAGGGCCGTGAAGGTCAGAGGTAACCAACACTCAAAACAGAATGACGGTACCTGTTGTCCCCGGGCGCACCTCGGGCTCCAGCTGGTCTATGATCCCGACCGTGTGAAGGTGCCGATGAAGCGCACAAATCCCAGAAAGGGGAGGGGTGAGGACCCCGGATTCGTTCCTATCACCTGGGATGAGGCTCTCGATACGATTGCTGACAAGATCATGGAATTGCGCCAGAACGGAGAGATCCACAAGTACATGCTCATGCGCGGCAGGTATACCTATATGCGCGACATGATCTACGATGCCATGACAAAAATCATAGGCTCTCCAAACAACATCTCGCACAGCGCGATCTGCGCCGAGGCTGAGAAGTTCGGGTCCTACTATACCGAGGGTCTCTGGGACTACCGCGACTACGATCTTGCAAACACAAAGTACCTTCTGGTCTGGGGGTGCGATCCCCTTAACTCCAACAGAATGGTCCCCGCCACCATCAGGCGCTTCGGCGGCGTTCTGGATCGCGGAACAGTCGCCGTCGTAGATCCCAAACTCCAGACTTCGGCCTCCAAAGCCCATGAATGGCTTCCGGTCAAGCCGGGTGAGGACGGAGCGCTGGCGACGGCCATAGCCCACGTCATCCTCACCGAGGGTCTGTGGAGCAAGGAGTTCGTTGGGGACTTCAAGGATGGCAGAAACCACTTCGAGGCTGGCAGGGAAGTAGAGGCAGAGCAGTTCGAAGAGGTGCAGACGCACGGTCTTGTGAACTGGTGGAATATCGCCCTCAAGGATGCCACTCCGGAGTGGGCGGAACCAGTAACCGGAGTCTCCAGCGAGCAGATTGTCCGGGTAGCCCGCGGCATCGGCAGTGCGGCACCCAATGTTGCCGTCTGGCTGGGGCCCGGCGCCGCGATGCAGGTGCGCGGTGCTTACGCGGCTATGGCGGTCCATGCCCTTAACGGCCTCCTGGGTTCGGTGGACAACGTTGGCGGTCCGATGGCGAAAATGAGCCCGCCGGTCGCCAAGATTCCTGTTCTGGATCCGTATTTTGATGATATCGCCAAGCGCCATAAGGGCATGAAGAAGATCGACCAGCGGGGGACCAAGGAATTCCCTTCACTCAACGCGGGCAAGTCGGGTGGAGGGGTGGTCACCAACAATGCGGCAACAGGAATCCTGGATGAGGATCCGAACGAGATCAAGATGACTCTCGGCTACATGAATAACTTTGTCTTCTCATGCACAGGTGCGGAGCGCTGGGAGCGGGCGATGGCGAAGATCCCCTTCAACGTGCACCTGACCACCCACGCGGCTGAGATGACACAGTTTGCAGATATCGTACTCCCGGCAGCCATCACCACGTTTGAGAAGTGGGGCTACGTGAAAGGCAAGGCGAATCGGTATGGCTACGCTTCGCTGCTCCAGCCGGTAATTGAGCCACTCTGGGATGTGAGAATCGACGAAACCGAGATCCCGTTCATGATCGCGGAAAAGCTTGCGGATAGAGGGTTTTCGAACCTGCTCGATTACTACCGGAACGAGCTCAAAGATCCCGAAACGGGACGATCGGCGCAAAACGGAGCGGAATTTGCTAAATTCTCGGTCAAGTACTACACCGCACCCCTGTGGGATGGCCAGAAAGATGTCGGCGGAGATACGATCCGTGGATGGGAGGCGTTCAGGGAGCGCGGCATGTGGAACTCCGATCCCTACCCCTACAAGAAGCGCTGGGGAAACTTCAAGACCCAGACGGGGAGATTCGAGTTCTACAGCGAAACGCTGAAGACAGCTCTCAGCCTCCATGCCGAGAAGCACAACACAACCGTCGATGACATCCTTGAAACCTGCAAGTATGAGGCACGTGGTGAACTGGCTTTCGTTCCCCATTATGAGAGCCCTTACCGCTGGGGCAACGAACGCGAGTACCCGTTCACCTTCATCGATTACAAATCCCGTCTCAACCGGGAAGGGCGCAGCGCCAACAGCCCATGGTACCACGAATTCAAGAAGGTCGATGTCGGCGACGAGAGCTGGGAGGATCTGCTCAAGATCAATCCGGCAGATGCAGCCAGGCTCGACATCGCTGATGGCGACACGGTGCGCGTGACCTCCGTCGTTGGCAGCTTTGTCATTACCGCGAAGCTGTGGGAGGGTGTGAGACCAGGCACCGTAACTAAATGCTACGGCCAGGGACACTGGGCGTACGGCGCTGTTGCCGCAGGAGACTATGCTGGAGCTGTGCCCCGTGGTGGGAACAATAACGAGCTCATGCCCGCCGACTATGACCGGCTTTCAGGCAGTACGGCCCGCAACGGCGGATTCACTGGTGTAAGGATCACCAGGGCTTAGACCTTTCAGGAAAGGAGTAAAAAGCCATGGCCAAGTACGCAATGGTGATTGACCTGTGGAAATGTGTGGGCTGCGGTGCCTGTGCCCTGGCCTGCAAGACCGAAAACAACACCAGCGATCGGGCAGCGGGCCAGACCTTCAACTGGGCGGACTTCATCTTCACGATCGAAGGAAAATTCCCAAACACAAGGGCCACGACCATTCCGGTTCTCTGCAACCACTGCTCCAATGCAGCCTGCGTCGCGGCATGCCCTGTAACTCCGAAGGCGATGTTCAAGACCGCTGACGGCATCACGATGCACAACGACGAACGATGCATCGGGTGTCAATCCTGCCAGGAAGCATGTCCCTACAGTGCAATGAACGTGGACATAGAAGGTGCTGCCTACAGCGTGATCAGCTTCAATGAGTCTGCCGGGATTCAGTATGCGCACTACAAGGGGACTTCCGAGGTCATTACAGACGGCACGGCTTCCGGGGCAGAGATCGCCCGGCTAAGCGGGGAAACCCCTCCCTATCGGACCGTCTATGAACACCCGGAATACGAGGATGTCCGGCGCGAACTGGTGGTCGAGAAGTGCTACTTCTGCGATCACCGGCTAAAGGAAGGGGAACTACCTTACTGTGTCGTCTCATGCCCGGCCAGGGCGCGAATCTTCGGGGACCTGGACGATGCAAACAGCGATGTAAGTAGGCTCCTGAAGCAGTTTGAGCATTTCCGTCTGAAGGAGGAGGCTGGAACTGAGCCGAACGTGTACTACATCCGCAGCTTCAAAGCGGATTAGGAGTCAGCACACTGGCGCGGATTGATTCCGCACCCGATCTCTGGCACCGATCTCAGTGAGGAGCCCTGAAGAGAATCGACCGATGATGAATGACATGATCGCCAGGAAGCAGGCACACAGCGACACCTATCGATTGCTTTCGGCGTGCTTCTGTCTTCCCGACAAACAGGCTTTTCTGGAGGAGAATGTATTCGTTGAGTTGGCTCATGCCCTGGAACAGGCCTGTCCTCAAGCGATCCCTTACGCTGACGAGATGAATCTGGCAGTAAAAGGCGCTGACGAGGAAGAGCTGCACAAGGAATACGCCCGGCTCTTTGTCGGACCGCACCAACTCCTAGCACCGCCTTATGGCTCTGTCTACCTTGAAAAGGGCCGGAGTGTTATGGGCAAGAGCACTTTGGAATTGCTGGCCTTTCTTAACGAGGAAGGACTGTGGATCGACGATGAGTTCCATGAACTTCCGGACCACATCTCGGCGGAGCTCGAATTCATGTACTATCTGATCACTCAAGAATTGGTATCGTACAGGGAGGGGCGATCGGACGATTCTCAACATTACGTGCTCAAGCAGAGTCGTTTCCTGGTCGACTATCTGTATCCGTGGGTAGATCCCTTCTGCCGGAATATTCTGGACAACACCAGTCACATCTATTTTCAGTCACTCGCCCACTGTCTGAGAACCTTTATTCAGGAATCGGAAGCATCCCTCGATGAAACTGGAATCTCAGATCATATCGCGGATGGCCGGACAATTAGAAGTGACAGGTGAAGGTCGTGCCAGCATGGATCACCACAGAAAAAAAATTGAACAATAACATCAGAGTAAAGAACTGAATATACGAAAGGCGGGATGGAAGCTCTGTCCCCCTGCTAACCAGGATACAAATTCAGCAAGGAGTACATCGATGTCCAGACGCCTGATTGCAGCATCCATGGCAGTAGCATTGATTGCTACGTTTTCAACTCAGGCCCGGGCCCAGGTCGGGGGGAACGGAACTCTCAAAGGTTGGGCCTATTTCGATCTGACGAAAGGGTTGAGTGACACCAACGACGATGTCCTGACTTACAGGTTCCGTCGTATCTATTTCACGTACGACATGCAGTTCTCCGACGACATCAAAGGCCGCTTTCGCACCGATGTATCACAGATGGCGGACGGCAAATACACACCTTTCATGAAACATGCATATGTCGACTGGAGGTCCTCCGATATGCTGAGCCTGCGGTTCGGACAGCAGGGCACCCTCCTCTTCGGCGATATCGAAGGTGTCTGGGGATACCGGGCCGTCGCCAAAACCATGCAGGACCAGTTCAAGGTCCGTTCCTCGGCCGACTTCGGGATGTCAGGCGCGTTCACGTTGACTGATATGATCACAGTCAAGGCCATGTTCAGCAATGGAAATGGATACAATAAGAAGGACGACGACACCTACGGTAAGGCATACGAAGTCCAGGGCCTTTTCACGCCCATTAATGGTCTTCTGGTCACTGCACATTACGGTATAAATGGATTCGATCCCGATAATGACACCTCAACCGATAACAATGAGAACACCACTACCATGGACCTCTCGGTGGGGTACACCGGTGAAGGACTCGCGGTTGGTGGTTCCTACACCACTCAGTCCAACTTCAGTTTCACTGATGGTGTGAATGGCTCTGGCTACTGGGTTTTCGGCCGCTACTCGCTCTCGGATTCCCCCATATCTTTTATGGCAACCTACCAGAGCTGGGACCCCGATACAGATACCGACGACGACACCATGACCAAATTACTGGCCGGGGTCGACTTCACTCCGGGCAAGGGTCTCAGCATCATCCCCAACTTCGTTCAGACCAAGTCGGGGAATGACGATGCGGTAAACAGTGTCAATCTGACGTTCTACTGGAAGTGGTAGCAGGGAATACCCACACTACCGGTCAGGTTGTAATAGCGCAGGCTCCGGTGGCCATTCTGTATGGCAGCCGGAGCCTGTTTCGCTGTGTGGTAGTGACAGATCGCTAGTGCCCTGTCACGCGACAACCGTCGCATTCGAGCGGCGCCGAATCCCGAC
>CAZWVF010000031.1:24474-31343 GCA_964637695.1 uncultured Gemmatimonadota bacterium | reverse complement strand
GCTCTCACCTTCGGGCAGGGGTCTCTCCTCCTCCAGGTTGTGCAGGATATCCCTGGCTCGATCGATTACGGGTGACGGAACTCCCGCCAGTTCTGCAACGTGTATCCCATAGGAGTGATCGCACCCGCCAGGAACGATCTTGTGCAGGAAAATGACTTTGTCCCCCCACTCCTTGACGGCCACGTTCAGGTTGAAGACCCTGGAGAACCTCTCTGCAAGAACGGTCAGTTCATGGTAGTGGGTTGCGAAAATGGTTTTTGCCCCGATCTCCTCGTGTATGTATTCACCAACCGCCCAGGCAATTGAGAGTCCATCATATGTGCTCGTGCCACGTCCGACTTCATCGAGAAGCACGAGGGAATCTTCAGTTGCGTTGTGCAGAATGTTCGCCGTCTCGTGCATTTCCACGAGGAAGGTCGATTCCCCGCCTGCCAGGTTGTCCATGGCGCCGACCCGTGTAAATATCCTGTCCATTACCGGAAGGCGGGCCCGGGCTGCCGGGACGAAGGACCCCATCTGAGCCAGCAGGCAGATCAGTCCCACCTGTCGCAGGTATGTACTCTTGCCCGACATGTTCGGCCCGGTGACGATGGCGATCTGTCTGTCGGGTCCGTGGAGGGTATCGTTCGGGATGAAGGTTGCCTTCGGCATAATAGCCTCAACGACAGGATGCCTCCCCTCCTCTATCTCCAGAGTGCCGTCTTCTGTCAGGACCGGCCTTACGAAACTGTGTCGAATGGCGGCATCGGCCAGTGCTGCAAGCATGTCTGCAATGGCAAGTGCAGCAGCATTGCCCTGCAGGACCTGAAGGTGAGAAGCAGTCATCTGCCTGAGATCACAGAAGATCTCGTACTCGAGCGCTGATGAGCGCTCCTGCGCCTTCAGAACTTCCTCTTCCTTATCCTTCAATTCAGGAGTTACGTAGCGTTCGGCGGCAACCAGGGTCTGCTTGCGGATATAGTCTTCGGGAACTTTCTCTGCGTGCGTCCTGGTTACTTCCAGGTAGTAACCGAATACCTTGTTGTAGCCGATCTTGAGGGTCGGAATGCCCGTACGCTGTCGTTCCGATTTCTGAAGTTCAGCAATCCATCCCTTGCCGCTCGACATGAGACTTCGCAGCCGGTCGAGTTCATCTGAATAGCCATCCCGGATTATGCCGCCCTCGGTCATTGAGATCGGAGGCTCATCGTTCAGTGCTTTCTGCAGATCAGCGGTCAGATCGCTCAGAGGATCGAGCTCATCCCCCAGCTTGGAGAGCAGGGTGGATGAAAAGGATGTGAGCACTTCCTTCAGATCGGGAATAGATGCCTGAACACCGAGCAGCGAGTGGAGATCACGAGGTGTCGCTTTACCTGTTTCCACCCTGACGGAGAGACGCTCCAGGTCACCCAGTCCTTCCAACCTGTCTGTCAATGTGTCGCACAGGTCACGTTCTTCGATGATTAATGCAACAGCATCCAGTCTCTCTTCTATATCGGCGGCAGAGGTCAGCGGGCGCAGCACTGCACTGTGCAGTGCCCTTGCCCCCATCGCGGTACGGGTTTGATCGACAACTTCCAGCAGCGTGCCTGATCGTCCGCCATCCCGGATATTCCTGACCAGTTCCAGGTTCCTCTGGGTTGCCGCATCGATGAGCATGCCGTCATCGCTGTCACGGATCCTGACCCGTTTCAGATGTCCGAGACTGGAGAACTTCTTCTCCTGCAGGTAGGAAACCAGCGCACCTAGTGCTCCTACACCATTTTCGAGTTCGTCGAGACCGAAGCCCTTCAGTGTTTCAACTCCGAAATGCTCCTTCAGGGTCTGTTCTGCCAGATCGAAGTTGAAACGGAATCCCTCCATGCGTGTTATCGTCTGGACATGAAGGCCCGGTGCCTTCAGGAAGGGATCTATATCGAGAGATTCGGGGATCACTATCTCGGATGGCGAATATCTCTGTATCTCATCCATCAGTTCGTTAATGGAGACTTCGGTGACCTCCAGCCCGCCGGTTGAAACATCCGTAACCGCAACCCCCCACTTCTCATCCCTTTCCCGGGAACCGTAAATCACCATCAGGTAATTGTTGCGCTCACCCTCCAGGTAGCCGTCGGCAAGGGCCGTACCAGTAGTCAGCACCTCCACCACCTCGCGTTTGACTATCCCCTTTGCCTGTTTTGGATCCTCTACTTGTTCGCAGACAGCTACCCTCTGGCCCGCCTTCAGAAGACGGCTGATGTAGACTTCACCAGCATGTGCGGGGAATCCAGCAAGGGGTATGGCCTTATCACCATCCCCCGAATTACGGCTGGTCAGTGCAATGTCGAGGGTTCTGGCAGTTATCTTTGCGTCTTCGAAGAATGTCTCGTAGAAGTCGCCGAGTCTGAAAAGAAGTATCTCGTCAGGATGTTCTCCCTTGATGCGAAGGTACTGCTGCATCAATGGAGTGGAAGTCCTGGCCATGGCGATATAATGCTCTGTCTATTGAGGTTTGATTTCGTAAAGTTGGAACGTAGAAACTGACGCGCTGGAATCCTGAAGCGATCTGCCGAATGCATTTGCTTCCGCTCTCGTTTCGAAGCGGCCGACGAGTACGACGACCAGGAACCTGCCATCGACACGTTTGGTCGCATGCCAGGCGTTGTATCCTCCACGGGTCAGTCTCATTACCAGATCGGTGGCATTACCCAGATCTGAAAAGGCTCCCACCTGTACCGACCAGCGGCCCTCCTCAACGCCACCCTGAGTCATCCCGGTTGTGCCTATGGTTCTCATGGAGTCCAGCCGTGCCTGGACCATGGCCTCTCTCTGTTGGGCCAGCCACCTGCGGGCCTCTCTGCCATACCAGGTGTCGGGGAACCTTTTGACGAGTGTCTGGCTCACGATCCTGGCCTGCTCCACGTTTCCCAGAGCATCGTATGCTAGAGCCTGTATTCCCATCGCCCGAGGATTGTGATCCTCCAGGTATGGTGCTTCAATGACCGCCGCAGCATATGTGAGAGCAGAGTCGGGTTTTCCCAGACGTAAGCTGAGTTCAGCCGTAGATAACAGTGCTCTCCCCCTGGTCTCAGGATCTGTAGATCGATGTGCTGCTCTTTTAATAATGCTCAGCCCCATCCTGAGACTATCGGGTTCTGCTGATGAGTGGAGCCAGGTCATACCCCTCCAGTATCGTGCTGCCTGACCCAGAGGAGAATCTCCCTGACTCCAGGCTACATCACCAAATAGTCCTCTGGCCTTTATATACATGGCGGAATCGTACCAGTACTGGGCGATTTTAAAGAGTGCTCTTGATGCCATCTCCGTGCCGGGATAACGCCTGTATACACGGTCAAAATAAACTTCAACAGCAATGAGTGCTTCAGGTTCTACGAGTCCCCGGTAATAGAGTATTTCAGCCGTTATGTTACCCTGCTGAATCAGGGTGTCGAGCATCCGTCGGGCATCGTTGTATTGAGCTCTATCATAGAGGTCGCGGGCCGCAGCGGCCGAGGGATTGACCTGAAAGCCGGGTTGCCGGGCTGAAGCTGTCGAAGGGAGAACTCCAGCAATCAGGATTGAAATCAACAGGTACCGGTGATTGTGTCTGAGGTGTTTATGACCCATCGGGCCGGTCATCACACGGCTTCCTCCCTGCCCACTTCAAGATCTTCCCCGTTTTTCTCGTCGTTCAGATCGACTTCTTCCGCAGTGAAATCGAGCAGTTCTTCAATCTCCGGGCCCGTATGGGAACGTCTCTGGCCGCTCTCACCGAATATCATTTCGAGAGCTTCCCCGGTGTTCCCCGAACGGTAGAGGAGCCTGGCAATCGCTTGATCCAGAACAAAAGTCTCTTCGACATGCGGCTTGTGCTTTTTGAGCACTTCAACCGCTTTACCGACCTCGCCCTTGCGTTCCAGAAGGTGAGCCAGTGCCAGCGCAGTCTCTGCACTGGCTGGATTGGCAGTGAGGTGATTCGAATAGATATCAGCCATGCGACTGAATTCCCCTATCTGATAAAGGGCATTTTCCAGCCGCGAGAATGCTTCTGTCACCCGATCGGGGACATTTTCCACCAGCTTCTCCCACCATTGGACGGCGTCATCAATACGCTCTTCATCGGTGTAGGTATCCCCTATCGCCAGATACGCCTCAGCGCAGGAGGGATCATGTTTCAGAGCCTCTTTCAGGATGATCCGACTCTTATGGTATGCTCCCTGCTCTGTCAGTGCACGGGCCCGGGCAACTTTGTATCCCGCCAGTCTTTCATCGGTGATTTCCGGTTCACCCTCGAGCACCGAGGCCAGTTCGTACGCTTCCTTCCATTTCTCCTGTTCCTCCAGTATTTCCAGAAGACGCATCCTGGGCCACGTATCACTCTTTTTAATACGATCGAGCTTCAGAAGTGTCTCTTCAGCGGATTTCCAGTGTTTCAGTGCGATATAGTCGAGAGAGAGGCTCTTCAAGACGGTAACATTGGCCTGGGTGGTAAGGTCACTGCGTATGGTTATGTTTCGATGCACTTTCAATGCGCGCTCCAGCTCACCCCGTTTGCGCAGAATATCCCCGAGGATGATGTAGGCATCGATATTGGATGTGTCGAGTCGTACCGTTTCAACCAGCTTCGAATAAGCTAGGTTCTCTTCATCGTTTATCAGGTGAAGGAGAGCCTCCATATACGGATTCCTGCCGCGGCTGATCTTCGTTCTGCGCAGCCTGTCGAGCCTGATTGCCAGGAGCACCAGGGCCAGCAGGAAAGCTACTCCGAGAAGTATCTCGTTAGTCGACATCTTCTTCTGCTTCCGCCGGAAGATCCTCCATATCCAGCTCCTCCAGTGGCTGGTTGCGGAGAGCCTGCAGTTCCTCATGAACCTCGTCCCTGTCACGCGAGAGGGATCTCAGCTGCCCTCTGAGCTTAATCTCGTTGACGAAGGCGATGAGGAACCAGACCAGCATCCCGATGATGAAGGCCTCGAATATGACCAGGATCAAGGGCACTTCCTGAAACTGCCAGAAGAAGAGGTCGATATCGACGAGCTGATCGAGATTCAGCATCGAGAAACCGAGAAGCAGGATCAAGAGCAGCGCTACACCAAGCCATTTGAGCATCCACATTTTCCTCAGTATCCTTTCTTCCCGGGTTTACCGCTTTAACTCTCCACGCATCGACCAGGTTCCTGTACCCGTGATTTTAACATCTACCATAGCACCAAGCAGGTCTTCTTTCGACTCAACAATAACGATCTTGTTCTCGCGGGTTCTTCCCAGCCACTGATCGGGCCCCCGATCCCCCCTCCCGGTCACCAGTATCTCTGCCGTGCGTCCTTCAAACTTCTGATTCGAACTGACGGTGAGCTCGCTCTGGAGTTCTATCACCCTTTCGAGTCGCCGCTGTTTCTCCTCATCGTCCACATCATCATCATATACTCTGTCCGCGTATGTCCCGGGTCGCGGAGAGTACTTGAAATAATAACTTGAATCGAACCTGCACTCAGCCATAAGGCTCAGTGTATCTTCAAACTGCTCCTCACTCTCACCCGGGAATCCAACAATAATGTCGGTGGTGAGTGCGACACGGGGGATTCTATCCCTTATCCGGTGTGTGATATCGATGTATTCCTCTATGGTGTAGCCGCGACGCATCCGTGCCAGAACATCGCTGTTGCCTGCCTGCACCGGCAGGTGAACCCACTCGCAGACTGCATCACATTCTGCTATGGCCTCCAGCTCCTCCTCTCTGAAGAAGGACGGATGGGGAGATGTGAACCGTATCCGGGGAATACCGGTCTCTGCGACCTGCCACAGCAGTCGGTCGAAACGGGTTGTGCCGTCCTGATATGCATTGACGGTCTGGCCGAGCAGTATGACCTCCTTGACGTCGTCATCTATCAGTCTTCTGACCTCATCAATAACGTCCTCGCTCTTTCTGCTCCGCTCCCTTCCCCTGGTATGCGGAACGACGCAGAAGGTGCACATCCTGTTGCATCCCCTCATGATTGTTACAAATGCACTGGAACTCTTTTCAGCTCGGTGATGAGGAAGTCCTTCGTAAAGCTCGGTTTTATCGAGCTTGCACATCGCGTACCGCCTGTCGAGTGCGGAATTGAGTATCTCCGGAAGGCACCGGTAGGAATCGGGACCGAGGATGAAATCGATAGAGGGGACCGAATCGAGCAGGTCCTGCCCCATATGCTGCGGAACACAGCCCAGCACACCGATCGTTTTGGAGCTGTTATTCTTGAAAGCGGAAAGATGGTTGATCCTGCCGATAACGCGCTGCTCAGCATTCTGCCTGACGGCACAGGTATTGAGGAGGATTATATCGGCCGATTCGGCCGAATCAACAAGGTGACAGCCCGCCTGCATCAGAATGCCGCTCACGAGTTCCGAGTCACGGACATTCATCTGGCAGCCGTAGGTTTCTAGATAGACTTTCACGATTCCCGCGCGGGCAACCCAGAGAGGCCGGGTCCGAGAGCCGTTAAATCAGGACCCTGCTTTCCTGGTTGTCTTCTTTTTTGCGGCTTTCTTAACGGTCTTTTTCTTTGTCTTCGGAGCTGCCTTGGCTTTTGTTTTGGTCTTGGCCTTGGCCCTGGTTTTGCTTTTGCTCCTGGCCTTCTTCTTTGCCGGCTCAGCCTTCTCTTCTTCGACCTTCTCCTTCTTTTCAGCCTTTTCGGTTTCTTCAGCTTTCTCTTCGGTCTTCTCCGGCTCCTCAGCCTTCGGTTCCTCGATCTCTGCGGTCTCTTCAGGCTGTTCAGCTGTCTCGGCCTTATCGGCTTCTTCCGCCTTCTCCTCAGCTTTCTCCGGTTCCTCTATCTCTGCGGTCTCTTCAGGCTGTTCAGCTGTCTCGGCCTTATCGGCTTCTTCCGCCTTCTCCTCAGCTTTCTCCGGTTCCTCTATCTCTGCAGTCT
>CAZWVF010000031.1:0-24374 GCA_964637695.1 uncultured Gemmatimonadota bacterium | reverse complement strand
TCGGCTTCTTCCGCCTTCTCCTCAGCTTTCTCCGGTTCCTCTATCTCTGCAGTCTCTTCAGGCTGTTCAGCTGCCTCGACCTCCTCGGCTTCTTCCGCCTTCTCTTCGGTCTTCTCTGTATCCTCTTCGGCCTCTGCGACTACCTCTTCGGCAGTTTGTGATGCGTCAGGATCATCTTCGTCAACCGGATCGTGTCCCCTGTCATCCATCTCAGACTCGAGGTGATCCTTCAGTTTGACCAGATCCTCAGCTCCACTGTGGTCGGCGATTGTGACTTCGCGCTTCTCATGCTTCTTGAGAAATACTTCCTGTTCCTTTTCATCCTTGCTCTTGAAGTATTCGGTGACCGAGAGGACAATCTTGCGGCCTTCGCGATCGAATTCGATAACAGTCAGGGGCAGGTCATCCCCATCGTCAAAGGCCTCTTCGGCCGTGGACAGATCTTCCCGGCCCAGATGCTGGAGAGGGACAAATCCCTCAACGTCATTGGGAAGATCCACGATAACTCCCTTGTCGATCAGGCGGGTGATCTTCCCCGATGTCTCGGTACCCGGTTTGTACTGCTCCTCCAGATCGTTCCACGGATTCGGCAGTGCCTGCTTGTGGCCCAGCGAGATCCTTCTCTGGTTCCTGTCTATGCTCAGAACCACCACGTCGATCTCATCACCCTTGCTCAGAATCTCGGATGGATGCCGGATTCTCTTCGTCCACGACATGTCGCTGATGTGAACCAGTCCATCTATACCGGGTTCTATCTCCACGAATGCACCGAAATTGGTAAGGTTGCGCACCTTGCCGTGCAGATTGCTTCCAATTGCAAACCGGACTTCAAGGGTCTCCCACGGATCGGGCTCTGTCTGTTTCAGACCCAGGGAGACCTTCTCTTCAGCGGCGTTGACCCTCAGGACCACCACTTCGATTTCATCGCCGATATTCACAAGTTTGGAGGGATGTCTGATATGCTGTGTCCACGACATCTCGCTGATGTGAACGAGACCTTCAATACCCTCTTCAAGTTCAATGAACGCACCGTAATCCGTGATGGATACGACCTTTCCGATAACCTTTGCATCGACCGGATAACGATCCTCAACACCCTTCCACGGATAGGGCTGCAACTGTTTCAGTCCGAGGCTGATGCGGTCCTTCACATCGTTGTAATCGAGCACTTTGACCTGAACGACATCGCCGATATTGACAACCTCACTGGGATGGTTGATCCGGCCCCACGACATATCGGTGATATGCAGCAGGCCATCCACTCCACCCAGGTCGATGAATGCACCGAAATCGGTGATGTTCTTGACGGTACCTTCGCGGATCTGATCTTTCGAGAGGTTGGCGAGTACTTCCTTGCGCATCTGGGCCCGTTCCTCCTCAAGGACCATGCGCCTGCTCACCACGATATTGCGCCTGTTCTTGTTTATCTTGATGATCTTGAGGCGGATTGCCCGTTCGATAAATTGATCGAAATCTCTGACCTGCCTCAATGCAACCTGCGATCCAGGCAGGAAGGCGGAAACACCCATCAGATCGACCATCAATCCGCCTTTGATGCGCCTGTTCGGACGACCTATGACGACCTCGCCGGTATCGTAGGCGTCCTTGATCTTGTGCCAGACCTTCATAAAGTCGGCCTTCGACTTGCTCAAAACGATCTGGCCGTCCTGGTTCTCAATATTTTCAAGGTAAACATCTACCTTGTCGCCCAGGGAAACGCTTTCAATATCCCCGAATTCTTCAAGGGGAATCGCGCCTTCACTCTTGAAGCCTACATCGACAATGATATCTCTATCCTCGATGGAGAGAACCACTCCGGTAACGATCTGACCTTCGTCTATTTCGGCGAGGGTCTCGTCGTAGAGTGCCATCATCTCATCATATTCTTCCGGCGTATACTCTTCTGCTTCCAGCTCTTCCTCCGTAAGGATCCTGCTGCTTTCATCAGCAGCATTCTCTTCCGAAGGGTTAGTGGTTTCTATCAGGTCTTCCTGCATCTTTTTTTCTTTGTTTAGGGTTTATCTATTGACTTCTCTGCCATTGCCACGATTCTCTCAACCTGTTCTTCGATTGAGAGATCTGTTGTATCTACTACAACTGCACCTTCTGCTCTCAGCAGAGGTGAATGCTTACGATTTATATCCAGCGCATCACGCTCATGCATGCTTGAGGATACTTCCTCCACTGTTGTTTCAACGCCTTGCGCCTGCAGTTCATTGAATCGTCTGGTGGCGCGGGTCTGGAGATCGGCTTCCAGGTATATCTTCAGGTCTGCATCCGGGAAAACAACACTTCCGATGTCGCGTCCTTCTAAAACTACTCCCCCCTGTGCGCCCATGGCGCGCTGGGCACCGACCAGAATTTCCCGAACATGAGGAATCTCAGATACTGCGGATGCGTGGAGAGTAACCTCTGGCGTACGAATTTCGTGAGAAACTTCCTCGCCGTCAAGCAGCACAAGTGTCTTATTTTTATTCAGTGATAATAGAATTTCACACGATTTGACGGCATTTTCTACTGCATCTGCATCATTCAGGTCCACTTTACTTCGCAAAACATGCAGCGTGGCCGCCCTGTACATGGCGCCGGTGTCAATATACAGATATCCGAGCCTCTCAGCCACAAGTCGGGCCGTCGTACTCTTTCCAGAGCCTGCCGGACCGTCAATTGCGATGATCAGGCCCTTTTCTCCAGCCATTATTTCATCCGTTCCCCTTTATCCTCCCTTGTAAAAATCCACCCTACCGTCTTCCCTATATCGAGTGGAAGGTCGAATGCCCAATATGCCCTGTCGCGGTGATATTTACTGCTGCTCTCATCATCCGGGACGGCGTCTATCTCCGATATGATTTCGGCGGCTCGCTTCTGCCAGTGGAACATGTTGTCTACGCGCAGATCAACCCAGCCGCTGGCTGCCCACTGCTCTACCCGGTCTGAATCTATTGGTTCTGCGGCGCGGCCCCGGGGGGGCGGGATTTTAATAACTGGACCACGCATCAGTCTGCCATCGGGCAGCAGAATCGGGATCCCGATGGAGATAATACTGCTTCTCAGTTCGGCATCGCTTTCCAGCAGAGCGAGGCATCCGGTTGAAAGCTCCTCTGCACTCGCCGCAGCGACACTGCGCAAGGTCCCGGCTGTCCTCCTGAGCAGTTCGGCTTCGTAGAGCAGTTTGCTCAACCTGGGTGGACCCAGCACCTCAAACGCCACCGAACGCACACCATGTTCCTCTTCAAGTTTATTCAGTCGTTTTAGAGCAGCCTCTCTGGAAGCCCCGGCGCGGTAGGTCGGTCCCATAACGGACATATCGAGCGCTGCAATGATGTCGTATCCGGTGTTGCCACCCTGGATCTCCCTTATGACCGTTCCGGCGATCTCTTCGGGTGTTATGAATTCCATCTGCCCTATCGATGTAATGACAGTGAATTCACCGGTTGAGAAGAATCCGTTCTCACCCGTATCGATATACACGGAATCGAGTACTTTATCCCCATCGAACTGTTTGAAAGCACCTGCATCCAGCTCCAGCTGCAGTTCATCCTCCAGAGAATGTGCGTCCTCCGGCGACATGTCGTAGAGAGGGATCGGCTTGTTCCCTTTCAGTACCGGTCCCTTGTTTATCGCCTTCCAGGCTATGACGGCCGCAGGTTTGACCTCTTTGACGATCGGTCCATCGGGTGTGCGCCCCATGAGGAAGAGAAGCATGCTGTGTGCTCCGGCCATGGCGCTCTTGCTCAAGAGCATCCGGGATGGTCTCTCCTCGGAATGGGTGTAGGGGATGTTCAGACCCATTCCTCCCGTACCGGTGGTACCGACCTTCAGATACATGCCGGTTCCAACTTTCCTCATCGCCGAATAGAGAACCTGGACATGACGGATCAGCTGAGGTGTGTACTGGGTTGCCACAAGGCGAACCGTTGTATCCTCGATCGCTCCGGGATCTCCGGTCTCCAGCGCCATAACCACCTCGCGGCTGCCCGAATATACATTCTGATATGCGAGAGCAGTGGCAGTATTGATGCAGTCAACGATCAGATCCGGCCGTGAGTGTTCGATGAGTCTGTAAAGGGTTTGAACCTGAACAACTTCTTCATCAAGTTCATCTAAAGCGTCGTGCAGGAATGTCAGCCTGTTATCGGGATCCTGAAGCAGCGCTGTACGTGATAGATCCTTGAAGGACTCTCTGACGAAAATGTTGCCCCAGGCGGCTTCAATAGAAGTGGCCGGATGCTGTTCACCAAGAATGGAAACGGTCTTCTCAGCTTCCTCCTTCGATAATGAAGAGATTGTTAGATGTTCAGGTCCGTGGGAGAGCAGTTCGTGACAGATGGCCTGCCCCACCATACCGAAGCCACCCAGTACCAGAATGCGTCGATCCTTTATATCCACGGAGAAAATCCTTTCAGGCTATCGGTTCCAGACCGACGCCACTGCGAAGGTTGTTTATCTCTTCCAGATCGAGTTCCCGCCACGAACCTGTGGGCAGATCGTCGGCCGATAGACCGGCAAACTTCATACGGTGCAGCTCTACTACCTTGAATCCGAGTTCCGAGAACATACGCTTGATTATCCGTTTTCTTCCTTCATGCAGTTTAACCACTATCCTGCCCGATTTCTTCTGCTCAACCGAGTCGGGTTTCGCCCAGCCATCTTCCAGCATAACGCCCGATTCCAACTGCTCCCCGTCTTCTTCGCTGAACGTCCTGTCGAGAAGTACCGAGTATTCCTTGACCGTCTCGTACTTCGGGTGTGTCAGCCGGTAGGCAAGTTCACCGTCGTCTGTCAGCAAGAGGGCGCCGGTTGTATCTGCATCGAGCCTTCCAACCGGAAAGAGACGTCTGTCCTGAAAAGCGTTTCCCAGCAGTGACAGAACCGTCTCACGGCCATGCGGGTCAGTTACGGTCGATATGACACCGGCAGGCTTATTCAGAAGAAGATAGACCCGGCCCGGGGAGCGCTCAATCGGTTTCCCTTCGACAGTGACCTCATCGCTCTGCGGATCGATGTCAAGCCACGGCTGGTTGACAACCGTACCGTTGACCGCGACAGTCCCGGCTTCGATCAGGTCGTCACACTTCCTTCGGGAGGCGATACCGGCTTCGGCAAGGTATTTGTTGAGTCTCACTGATCTGTCTGCAGAGGTTCTTCAGCACCCTCATCCTCTGCACCCATGGTGACTCCAAGCAATGAGGCGAGTTCGGCAGGGTCAGGAAGATCGTGGAGTGAATTGAGTCCGAAATACTTAAGAAAATCGGGAGTTGTGCGGTAGAGAAGCGGACGACCGGGACCTTCATCACGGCCCGAAATGCTGACGAGATTCTTTTCCAGCAGAGTCTTCAACGAACTGTCCGAGTTCACTCCCCTTATGGCATCTATGTCGGGTCTTATCACGGGCTGCTTGTAGGCGACGATGGCCAGGGTTTCAAGGGCTGCCCGCGAGAGCCTGTGACTCCGCTTGTCCTCCTGCAGTTTCTCGACCAGCTCCGACCATTCGGGACGTGTAGCCATCTGATATCCGCCCGCAATCTTCAATATGGTCAGCGGCCGATCCTCATTCTCCCATTCCAGAATCAGACTCTCTATGTATTTATCGACCTGGCCGGGTGTGATGCCGCCGTCGTCAGCCGTCCAGCCGCCCTCTTCGAGCAATCTGGCTATCTGATACGCCGAGACAGGCTCTACGGTGGAAAAGAGTATAACCTCAAGGGCCCTTCTCTTTTCGGCCGCCGGTAGATCGCTCATCATCATATTCCCCCGGTGAATGATATGTTCGGAGTCTTTCGTATCAGCCAGATATCTCCATAAAGATCGGCCTGTTCAAGACTGAGTTCTGCCAGTCGGGTGAGTTCGAGTACCGCAACAATGGTCACAACCATTGCCAGTCGTGTGTCGAGCCGGGAAAGTGTTTCCAGCAGGCTGACACGTTCCTGGTTGTTCAGAATCCCCCTGAGGTATTCAACCTGGTCGGCGAGTTTGACTTCCGGTCCGGAAACACTGTAACGCCCCTCCTCCTTCACCCTTTCGATTGCCTGATGATATGCAGAAAGCAGATCGAAAAGTGAAACGTCTATCACCAGTTCATCGGACTCAGGCAGATCGACAGGACCCGGGCCGCTCTCCCGGAGGTAATAGTGCGTGTATTCCTCTTCCCTTTCCGCCAGATCGGCAGCCGCCTGCCTGAACAGCTGGTACTCCTCCAGTTTGCGGACCAGCTCCAGGCGCGGATCCTCTTCCTCGATAGCCGGGGAGGGAAGCAGCATTCGAGCCTTTATCTGCATGAGGGTTGCTGCTATGACCAGAAAGTCACCCGCAACCTCCAGGTCGAGAAGCTGCATTACATCTATGTAATCGAGGTACTGTTGAGTGACCTGGGCGATCGGGATGTCATAGATATCCATTTCAGCTTTGCGGATAAGATAGAGCAGAAGATCGAGAGGACCTTCGAATGCCTCTATGCGAACCGCATAACTCACCAGGCCTTACCCTTCCCTACTTTTCCGGCATGAAGAGCATCATCGCTCTTCTGACCATATCCATGGTGGACTCGGCCATCGCTCTGGCTCTTTCCGTCCCGTGAATGATCGTATCCAGAACATGGTCGTGCGCATCTTCGAGGCGGAGGCGTTCTGCACGAAAATCTGCGAAATAGTCGCTGATCGCTCCTGCCGCTTCCTTCTTACATACGACACAACCCCTCGATCCATTCCTGCACTCAATTGAGATCTGTTCCTTCTGTTCCGGATTAAAGGCGACATGCCAGGCAAATACATTGCAGATCTCGGGCCTGCCGGGATCACCTTTATACACCTTTTCAGGATCGGTTATCGCCTTCATCACGGTTTCCGCCACTACTTCAGGCGGATCGCTCATCAGGATATGGTTTCCCAGGCTCTTGGACATTTTCCTGCCGTCGTGACCCGGGATCCTGGTGAATGGTGTCAGTAGAGTCTCCGGTTCGGGGAATATCTTCTCGTAGGTTGAATTGAATTTCCTGGCCAGCTCTCTGGTCATCTCGATATGAGGCACCTGGTCCTCACCAACAGGTACAGCATGAGCCCTGTACATGAGGATATCCGCCGCCTGCAGAACAGGGTAGCCGAGGTGGCCGTAGGAAACTTCACCGCGCAGATCGAGATTTTTCACTCTCTCCTTGAAGGTCGGATTTCTCTCAA
This sequence comes from uncultured Gemmatimonadota bacterium, assembly GCA_964637695.1. Taxonomy (GTDB): domain Bacteria; phylum Blakebacterota; class Blakebacteria; order Blakebacterales; family Blakebacteraceae; genus JAGLTZ01. Next base: position 17,202 of record CAZWVF010000031.1, on the reverse strand, counting down.
GACGACCGAGTGTTATCAGCATGCTGAGGAGCAGATGCAGCTCCGCATGCTCGCGAACCAGCGACTGCACGAAAATGGTCGCTTTCGAAGGATCGAGGCCGGCGGCGAGCCAGTCTGCAACCATCTCTACCGTATCTGATGCTATACGCTCTGTTTTATCGTAAGTGATGGTCAGGCTGTGCCAGTCCACCACACAGTGATAAGACTCATACTCGTGCTGGAGTTTCACCCAGTTTGAAAGCGCACCGGCGTAATTGCCCAGATGCAATCTTCCGGTAGGCTGCATACCACTGAGGATCCGCTTCTTCTCGCCCATTGAACCGAACCGATCTCTGACAGGTAGTATTGGTTGACTCGGGCAAGATAGAACCTTCCCCCGACCTGTCAATCACCTGCCTTAGTACACCGCTCCGTAATTACGGGGCGGTGCACTTAACAACCAGTGCACCATAGCGGTCGGTTCGCCAGACATCTATACCCAGTCTTCTGAGACGTTCCAGCTGATTCGGCGAAGGGTGTCCATATCTGTTACTGGAACCCACGGATATCACGGCCATCGAAGGCTGAACCTTTTCGAGCAGCATATCAGACACGGCATCATCACTGCCGTGATGGGGAAACTTGAGGATGTCACTCTGAAGCAGGTGCCTGAATCGATTCAGCCTGTACTCACCAGAAATTTCCAGATCACCGCACAGGAGGACCGAAACGTTGTTCAACTGCAGCCTCAGGACCAGGGATCGATCGTTACTGCTCAACCCTGCGTTGCCGGTTCCGGCCAGGACGTCGATCCGCGACCCCTTGCCCAGAATAAATGAATCACCTGTCTCGGGCACGATCGAGACGATTCCCGAGGCATTCAGCCTTTTCTCCAGACGAAAGGCTGTTTCGGTTTCTCCGGGTCTCCACTCTCCTCTTACAAAGAGTCCTATATTGAACTCCTCTGCGAGGGTCTCCATTCCTCCCACATGATCCACGTCGGGGTGCGAGGCTATAAGAATATCGATGGTACGGATACCGCGCGATTTGAGGTAGGGGGCAACGACATACCGGCCTGCATCCCAGTCATTGAATGCCGAGCCGCCGTCAATTACTGCAACACGTCTGGGATTTCTTGATTCAATGACGATGGCATCACCCTGCCCTACAGAGAGGAACGTGATACGGGCAGCACCAGTTCCTGTCTGCGGAATCCACGACAGCAGGGTAAGACAGAGGAGTGAGGCAATTCGTCCCTTTCCTCCCAATCCCCACAGTACAATGCCGGCTGCTGCCAATAATGCAGTGGCAGCCGGAGCAGGCATTACCATGCCTGGCAGCATGGACCATGCATATATCCACCAGAGGAGTATTCTTCCTATTCCTTCGCAGAAGGCCCCGATAATCATGGAAAGAGTACCCCAGATAAAGCCGGTTGAAATAGCGGCTACAGCGGAAGAGAGCCACAGCCCGATAAGGGGGACGGCTGCTGCATTGACAATGGGTGCAAGGGGAGAGAAATAACCGAAGGTGTATATCTGCAGTGGCATAACACCGGCCTGCGCCCCAGCTGAAATCCTCAAAAGGATTGCAAGCCCGGCCCTGGATGTCCTGTAATGGCTTCCGTCAATGCCCCTCAGAGCAAGACCTATGCCCAGCAGCGCCGATGCAGACAATTGAAAACCTACAGATGCTATCATTGACGGTTTGACAACCAGGATACAGAAAATAGCAGTCGGCAATATGCGACCGTGTGAGCAGTTGCGTCCCATCCCAAGCATACCCAGACCTATCGATGTCATCATCGCGGCACGTACAGCCGAAGGAGGAGCACCTATGGCCAGCACATAGATCCAGCATCCTGCGATTGTAATGATGGTTCTGGCCTGCCGTCGCAGCCTCATGGTTTTGAGCAGCACCAGAACGATGGAGACCAGAATACCGATATGCAGACCGCTCACTGCGATCAGGTGAGCTGTGCCGGTCGTGCGGAAGGCGGAAATCCATTCCACAGGCATCCTGTCGCGCCGGTTGAAAATGATCGCTTCAATCATTCCCTCCACTGGTCGAGAAGCCCAGGGGATCCCGGCTGCCCGATCATCGGATTCATCTTTACTTTCTACTGGTGATTGACGGGCTGTCAGGACAGGTCTGTAATGCGGATTATTCAGCCCCCCCCTTCTACCTTCTTCAACAACGGTTCGCGGTGTGTTGAACGCAATTCCCGCCCGCTCCCCGGCGATTGCTGCCAGCAGGAAGACCAGCAGAAGCAGTGATGACCTGTATAGCCGCGGCACCCGCTTCAGCAGGAAAAATGACACAGCTGCGATCAGCAGAACGATGTGAAGAGCAGAGGAGAATGCCTGGCCGGCAACAAGGCCTGCAGACCAGGCAGAGACGAGATACCAGACGGCCCTCACGCTCATCAGGTCTATCCTCAGCGGGAGGCGGGCAGACGGTTCCCTCCTGGAAACCTGTGAGGGGATTATCTCTTAGTGTCATGTCACGTAGCAAATGTCGGCACCGAGAGTGACGCCGTGCTTGACCGGCAAGGCGTGGCGACGAGGCATAGCGGTGGCTATGGCGAGGAGACGCAACGCAGCCGGTCGGGATACGGCGCCGCTCGAATGCCACGGTTGTTGCGTGACAGGGCACTTGAGGGGCAGGACCTGTTTATATTTTCTCCAGACTCTGGTTAAGATCTGCGATGATGTCTTCGGCATCTTCAAGTCCCACCGATATCCTGATCAGATTCTCAGCTATGTTGAACCTGGCCAGATCTTCAGTTGAATAGGTGGAATGAGTGGTGCTGGCAGGATGTTCAATCAATGTGTCGCAGTCACCGAGGCTGACTGCCAGTATGCAGAGCTTCACGCTGTTGAGCAGGGTAGCGCCGGCCTGCCGCCCGCCCTGCACGAAGAAGGTGACCATCCCTCCGAAACCGCTCATCTGTCCCGCTGCGATCTCATGCTGGGGGTGGCTCTGCAGTCCGGGGTACGTAACCCTTTCGACCTTTGGATGAGATGACAGATATTCTGCCACCTTCATGGCCGTTGCAGAATGCCGCTCCATTCTGACCTGCAGTGTTTTCAACCCCCGGATGAAGAGCCAGGCATTGAAAGGGCTTAATGCTCCCCCGAATTCCCTTCTCATCTCATCACGGATTCTGTCTATCGGTTCACCGCCTGAAACGATGATTCCTCCGATGGCGTCGCCGTGCCCGCAGATGTATTTGGTCGCACTGTGCATGACGATCCGGGCGCCCAGTTTCAGAGGCTGCTGGAAATAGGGAGTAGCAAATGTGTTGTCTACGGCAAGCGGCACGTCAGCCGCACCGGCGATTTCAGCCACCGCGGCGATATCGGCTACTTTCAAGGTTGGATTGGCCGGTGTTTCGATCCACACTATACCTGTCTTCTCATCTATCGCATTTCGGACCTGCTCCATGTCGAGGGCATCCACTTCCCTCGCCTCCACTCCAAATCTGGGCAGAGTGTCGCAGACCAGGGCGTGCGTGCCTCCATATGAAGGTTCGCCGAGCACTACATTCGAACCGCTTTCACAGTACGACATGATCGCTGCGGATGTGGCTGCCATACCGCTGGCAAAGGCGACAGCTTCCGTGCCACCTTCGAGCGATGCCACGCATCTTTCAAATGCCCGGACCGTTGGATTACCGATCCGGGTATAGACGTATCCATCCTTTTCGCCGGCAAAGATGGCGGCACCCGCTTCGGCCGTTGGGAAGGAGAATGTGTTCGACTGGTAGATTGGAATATTAACTGCACCTGTTGTCGGATCGACCCCTCCCGCACCGTGAATAGCCCTTGTGGCAAATCCCCATTTCATGCCGGAAGAGTCGCTGGTATCAGCCATTGCCATCACTCCTCATTTCTCCTGTCAGATTCAATGAACTCTATCAGCACCCCTCGACTGCTTCCGGGGTGCACGAAGGCCACGGGGCGACCTTCCACACCGATGTCATCGCCGGAGCCGATAATCTCAAATCCTTCCTTCTCGAGGCGCTCCAGAGTTGCTTTCAGGTTCTCTACTGCAAAACAAATGTGATGCAGCCCTTCGCCCCTCTTCTCTACAAATCCGGCCACTTTCGAGTCGGAGCCGGTGCCCTCCAGCAGTTCCAGTTTGGTATGACCGAAATTGAACATGGCAACCCGCACCGCCTGCTCCAGGCTTGTGCCCTGCCAGACAGGTCCGAAACCGAGCAGTCGGCTGAACTGATCAACTGCACCATCCAGGTCTCTGACTGCCACCGCCAGATGATCTATATGCCCTTCACCAACGGGATAATCGGTCATCAGAGTCCCCCGGGGGAAACGTATGTTCCCCACTCCTTACGCAGCACGTCACTAATCTCTCCCAGAGTCGCTTCGGCATCAATTGCATCCATTACAGCCGGCATGAGATTATCACTGCCTGCCGCAGCTGAACGGATCGCTTCGAGCGTTTCCGTTGTTCGAACCTCATCCCTGCTCTCGCGGAGCTGTGCCAGTCTCTCTGTCTGCTCTGCCTCCAGACGTGGATCGAGGCGCAGCGTCCCGGACATATCTGTCTCTTCATTCTCCTCTTCGAACCGGTTCACTCCCACTATGGTCCTGGCACCCGATTCTGCTTCCTTCTGATATTCATAAGCGGCCTGGTGGATCTCTCTCTGAAAGTATCCCGTTTCGATCGCTCGAACCGCTCCTCCGATATCATCCACCTCCTGGAGATATTTCCTGGCTTTCTCCTCGAGATCATCAGTCAGAAACTCTATTGCATAAGAGCCGGCAAGGGGGTCCACCGTATCGGCCACACCACTTTCAAATGCAATGATCTGCTGTGTCCGGAGGGCAACATTCACGGCCTCCTCGGAGGGTAGTGCAAAAGCTTCATCCATCGAATTGGTATGCAGGCTCTGCGTACCTCCAAGTACGGCTGCAAGCGCCTGCATGGCGACCCGAACGATGTTGTTCGAAGGCTGCTGTGCCGTGAGAGTTGCTCCGCCGGTCTGAGTATGAAAGCGGAGCCGCCACGCATCTGGATCGCCGATCTGAAACCGGTCTCTCGTGATGGAAGTCCACAACCTGCGGGCTGCCCGGAATTTGGCAACCTCCTCCAGAAAATTGTTATGGGCGTTGAAGAAAAAAGATATGCGCCTGCAGACGACATCCAGGTCCAGACCGGCGTTGCGTGCCGATTCCAGATATGTAATGGCATTGGCAAAGGTGAAGGCCAGCTCCTGAGCAGCCGTGGCTCCAGCCTCCCGTATGTGATACCCGGAGATGGATATCGTGTTCCAGCGGGGCATTTTCTCTGCACAGAAGGAGAAGAGATCTGTCATAAGCCGCATGGACGGGCCCGGGGGGTAGATATATGTTCCCCGGGCGAAATATTCCTTCAAGATGTCATTCTGGACCGTCCCGGAAAGAAGCTCCAGATCGATCCCTCTGCGGCGTGCTGCCACGGCGTACATTCCGAGCAGTATCATGGCGGTTGAATTGATCGTCATCGATGTGGAGACCTTTTCGAGGGGGATCCCTTCGAAGAGAATCTCCATGTCTCTGATCGAATCTATCGCCACCCCTGATCTGCCGACTTCACCGGCAGACATGGTTGAATCGGAGTCGTATCCCATCTGGGTGGGCAGATCGAATGCAACCGACAGACCGGTGGTGCCGCGCTCCAGCAGATACCGATAGCGTGCGTTGCTCTCAGCGGCGGTGGCATAGCCGGCATACTGCCGCATCGTCCAGAGACGACCACGGTACATATCTGGATAGATACCACGGGTATAGGGAGGTGCGCCCGGTTCGCCAAGCTTCTGCTCAGGATCGAAACCGGCCAGATCTTCCGGGCCATACCACTTCTTGAGAGGAGTACCACTCGAGGTTTTGAACAGTCTCTCTTCCCCTTGATTCTCCGTCACTACTTCCCCTTCCACTCAGCCGGCCGTTTCTCCAGAAATGCTTCTATACCCTCTGCTTTATCCTCGGTTTCCATGATCTTGCCGAACTCGCAGGCTTCGGTTTCATAACCAAGTGAATGATCACCCTGGCTGGCATCCATGGCCCGTTTGATTGCAGCGATGGCAACCGCGGATTTGCCGGCGATCTGCCTGGCCAGGTCGGTGGCCTCCTTCAGAGCCGATCCTTCCGGAACTAATCTTTCGACCAGCCCCAGTTTAGCTGCTTTTGAAGCATCTATCATGTTTCCCGTCATTATAAGCTCTGCGGCTTTGCCATAACCCACCAGCCGGGTAAACCGCTGAGTACCACCGTAGCCGGGTATGATGCCCAGATTGATCTCGGGCTGACCGAACCTGGCATTTTCAGCAGCCACCCTGATGTCGCACGACATGGCCAGTTCACATCCTCCGCCCAGAGCGAAACCGTTCACCGCCGCGATGGTAGCTTTGGGCAGCAGCTCTATCTTGCGGTAAAGCTTCTGACCCCGCTCCGAGAACTTTCGGCCGCTTTCGCTGTCCAGGTCTTTCAGCTCCGATATGTCGGCTCCTGCCACGAAGGCCTTGTCGCCGGCACCTGTGAAGACCACAGCCCGTATATCATCATCTTCACCCACCCGATCTACTATCTCCTCGAGCATCGTCAGGGTATTCTCGCTCATAGCATTGAGGACGCCTGGACGATTGATGGTGATCTGTGCCACATGACCTTCAATCGAAAAAAGAACCTCAGGCTCAGAAGCATTTTGAGGATTCATTTCATACTCACTTCCCGCTTGAAAGTGGTTGCTGGATGACCTCTTCTCAATCGGCGAGGATATTGCGTGCTATGACCAGCCGCTGAACCTCGCTCGTGCCTTCGTAAATCTCGGTAATCTTTGCGTCACGCATGAAGCGTTCTACCGGGTACTCCTTTATATAACCGTACCCTCCGTGGATTTGAACCGCCTGCAGTGCGGCCTTCATCGCGGTTTCACTGGCGAAGAGCTTGCCCATGCTCGATTGAAGTGTGTGTCTCATGCCCTCATCCCGCATCCAGGCAGCCCTCCAGACCAGCAGCCTGGCGGCATCCACCTCCATCGCCATATCGGCCAGCTTCCACTGAATAGCCTGGAAGAAGGATATGGGCTTTCCGAACTGCTCCCTCTCCTTTGAATAAGCTATGCTCTCATCCATACATGCCTGCCCTATTCCAATCGCCTGTGCACCGATTCCAAGCCGGCCTATGTCAAGGGTTGCCAGGGCCACTTTGAATCCTTTTCCTTCTTCACCCACGAGGTTCCCGGCCGGAATCCGGCAATCCTCGAAGATCAGGGAAACACAGTCCGAGCAGCGGATCCCCAGCTTATCCTCATGCTTGCCCACGTTGAATCCGGGAGTACCCTTCTCAACCACAAATGCACTGATGCCCTTGCCGTTCGGAGCCTCAGGATCGGTTTTGGCGTATGTGATCGTTACGTCACAGGAATCACCGCTGGTTATGAAGGACTTGGTACCGTTGAGCACGTACTCATTTCCGTCCTTCACGGCAGTTGTCTTCTGGGCACCGGCGTCAGTTCCCGCTCCCGGCTCCGTCAGAGCATAGGAACCGAGCCATTCCCCCGAAGCCAGTTTCTTGAGGTAGTTCTCCTTGATGTAATCACTGCCGAAATTGTGGAGCGGATCGCAAACCAGGCTGTTGTTGACGGACATGATGACACCAACGCCGGCGTCGGCCCGGCAGATCTCCTCCAGGGCCATTACGTATGCAAGATTGCCGGCACCGGCCCCTCCCAGCTCCTCGGGAATGGCGACTCCCATGAAGCCGAGCTCTCCAAGCTGCTTTACGATATCGGCCGGGAATTCAGCATTCAGGTCACGCTCGGCTGCTCCTGGCTTGATCTCGCTTTCGGCAAAGTCCCTTGCTGCCTGTCGTATGAATTTCTGTTCCTCCGTGGGTCTGAAATCCACTGTTGCTCCTCCTATTTGCTGTAATCGTAAAAACCCATTCCCGATTTGCGTCCCAGGTGACCGGCAGCGACCATTTTGCGCAACAGCGGACAGGGACGGTACTTCGAGTCTCCAAGTTCACGGTGAAGAACTTCCATGATATCGAGACAGATGTCGAGGCCAATGAAGTCGGCCAGCGTAAGGGGACCCATGGGGTGAGCCATTCCCAGCTTCATGACCGTATCGATCGCCTCTCTCTCTGCGACACCCTCCATGAGTGCGAACACGGCCTCGTTGATCATGGGCATCAGGATTCTGTTGCTGACGAAGCCGGGGTAATCGTGAACCTCAACAGGTGTCTTGCCCAGGGCTTCGGCTTCGGCCATGACCTTACTGGTTGTGGCATCATCAGTGGAGTGTCCTCTTATGACCTCGACCAGGGACATCATTGGAACGGGATTGAAAAAATGCATTCCTATGAATTTCTCAGGTCTGCCGGTCAGAGATGCGAGTCGGGTGATGCTTATACTGGAAGTGTTGCTGGCCAGGATGGCATCAGCCCCTGCGATCTCATCCAGTTTCTTCCAGACATCCGATTTTATCTCAAATCTCTCCAGCACTGCTTCTATGACAAGGTCTGCAGTCGCGGCATCTGCCAGATCGAGGCCGGTCGAAATCCTTGCCAGTGTCCCATCGGCCTCTTCCTGCGTTAACAGCTCCTTCTTGACCTGTCTCTCCAGGTTCTTCCCGATCGTAACCATCGCTTTATCGAGGAATTCCTGCTCGATATCGAGGAGCGTTACCTTCCGTCCGTTCATGGCGGCGATATGAGCGATACCGTTGCCCATCGTACCTGCACCGATCACTGCGTATTCTTTGATTGCCACGATTGTCTATCCCTTCTCTGTCTCGATCGCCAGGGCAACGGCACCTCCACCCCCAAGGCAAAGAGTCGCCAGGCCTTTCGATCCGCCCCTGTCTTTCAGAGCGTAGATCAGTGTTGTGAGTATCCTGGCACCGCTGGCGCCAATCGGATGCCCCAGGGCGATGGCACCGCCATTGACATTGACCCTGTCCCAATCCCATTCCAGTCCGATGCCGTCGGCCAGGGCCTGAGCTGCAAAAGCCTCATTTGCTTCGATCAGATCGAAATCGTGTATGTCGACTCCGATCTGTGCAACGAGTTTCCTGACAGCATCCACCGGTGCGAAAAACAGCTCCTTCGGAGCAACTGCCGCCTGTGCATATCCTGTTATCCGGGCAAGAACCGGCGTACCCAGTTCATCGGCCACAGACCGTGAAGCTACAACCAGGGCGCTAGCTCCATCATTCAGACCTGGTGCATTGCCCGCTGTGACTTTCCCATCTTTCTGGAAGGCCGGACGCAATCTTGAGAGCACCTCAACCGTGGTGTCCGGCTTGGGTGTTTCATCAGTCGACACGGTTACCGGATCACCCTTGCGCTGAGGTACTTCGACCGGAACGATCTCCTCTTCGAATCTGCCCGCCTGCTGAGCAGCGACCGCCTTCATCTGGCTTCCGTATGCGAACTGGTCCAGATCCTCCCTGCTGAGTTCAGCCTTATCTGCGGTATACTCGGCCAGGTTTCCCATATGGCAGTCATTGAAACAGCACCAGAGCCCATCGTGGATTATCAGATCTGTTGCCTCCTGATGCCCCAGACGCATGCCGTTGCGGGCCGTCATCAGGCCGTATGGAACATTGCTCATGCTTTCCTGGCCACCGGCGATCAGAACATCTGCATCACCGGCCTTTATCATGCTCGAAGCTATCATGACAGCTTTCAGCCCCGATCCGCACACCTTGTTCACCGCCATAGACGGTGTGCCGTCGGGCAGACCGGCCCCCACCGCGGCCTGTCGAGCAGGAGCCTGGCCCGCACCGGCCTGCACCACGTGCCCCATGATCACTTCATCTATCCTGTCGCCGGGCATCCCTGCCCGCTCAAGAGCAGCTTTGACGGCAAGAGCCCCCAGCTGAGGGGCTTTCAGGCTGCTTAGGGCTCCCTGAAAATTACCCGTCGGTGTTCTGACCGCACTCAGTATGACCGGTTCATTGCCACTGCTGCTCATTCTATCTCCTTATTGCTCTAAAGCTCTGTGAGGATTTCCCGGGAAATAACCAGGAGCTGGATCTCGCTGGTTCCCTCTCCGATAGTCGTGAGTTTGGCATCCCGCCACATCCTTTCAACGGGATACTCTTTCGTGTAACCGTAACCACCGAAGATCTGTATCGCTTTCGTGGTAACCCATTGAGCGGTCTCACCGGCATAGTATTTAGCCATTGAGGATGTCTTGATTATATCCTCACCGTTATCCTTCCTGCGGGCTGCTTCATAAACAAGATGTCTGGCCGCCTCAATTCTCGTCGCCATCTCGGCCAGGGTGAATGCCACCGCCTGGAATTTCCCGATCGGTTTGCCGAACTGTTCTCTCTCCTGAGCGTATTTCAAGGCTTCTTCATATGCTCCCTGTGCAAGACCGAGAGCCATTGCTCCGATACTTATCCGGCCTCCATCCAGTATTGTCAGAAACTGTTTGAATCCCTTCCCCCGTTCGCCGAGCATATCCTCTGCGGGTATACGCGCGTTTTCCAGGACAACTTCGCAGGTGGTGGATCCTCTGCATCCAAGCTTCTCTTTTATCGGGTTTACGGTGATCCCATCCATCTGCGGATCGGCGATAAAAGAGCTGATGTCCCTGGTTCCCTTCTCCATCCCGCCGGTGCGTGCGGTAAAAACAAATGTGCGGGACTGCTGTACATTTGTGATCCACGTTTTAGTGCCGTTCAACACATAGAAATTTCCATCCTGCTTAGCTGCTGTGCGTGTGGCACCGGCGTCTGAACCGGCATCGGGTTCGGTAAGCCCATATGAACCCAGGTCTTTACCGGAGGCAAGGGGAGGCAGGTATTTTTGCTTCTGTTCCTCTGAACCGAACAGATGAATCGGCTGGCAGGCAAGAGATATGTGGGCTGCAAGTATCAGGGCTGTCGAACCGCATACTCTGGCTATCTCCTCGATTGCGATCGCATAGCAGAGAGTGTCCATCCCGCTTCCCCCCTCATCTTCCGGGATAGTAATCCCGAGCAGGCCCAGTTCAGCCATTTTCTCGACGGTCTCTGCCGGAAAACGCTCATCCCTGTCTATCTCTGCTGCGATCGGCTTGATTTCATTTTCGGCAAACGCACGAACCATATCGCGCATCATGGAAGCTTCTTCAGTGAGTTGCACGGCAGGTTCCTTATCAGAGGGCGTGGTTAAGGGAGGGCATCAGCAAACTATGCCATTTACTGCTAATTATCAAGAGGTGGCCTTCCGGATGTCTTTGACCCTCAGTTGCGGCCTGCTGACGCCTCTGAAGAGATTCTCCTCGTAAGCAAAGGCCAGATCGAAAACACCTTCCGAAAGGTCCCCGATGCGATCCCCCAGCCTGAATCCTATGGCATCGAGAGGATAATCACCGCTGCATTTTATGGAGAATTTCAGGTGGGAACGATCGGGACCCACTCTGCGCGGTAAACCGTGAAGCTGAGCACCACGGATCATCAGGACCGGCTTGAAGTTACCCTCTCCAAACGGTTCCAGACGACACAGTTCAGAGAGGAATTCACGCGTCAGGTCGCCCGATTCAACTTCATAATCTACATTAAGTGTCGGCTGTATGTCATTATCTTTTAATTTATTATGTGCAATATGCTCAAATTCCCTGGTGAATACATCTATCTTGTCGCGAGCGAGACACAAACCGGCGGCACGGGGATGCCCCCCAAACTCAATCAGATGTTCTGAGCATTCGGACAACGCTTCATGTAGATCGAAACCTTCTATACTTCGGGCACTTCCCTTCCCCTCATCCCCCTCCATTGCCACCAGTATGGTGGGGACGTTATAGCTCTCGGCCAGCCTGCTGGCCACGATTCCTATTACACCGGCGTGCCACTCTTCGGCACAGAGCACTAGAGAAGACCTGTAACCCAGACCGCCCTGAGCATCAATAAGCTCGTGTGCCAGGGCCAGTGTGGACCTGTCTATTTCCTTCCGCTGTGTATTCTGCCGGTCGAGTGACTGTGCCAGCTCGGCAGCCTCGAAGGGATCGTCTGTCAGAAGGAGCATGAGGGCATTGTGTGCATCAGAGACTCTTCCCGCGGCGTTGATCCTCGGTGCCAGTGTAAAAACGGTTTGAGAGGCGGTTATCGTGTCTCTCTGCAGTTCCGTGCGGTCTATGAGTGCCTCAACTCCCGGCCATCTGGTACGACCGAGCTGAGGCAGGCCGTATTTGACAAACACCCGGTTCTCGTCCTGCAGCGGTACCACGTCGGCAGTCGTTCCCAGAGCAACAAGGTCGAGAAATTCAAGCAGAGAGGGTTCTGTGTCGGGGGGATCGAGAGCGCATGCGAGTTTGAATGCCAGACCCACCCCGCAGAGGTCCTTGAAGGGATAGGGGCAATCGGGCTGTCTGGGATTGATAACCGCCAGGGCGCAGGGCAGATCAATTCCGGGCGTATGATGGTCTGTGACGATCAGGTCAATACCCAGCTCGTCGGCATGTGCCGCCTCCCTGCATGCCGAGATCCCGCAATCGACAGTGATCAGGACCTTGATGCCATCGGCACGGGCCTTTTCTATCGCCTCCAGACTGAGACCATAGCCATCCTCTGTTCTGTGAGGAATGCAGGTGTCTACTGTGGCCCCGATTCTCCTGAGAACTCTTACCAGCAGTGCGACTGCGGTCACACCGTCGACGTCATAGTCTCCATGTATGCGGATCTGTTCGCCATCTTCAGCAGCGGAGCGGATTCTGGTTACCGCCTCCTTCATCCCCTTCATAAGGAATGGATCGTGCCCCGTGCTCAGGTCGGGTGCCAGGAAGTGATCGATTTCAGATGGTGTTTGTACGTTCCTCTGATAGAGAATATTGAGAAGGATACGATTCAGACCGGTCTGAACTTCCAGTTCATTAATTATATTTGCATGAATCCGGTCCTTTATCCGCCAGCGGTAGCTCATCGTCCGCAAATCCCTCCAGGGATAATCTAAGAATCGCGGCGCACTATCCGCACGATACCGGCTGCATAGAAAAGAGAAAAGAAAGGGAGGCGGCCTGTAAGCCGGATTCTGTCACGATTCGAGAACCGTGGACAATCATCTATCTGCGATGGCGGTTACCCGCCACCTGATGCGACCTACCCGGGAGTCGTAGCGAGACGGGCAGCCTCTGCTCCCCTATTTGGCCTTGCTCCGGGTGGGGTTTACCATGCCCGCCCGGTCACCCGGAACGGCGGTGGGCTCTTACCCCACCATTTCACCCTTACCGACCCGAAAGCCGGCGGTATCTTTTCTGTGGCACTGTCCGTCGGGTCACCCCGCCTGGGTGTTACCCAGCACCCTGCCCTGTGGAGTCCGGACTTTCCTCACCCTCCCTTCCTTTCGGATGGAGAGCGCGATTGCCCGGCCGCCTCCTGTATATCTGACAACCCCCAATCTATGCCAGTATTCGCAAGCGCATCCGCCGCTTGATTATCCTCACGTCGTATGTGCCTGATGCGAATCCCCTCGAGGCGCGATAATCGTGCCCTGGCTTCTTCAAAGAGGGGACGCAGCTGTTGATCTTTAACACGATACTCTCCGGAGAGCTGTTTAACCAGCAATTCAGAGTCTGAATAGAGAACACCTGCAGAGAGCTGCAGATCCTCCAGGACAGCCAGACAGTGCAGCAGAGCTTTGTATTCGGCCTGGTTATTGGTTGTTTCGCCCAGGTAACCGGCCCTCCTGTATACCTCTCCTAACCCATCCAATTCTATGAGAACCCCGAATCCTGCGTGCCCGGGATTGCCGCGTGAAGCACCATCAACATGGGCCGTGATCAGTAGAATGTTCTCAGATGTCACGTGGTCTCATCCTCACCGAACCAGATTATGATCCTGCCGCAGTTCTCACAGGTTATTGGAGTTTCAGCCCTTCTCACCTCGGTCAGGGTCTGTGGGGGGATCCGGTTGTAACAACCTCCGCATGCTCCGCGTACTACCGGGACGACCGCTGTTCCCTGCTTGCCCTGCTTGACCCTGTTGTAAATCCGTTTCAGGCTGTCATCGATCTGTACTGAGAGAGCATCTCTTTCACTTCTGATCTTCGCCATCTTCGAGTCAACACTTCCCAGTTTCTCTTTGAGATCCTTAATCTCAGCTTCGGCGCCGACCCGATAGTCCTTCAGCTCCGTATCATCCGACTCTGCCGAAGCCCCCATTGTCTCGAGTTCCTCCATTACCTCCAGCAGGCGTTCCTCCTCGCCGGAAAGCTCTTCCTTGGCCGAGTCCATTTCTTTCTGCAGAGCATCCCATTCCTTGTTGGTCCTAACATCAGCCAGCCTCACCTGCAGTTTTTCCAGTTTGCCCTCATAATCGGAAACGTGCCTCTCCAGCTGTCTCTTCTCCTTCTCAAGCTCTCCCTGGCCCTTCTCAACCTCTTCGGCATCCTGAAGGCGCTGGTTCAGCGTATTATCCAGCTCTTCAATGCGTTGCGGGTAATCACCCTTCGATCTCTCCAGCATGGCGAGCTGATCGTCTATCTCCTGCAATCGAGCTAGTTGTTCCAGTTGATGTTTCATTATTTCAGTTTTCCACCTTTAGACAAGTGCCCTGTCACGCAACAACCGTGGCATTCGAGCGGCGCAGTATCCCGACCGGCTGCGTTGCGTCTCCTCGCCATAGCCACCGCTATGCCTCGTCGCCACGCCTTGCCGGTCAAGCACGGCGTCACTCTCGGTGCCGACATTTGTCACGTGACATGACACTAGGCCTCATACGATCCGGCTTATCGCCGGATCCTCAAGGAATGTTTCCACTTCTATTTTCCAGTCGTTTCGAACTGCCGCGTGTCGCAAGGTATCTGCCAGCCTCTCCACACCCGGATGCTCTGAAGCACGGTGTCCCGGATCAACACAGACCATCGAATCAGAGTATTCGAGAAGATTGTGATACTTCAGATCTCCACCAATGAACAGCTGCGCGCCACATGTAGCGGCAGCAGGCACGAAGTCCGCCGTACTGCCACCTGCCACGGCAACCACTTCTATTTCTCCCTCCTCCGGCCCGGTAACATGGAGGGGGGTATTGCCAACTGTCTGCTTGATCTTTTCCAGAAAATCACCGACAGGGACCGGCCTGGAAAGGAATCCGATCACACCGATACCCAGATCATCCCCCTGTGAAAATGTCCTGAAGAGATCGAAAGCCACTTCATCGTAAGGGTGATTCTGCCTCAGTGCTTTCAGCACATTGCTGATTGCTGCCGCCGGAACCCGCATCTCAAGACGGAATTCATCGGCCTCTTCCAGTTTTCCTGTCTCACCCTGCATCGGCACCGCACCGGCCTGTGGACTGTAAGTCCCGGTGCCTGCAAGCGCGAAACTGCACTCTTCGTAATTGCCGATTTTGCCTGCCCCGGCAGCAGAGAGAGCGGCACGAAGCGGCCTGAGATAGTCGTCCGGGACGAAAGTAACCAGCTTGAAGAAAGTGCCCTGCTCGTCGGGTGCCAGAACCTGCTGTTTTTCCAATCCGAGTGCATCGGCCAGAGCGCCGCTTATCCCGTCGATGTGCCTGTCTGCACAGGAATGAGAAGAAAGCAGTCCGATCTCGGCATTCAGCAGTATCTTTGTGATTGTACCTGACCGGGAGATCGGATTAATCACCGATATATGAGGCATATAGAGCGGGTGGTGCGTCAGAAGCAGCTGCGCATCCCATTCAATTGCCTTCTGCACAGCCGCCACTCCGGGATCGAGTGCTGCAAGACAGCGTACAACAGGCTTTGTTCCGACAACCTGCCAGCCGCTGTTATCCCAATCGTAGGCAGAGTCGAAGGGAAATCGGGAATCGAGGACCCCGTAGATCTCCTCCGGCCCCGGGATCATATCTCAACAAACCCCATAAATAAAAAATGCACCCCTGTTGAAGTGCACTCTGGTCCGTAAATCAGTATGGTTCGGTGTCGCGGTGAAACTCGTCTGTACATCAATCCTCGATAATGGTGCCTGCAGCATTGACTGTTCTTCAATGCGATGCCGTAATCCAAGTGCCTAGCCTGATAATTAAGCTGTAGCAGCAAGCACTTGTCAATGCCTTGTTTGATTATGGCCGGACCAGTTTCGTCCCCTCTCTTCCATATTCAGCAGAAGACCATCAATCAATCCGACGCATGGCAGAAGTATCGAATGCGCACCGACACGTTCGCATATCGACCGATACAGGGCAGCGGCGCCGGGCAGCAGGAGCGCCCTCTGCTCGTTAACACCCAGGCTGACCAGGTTCTCGGTGGATTCAGAGATTACGCGGGCACAGATATTCTCCAACTGTTCCTGATTGACACCGGTTACCCTGGAATGCTGCTCTTCCCAGAGATCCCACTGCATGGCCAGGTGATCAATCGTTTCAGCCTGTCCGCCTGTCAGGGCTATCACACTGACAGGAATGATGCCATCCAGCAGGTCTGAACGCAGTTCTCTGCCGACCAGGTCCGCCGCGGCGCTCATATCACGCCGGGTTTCAATTCCTTCTGGTTGTTTTTCCAGTATCGATTCCAGTTTGACTGCGAGGCCCAGCGGGTGGCTTTCTGATCCGAATAGTTCTCCACCCCGGCCGGCGGAAGGTGAAATCAGTTCCAGGCTTCCTCCCCCCAGATCGGCGATCAGGTCTGCCACATGCGCTGAATTGTCCTTTTGATTAACAGCCTCTGCGATCAGGACGGCTTCTTCCCGGGAGTCGATAACTTCGATCCGGATGTCTGTTTGCCTGAAGATCTTTTCGATCGTCTCATCCGAGTTTGTCGTGCGTCGGAAAGCCTCGGTGCCGACTGCCCTGTAGCGTGTCACACGGCATTCATCCATCCTGGCTGCGAAACTGATTGAAGCATCAACCAGCTTTTCAGCAGTTACAGGGCTGAACACGCCTCGGTTGAAGGCATCGGAGGCGAGTCTGAGTTCGATTCGATCTTGACAGACATGTTGCGAGGTGCCCGAGTCGTCTGCTGCGGCTATAAGCAGACGCAGGCTGTTGGACCCGTAGTCGAGTCCGGCAATCGATTCGTGATGCAAGGTATCCAAGATACTGGTGGGCCCTGCAGGGATCGAACCTGCAACCTACGGATTATGAGTCCGTTGCTCTAACCGATTGAGCTAAGGGCCCAGGTAAATACCGGAGTCGTAATTTCATTCCACAGAGCCTCTTGCGCAAGGTCCGGCTCACAATCGAGCTCTCTGCAACCGGGTGAGATAACCGAGAGGTAGAAAAGGAAGATGTCACCCGGCAGCAGGAGT
>CAZWVF010000030.1:0-32295 GCA_964637695.1 uncultured Gemmatimonadota bacterium | reverse complement strand
AGGTCTCGGCCAGAGCCCCGATTTCATCATCGGTTTCCACATCGACAGTACTGCCGAACTCCCCTGCCCCCACCCTGACCGCAGCGTCCTTCAGTCTTTCGATCGGACCTGTTACCCCGCGGGCAAGCACGAAAGCCATCAATATTCCAACCAGCAAACCAGCTATACCCAAACCCAGAACAGTGCGTCTCAACGAGGTTACCTCTCTAAGTACGTGCTCGCGACTGAATCCAACCAACACAGCCCCTTCGACAACATCGAACCTGACTATCGGAGCAATCCTTGTCAGGACTTCACTGCCATCACTGCCGGCGGTCCTGACGGTGTAGGAACTTCCTGACTGCAGTGCCTGATTGAGTTCTGCCTTCCGGATAACCTCCTCCAGAAATCCAGTACTTGATTCAGTAACGACTCTCCTGGCCGTATCTATTACAGCAACGTAGATAACGTCTCTTGTTCTTTCCACTTCCCGGGCCAGGCGGATTATCGGAGCCAGGTCACTTCTGACGATTTGAGATTCAAGTCTGACTGCCAGAAGCTGAGCGATCCCATTCACTTTAAGATCAACTTCATTTGTGAGCGCCCTGAGCTGTGCCCGGCTTAGAACCGCCAGCGTTCCGATCATGAGAACAAAAACGAGGAGGGAGAGGTAAAAAAGCAGTTTCCTTCGCAATGTTGTTTTGGTGATCAAGGAGGAGATCGAACCCTTTAAACTGAGATCAATCACTGCCACTCCTTCTTTTTTACGATTGAAAAGATTCTGCCGAAATTCATGCCAAGCTCGAATGGTTCAACTTCAGATGATCTGACAAGGAACTGGGCTCTACTCCATAAAGGAACACAGGGAACTTCCCCTGCAATTATTTCCAGGACCCGGCGGTAATAATTCACCCTTTCACCGGGATCTGTCGAGCTCCTTGCGATTTCCAATGCATCTGACAGTTCTTCCGATTCCAGACCGAATAATCCCAAACCTCCAGCTTGTGAAGAATGACCGTAAAGCATATAGAGGAATTCGAATAAATCACGATTATCAGTAACCATCCCATCCAGGGAAATATCCCATTCTCTCCTGTTCACCAGTGAAATATATTCATCTATCTCTGTTGTGTATTGCGGTTCGAGCCTGAGGCCGAGAGGCGATAGAATCTGCTTAAGATTTTCAAACAGCCAATGCTTTTTCCCGGGTGCATAGACAGGTGGGAAAATCATTTCAATCGTTCGATCCTGAGCCGGGATGGACGATTCGATTAATTCTCTCGCGGCCTCGGGATCGTAATCGGGAGCGTGAGGAGATTCGACTTCGGGCAGAAGACCTTCAAGTACATAGCCAGCCACAGATTCGGCTGCACCTCTATAGTATTCTTCTACGAGTCTGTCGCGATCGACACACAATGCCAGAGCCATTCTGGCTGCGGGGATATTAAAAGGAGGGCGCTGGTTATTCATCCCTATCACGAAGAAATTCACCGGTGGACCGGTAACCAGGGCCATCGATTCACTTGAATTAACTTCACTGACTTCCGAAACAGAAATGGCAAGGCTGAGATCTGCTTTCCCCTCTCTCAATAATTTCAGGGCATCCGCTGAGTTTTCGATGGCTGTGAATCTTATGCGTTGTGATTGAGGAGGAGTATCCCAATACTGCTCAAACCTGTTGAGTATTATTCGACCTTTGTCCAGATCGAAGTGAGCGAGTTTAAATGGTCCTGTACCTGGATAAAAGCTCTTGTCTGATACCTCGATCAGGTCTCTCCCCAGCATCGGTGTTAAAACAGAGGTGGCAAGTGTACGCAATATCGATTCATGCGGAACACTCAGATTGATGACGAGAGTCGTATCATCCACAGCCTGCACCGATGTTTGCTGATCGAGTATGTAAGGTATTGAAGAATATGGAGGCCGGTCGGCATTCTCCGGATACTCTGCTGCCAGATTCAGACTCTTCACAGCCGTATGCGCATTAAATCGTGTCCCATCGTGGAACTGAACGTCTGCACGAAGAGTAAGTGTCAGAATCGTCCGTGTGGAATCCCATCCCCACCTCCTGGCAAGTGCGGGCACGACATCCCCCCCATCATCGATTTGCAGCAGAGATTCATAGATGCAGGAAGCAATTTGACGAGAACTGAGATTATCTGTTTTTAATGGATTGATTGTTTCTTCCCAATAAGGGATTGCGACACGCAGGGTCTTCGGCGGATCTCCGCATGCGTTGGTGATCCCGATGAGGAAGGGGAGAAATATGAAGGCAGATCTGATTCGTCTTGAGGTGAGCATTGCATGAGTATAAGGAACCGGACCGCATCTGGCCAGAACTGCTCGTGCCCCCGCAACCGGATAATGTTAAAGGGTGCGGGGGCACGCTCTGATTCCTCCTCAATGCCCACTAATACAGCAAAGGAGAGAAATGTCTCTTTAGTGCCAGCTTGGTGTAATCCGCGAGCCTGCTCCGATGTTCATCAGTACTGTCAGAACGAACATCGAGGAACCGATGATTCGAGCTATCAAACGACGCATGCTGTCTCCTTTCTGATTAACATTCAGTTAGCAATCATGGATTAAATCGAAATCCTGTTTCCCTTTCATCATGTCATCCCGGACATACCTGCGTCAGTCAGGATTAACTTCCTGAACTTTGAGGATATGCGATGTCCAGCCAGCTTCAGATGGGCCGGCAGCATTCTGATGATGCTGAAAGCGGGCAGGAGTGACTTGATGAAAAGCTGTGAAACCTGACTGATGAACCTGACCCTCAGATCCTGGATTGTGTACGTACAATTGAAATAGTCCCCCTCCAGTCGACCTTCCGTATCCAACCGGTCGTAAAACGGAGTGCCCTTGTACACTTCAACACGATTTTCAACTGAGAGGATATTGCCCTTCGAGCTCCACAATGGCTGAGTTTCGTGAAGGAATCTGAAATTGGCCTTCACATCTTCCATTTCGGTATATGGATCAAAGAGGATCAGACCCACCAGGAAATGGATATCGAGATTGTTGAGGATCTGAAGCGCGTTCAGATTCTGGGTAATCGTTGTTCGTTTATTGAAAAGATCGAGTTCTCTCTGGCTCCCTGATTCGACGCCGACAAAAACAGATTTAAGTCCTGCCGCTTTCAGGATCCGGAAGAGTTCCGGCTCAATTGTGTCGGACCGGGCAAAAATGCTGAAGCGAACTTCAATGTTGCTTTCTTTCAGGGTTTGGGCGAATGACATGGCATCTTCCCAACCCCTCTTCCCGGGCCCTATGAACTGGTCATCGTGGAACTTCAGAATGCTCCCCGGAAAGCGGTCAGCCAGGTATGCCATCTCTGCCAGGACGTTTACAACAGAGCGCTGCCTCCATGCAGCACCGGCCTGGGTGCGATAGAATGAGGAGATCGAACAGAAAGAGCAGTTTCCGTAACAGCCACGTGAACGGTTCAGATTCAGAGCTCCACCCATGCCGACGATCCGCTCTGTATGGTCCCTGACCGGCCATGGCAGGGAATCGAGATCTTCGATTAACGGACGTTCCTGATTTTGTACAACCGTTCCATCATTTCTGTATGAGATCCCCGCTACATCATCAAGTCCACCACCCTGCTCCCAGGTCTGCAGCAGATCAACCAGAGTCAGGTCCCCTTCCCCACAGACGATAACATCTATGGAGGGCCACTCTTCGAGCAGTATCCTGTCATTGAATGTCGGGAAATGACCGCCCAGAACAATCCTGCTCTGCAGCCCTTCCGATCTGAGTCTGGTCAGCATCTCCAGAGTTTGCCGTGCTCTGAATGAGAGCAGGCTGACTCCCAGGACGTCGGGCTGTCTCGCCAGTATCTCCCTGCCAAGCTTCCGGTGCGACCAGCCTTCGACATGGGTCAGGATTGTATCTGTTTCAAAACCTGCCTCCCGGCTGCAGGCGGCCAGGCTGGCGATACCCAGGTTCTCATAGACCTCTGCTACACCATTACGTTGAGCAGGATCGATCAGGAGAACCTTCATTACAGGTCGCCTCCCGGCTGTAGATGATATCCGGCTGTTCAAGTACCGCTATCCACTATCACTAAAATGTAACGCATGTATCGTGCCAGAAAATGGAATGAGCACATAAGTCGTTTCAGAGAAACAACTTAAGTGAAATATTGGACCAGACCGCAGGCATGAAATATCACAATGGATTGTGCTTCTGAAAGCGGGTTTTTGTAACGATTGACACTTATCCGCAGTGGTGAGTGCATAGATAGATAGGGCAGACTAAGGGCCTTGCTGCTCAATAGATTGTGCCAATCGTTGTAGTATTTTCCAGCCCGTGATTCTTCGATATCTGATCGCGGGCTGAAAAGGTAAATACTTCGAACAGACTACGGGTTTATCGGCTCCGGCTTCAAGTGTTTGATCAGATATTCGTACCTCAATGCAGTGGCCGAACGGATCAGGCCATGACGGCTCTGAGGGTAGATCATTAAATCAAAACTCTTGTCTGCACTCTGGAATTCCTGAACCAGCTGCCACGTGTTCTGCGGGTGGACGTTGTCGTCGATCAGACCATGAAGCAGCAGCAGCTTCCCTTCCAGTTGTCCGGCATAGGTGAGGCACGATCCATCACGATAACCGTCGGGATTCTCCTGCGGAGTACGCATGTACCTTTCGGTGTAGATGGTGTCGTAGTTTTTCCAGTCTGTCACAGGTGCACCGGCCACTCCGACATGGAATACATCGGGGAATTTCACAAGAGCCAGTGCAGACATGTAGCCACCGTAGGAGTGACCGAAGATACCGACACGGTTTTCGTCTATGTAGTCTCGCTGGCCGATGTAACGGATCCCGTCGGCATGGTCCTTGATATCAACGATTCCCAGCTTCATGTACCCTTCACCCAGGAACTTCTTTCCGCGTCCTGAGGACCCGCGATAATCCTGACGAACAACAATGAAACCGAACTCACAGAGGGGATCGACGGCCCGGAATGTATTGGAGATCCCGCGGGAACCGGGACCGCCATAGATGCTGAGAAGGAGCGGGTACTTGCGGGTGGGATCGAAGTTGGCCGGCTTGTTAAGGATCCCGTATAGGGTGGTCACACTATCCTCGGCGGTGAAGGACCACGGTTCCGGCAGTGAGAGACCCATCTGCTCGAACATGGTCATGTCGCTTTCGCCCAGCATCAGCACCTCTCGGCCCCTGGAATCGTACAGGGCAGTCGCCGGTGGTGTGTCGATCGACTCGAACCGGGCGATGAACCATTTGTGGTCGGGCGAGATGCTGATGCCGGAGTGGTTCAACTCACGGCTTGTCAGGCGTGTGTCGTTCCGGCCGTTCATCTTGACGCGATGCAGCTGGTTATTGAGGGGATGTTCACTGCTTCTTGCGAGGTAGTAGAATAATCCTGCCTCCTCATCCACCCGGACAATGCTCTCACTCGGGTATTCCTCCACCCTGGAGAGGGTGTTGATCAGAGCACCATCCAGGTGGCGCAGTTCGTAATGTCGCCAGCCTGTTCTCTCGGTCTCCCAGATGAATCGCTGACCATCCTCCAGGAACCTCATCGTCGGCCGGTTTTTCTGCCACGTTTCCTGTGTCTCACCTACCACAAGCCTTGAAGCTCCTGTCTCGGGATCGGCGGCCATTACCTCCAGGCGGTTCTGGTGGCGATTGGTCCGGTGAAAGAGCAGTTCGGATCCATCGGGCGACCAGCGGATGTTGTAAACGTACTGCTCGATATCACCGCCGACGTTCACTCGCGTAGTAGTACCGCTCTCCAGATTGTAGATCAGGAGCCCGGCGATCGGGTTGTCGTCTCCCGACTTCGGGTACTTTTCAGTATTCAGTGTCGGGTAGGTTTCGGTGAGATCCTCGGTCAGGTAAAAGACTTTGCACTGACGTTCATCGATCTCATAGAAAGCAAGCTTCTTCGAATCGGATGACCACCACATGGCATCGCCCTGGCCCAGTTCCTCACCATAGACCCAGCAGGCAGTACCGTAGCGGAACCGTTCGGTGCCCAGACTGGTTACCTGGATCTCTTCACCCGATTCGTTATTCACCAGCACGACGTTGAAATCGCGGTAATAGGAAGTCCACTTGCCATCAGGTGAGGGTTCGTCGGTGAGCTGTCGAGCGCGGCCGGCCGTCCTGCCTCTTCCGCGACGCGGTGGCTGTTCGCCTATCGGACTTGCCTCCGGGGATATTTCCTCCATCGTGAGATCGCGGAGGTTGACCTTGAAGTGTCTCTCACCCTTAAGGAAATAGAGGAACGTGCCATCCTCACTCCAGAGCGGTCTGGATATTATACCTCCGGTGACGATGCCTTCCCCCCGACTCGCTTCAACCATCGCTGCGTATTTGTCGTATCCGGGCATGTGCTCGAATTCGGTCTGGGCTGAGGCTGTACAGGTGATTACGAGAACGGCAATCAGAACGGAAACAAACCAGGAACGACGCATCTATCGACTCCCCGATTAAAGGATGAGGTGAAGAGAATTGGCAGCGCGATCCCCATCTTACCGCGATGCATCATGGTCTGCATTTTAATCAGGTGGAGACCTGATCGCAAACAGACGATAGTCTTAATAAAGCAACCTTTCCTGAATCAGGGACGTATACATTGTAGGCCTCCTGAAGAGGCCAATGCTGAAACGAATTCATGAAGATATATGGCGGCATATAACTCGATGACGATAAACCTGACCGGGGATGAGTCCCCCGAAAGACTGTCTGCTGCAGAAGTCTCGTATAACCTGATGAGTCTTCTGGGCATCCGCCCTGAAATTGGACGAGAATTCCGTGCAGATGAGGACATTCCGGGAGCACCGGGGACCGTCATCCTCAGCTACGGATTATGGCTGCGCCGCTTCAGCGGCGATCGGGATATTATCGGCCAGGTTGTTCACCTGGATAAGGAACCGTATACCATCATCGGGGTAGCTCCAAAGGGATTTGAATTCCCCGATATCTCACAACTGTGGATACCTCTGCGTCTCAGTCCAACTGAGAACAGAGACGTCATGGCGTACTGGGTCCTTGGCCGGATGCGTGAGAACATCTCACTGGATCAGGCATATGCAGGAATACTCGACGTGGATGCCCGAGTAATTGAGGAGTATGAGGGATCCGAGGAGAACCTGACCGTCGGGATCATATCCCTGAAATCGCCATACGATCCTCCCTCGGAGCAGGTCGATCACGAATTGCACGTCAGTTGCTGCTGCCCGGAACAGACTTCGTTCCTATCTGGTCGTTATGGAGGTTGCGGTTGCCACATTGCTGCTCGTTGGATCAGGCCTGGTTATGAAGAGCTACCTTTACCTGATCGATCGGGATCTGCCCGCCTATGAGATCCAGACCATGAAGGATGTTCTCTGGCAGGCATACTTCCCCTACGCCTCACTTTCACTTCTTTTCTCGGTACTTACAGGCATTGCTCTGGTGCTGTCTGCGGTTGGAATATACGGCGTGGTCTCTTACACGGTTGCCCAGCGCATTCGGGAATTTGGTATTCGAATCGCCCTCGGTGCCAGACGGAGGGATGTCATCACCCTGGTCAACAGACAGATGGCCCGCCTGGCCGGAACCGGTCTGGTACTCGGTCTCCTCATCGCATTTGCCGGATTGCGGTTCATGTCCAGCCTGCTGTTCAATGTAAGCCCTACAGATCCAGCCGTATACCTGCTCACCTTTGTATTGATGGGAGGTACGGCCCTGCTGGCAGCTTACCTGCCGGCCCGGCGGGCGACGCGGGCGAATCCGATCGATGCACTGAGAGAAGAATAGATCAGGCAGTTCAAACTGCTGCCTGGCACGACGGGCGGAAGGCAGCTGACTTCAGATCAATTTCCTCCATACAGGTCGAGTTGAGTATATAAAGGGTGCCGGCAGAATCGAGGCATTGACAGCCGATCCTTGAAAGATGACACGGAATGAGCTTGTATTGGAGAGAGGTACTTCGATTACCGGGTTGTGAGACGATCAATCCGAATAAGTTCTTCAATTCAACAGGGGATGAACATGAAATACCGCTCATTGTCCAGGCTGGACCCAGCATTCATATGCAGTGTTATTGTCTTTTTTTTATTCATTGATTCAACCGTAAATGCCCAGATCACTGCCGATCGTTGTCTGGTTCCAGCTGATATCCGCAACGCCATACTGAATGAGTTCTCCGGCGAGCTTGCCCTTCAGCACGTTCAGATGCTGTCTGCAAACCGGATTCGACCGGAGAGAGAGTTCAGCGACACTTTCTTCGAAACTGCGTATCTGGAAGAACTGGCCGGACGATACGGTCTATCGGAAGTGTCTGTAGATTACTTTCCCTCAGGTGAGATCTGGATGCCCGAAGAAGCAGATCTGTGGATGGTCGAACCGGTCCACAAGAAGATAGCAGGCCTTACAATGATCCCGGCGGCTCTGGCCTCAGGCAGTATGAGCGCAGATGTTGAGGCAGAAGTGGTGTATGTAGGCGCAGGCAGGGATTCAGACTATGAGGGGAAAGATCTTGCCGGAAAGATCGTTCTCGGAAATTCATCTGTGAGCACTGTCTTCAGTCGGGCTGTAAACCAGTACGGTGCCGCAGGGGCACTCGGCACCGGCAGTGCCGGAGTGAGCAGAAACACCGCGGGCTACTCTCTCGACCAGATCGGATGGCAGTCTGTCCGACCCACAGAGGAAAACGGCGGCTTTGGTTTCGTTCTTTCACTGCGTCAATTCAACGAACTGAGAGATTACACTGAAAGAGGGACCAGGGTTGTCGTGCGGGTAAAAGTACGAACCCGGAGAGTACCCTACAGGATGAATGTTATCTCCGCCGAGATCCCCGGAAGCGACCCCTCTGCAGGTGAATTGATTTTTATTGCGCATGCCTTCGAGAGGATCGCAACACCCGGTGCCAACGACAATTGCTCTGGTGTGGCGACCGTACTTGAAATCGGCAGAACCCTGCAGCATCTGATAAGCAGTGGTGTCCTGCAACAACCTCGCCGAACCATCAGGTTCCTGTGGGTGCCCGAGATATCAGGCTCCCGGGCCTTCATGTACAAATATCCCGAGCTGGAGGAGCGGCTGCTGGTAGCGATGAACTATGATATGCCAGGTGAAGATCTGGAGCTGACCGACAGTTACCTGCGGATGAAGATGACCCCCGATTCCAATCCGAGTTATCTGAATGACCTTATTGCGAACCTTCTGCAGTTCGTGGATCAGACAGAGATCAGAACACAGACCGGGAATAACGCCCCGTTCAATTACCGGCTGGTGCCATTTATCGGCGCCAGCGATCATACCATTTTCCTGGCTGCCGGCATTCCTGCGATGCAGTTCAATCACTGGCCCAACAATTTCTATCACAGCAGTGCGGATCGTGTCGGAGTTTCCGACCCCACAGAGTTAAAGAGGACTGGATTCATGGGTGCTGCCGCATTCTTCTATATAGCAAACGCCGGTTCTGAAGAAGCACGAGACCTTGCATGGGAGGCTTCATCCAACGGAGAGAAGTGGATGGCCGAAGTAACTCGTCAGAGTATCAGACTGCTGGATGCCGGTCCTGAAGATATCCACGAAAGGCACAAGGCAGCCCAGAACAAAGTGACCGGAGCCTTCAACAGGGCAAGAGGCGGGGTGGAATCTGTGCTGCAGCTTTCAGATGAATCTGCAGTCGTCGAACTTGTTGAGAACCTGGTGGATGGTCTTGAAAGAGTACGGGACGTACTGGCCGGCAAGGTGGAGGCTGTTTACGCTGAACGCTGCAGTGAACTGGAGGTTTCGGTGCGACCCATCACCCTTTCCGACCAGGAGCGCACCTATGCTCAGATGATCCCCCGGAAAGCATTCAACTTCTACTCAGATGAGTACAGAACCGCTTCTGCACGGTTGAATCAATTTCTGTCCGATAATGAGAGGATCCGCGGCCTGGCTGGTTCGGAAGTACCGGCATTCATCAACGGTTCCCGCAGCATACTTGACATATACAACGCCGTTAGAGCCGAGTACGGCAATGTCACGACAGGCAGCAACGAGTGGAAATTCGCCTATGTCATCACTCCAGAAACAATGGACATCAGCCTGGAGGCGGTGGCAGGTTATATCCTGGCGATGAAAGAGGCGGGAATGGTAGAGATCACCCTGCGATAACCGGGTGATCTCAGACTTTAAGCACGTATTGTTCTTCTGATTACCTGGAGCATTTCTCTAATAGGGTACTAAGGAAGGCGTATCGTAGCCACCACACCTGCGTGGTCTGATGGCCACATCCCGTTGGGTGTGGTGCGATCCTCCAGGTCGGCCCCGACCCTGTTCACCTTCATAACCTCGAAAACATCGCTGAGGAGTATGTAGTCGATCCGCCGACTCAGGTTGGATGAATTGCTTATCAGCAGTTCCACCTGGCAGCATGTGTACTCCGTCTCTGTCGTGCCCGATTCAATCCAGGCATCCACGAAGCCTGCTGCAAGCAGATTTGCAATGGTGGCGGTAGTGCTGCCGTCGGCATCGGAATTCAGGTCACCCAGCAGAACTACCGGCAGGGTTTCGGAGCTGAGCATGGAGATCAACTCACCTGCCTGGGCTTCCTGGACTGTCGGGGAGGCCTCTGCTGTCTCCAGGTGTGTCGAAACGATCCGGAACTCCCTGCCGTCAATCGTTGCGTTGGCGGAAACATAACCACGAATGACTTTGATTGTGCCGCCGGTCGGCAGTGTTATCTCGTGGTTATTTATGAACTGACCCTCAACAATATTCCCCACCTCCACATCGCTCCTGGCAAGGAGCACATCATAGTCGGTGAGACGCACATCATCGAACGTCATCGCTACCGGATCGGTTATCATCGGCATCTCGATATCGAAGACTTCGGATACCGCCACCGCCTCATAGGAGAGTCCACGATTTTCGAGAGCGCCGAGCAGGGTATTCAGATAATGGAAAAGGACCTCTGTCGCTTCAGTTGGATTGCCGATCAGATAATCTCCGGGTGACTGCCTCCGGATTATGGAAACTTCCTGCAAACCTATCAGATGTGGCTTCTCTGCTGCGATCTCATCCACTATCGCCTGTACTCTTTCAAGAAAGTTCGTGGCAAAGACATCGAGGAGTGCATAGGCAACTTCGACCGGGATCTCCTCCACCGTTTGAGCCAGCATGATCGGATCTGTATCAGCCCCCACATAGATATTCCATGCCATCACCTTGATATTCTCCGGCCCTTCGTCACTTTCACACCCGACTGCTCCAGATACCAGAAGAACTGCCAATCCGATATTAAGAATTCTCTTCATTGTCTGCCTCCTGGATCCTTTCAGATCTTGATCGCAGTTGTTGATAATGCGCAAATCACCTGGTCGAGATGCTGTAAAGTTCGACACAACTGCCTGTAGCCTCCGAATTGCCGAATATCAATCCCATTAGAAATCCTGTAAATCCACGTCGTTCACTGCGCTGCAGTGTGGCAAATTTACCTCTTTTCAGAAGGTTGAATATCTCTTCCTCACTCGATCGTCTTACGAGCGAAGATTCGGCCTGTTCAAGCCACTGCAGATAGTCATTCCCGGGACCGAATACAGCCTTGTGCAGATTCATGCACGGTGTCACGGTTGTTATTTCAGCAAGAAGTTCCCATCTGAGCCCCCGCACCTTCGATTCATCCAGGACCGTGTTAGCAATAATCCTCAGGTCGCTTTCTATATCCTCACCACTGTACCCGGGCAGAGAAGGCCTCAATGACTGCTCGAGTTCTGCCTGTGCCCTGGCCATTTCCTGTGCAGCCTCTGCCCTGCCGGTGGCATTGTAAAGGCTCCTGAGGGCAGCACCACCAATTTCTACAACAACTACGCCGACGAGGTTTCCGATCAGATTGATGTCTTCATCTATCAGGAGGAATCCTGCAGATATTATCTCACGAATCGTCTGTTCGGCCTGCTCTGCCTGCCCCTGGTGAAGCTCGTACGCCGCCTTGGCGACATGTGATCTGGCAGCATCTGCAAACCGCAGTCTTGCAATCGGCATGTTGGTCCACGATCGCGATTCGGGGAACGGTGTCACCCATCTGGTACCGAAGATGTCAGCTGAAATGGCCCTGCCGACGATTTCAAACTCCTGATGGGCGGGATTCATTGCCTCATTCCGAAGAGCCTCCCGGTATGCAGACGTCAATTGCGAAGACCTCATCTCAAGGAGAGCAATCGCTGGTGGAATATCTTCAGGAAGGTTCCGGCCAAACGTCCATTCCTGTTCGTATTGAGTTGCAGGGGTTTGTATGAACTGGTTGTCGAGTTTGGTTCGACCGGTGCAGTCGATATTGTGGAAGGCCTGACCTGCCTGCTGCGGGGAGATCATTGGATTCGGCGGCAGACGGAACCGTTTGTATATCTCGACCCGGTCAACTTTCATCTGCATACCCTGGAACAGAGGAGTCGATGATGCCACCTGGCTTGGTATAACCGAGTTGACAAAGATGAATCCGGAAACCGAGACGAGGAAGAAGAGACCGGCTAAAGTAGATACGATAGCTGCTGCTCTGAACCTCATGTCATGCCCGACCGTGCCTCTGCTCAATACACCCTTACGCTTCACTGAATCGAAATTACCGATCCACTCTGCCACCTGATCGTGGACTTCATCCTGGACTGCGGCACCGGCGGCTTTCCTGGCCTTACGGAAAACCAGAAATGCCTGTATACGGCAGAATATGGACCCGCCGAAAAGCAGAACTACCGGCAGAATGGTAAACCATACGACAGCTCCCGGGCTGAAGACTCCCCTTGCAGCCAGGAAGACCGAGAAAATGAATCCGAACGAAATCCATACGACAGCAATCCAGTATAAAACTGTTCCAAGCAGGCGAATGAACAGGAGGCTGTTTCGTTCCTCGGGTTCCAATGAAGCGTACAGGCGACCTCCCTGAATAAGGAATCCCGTATCCTTGTGATCATCAGCCGCAACCTGCACGACGGTGAGCCACCCGTGTCCCTGCAGAATGGCCATTCTGCCTTCGTGGATGATGTGAACGAACCGGTATATGGCAAACAGTATGAAAAACAGGCCGACACATGAGGTCAGGGTTAAAACCCACCAGTGCTCACCCATTGGACCCAGTTTCCAGAAATTCTGTTCGATTGCCACCGTCCAGAGCAGCGGCAGTACAACAATAGCGCCTCCCAGTCCCAGGGATCTGACAACAGGAAGAAAGGCTCCGTGTATCCGTTCCAGACCAGGCGGAGGCCATGAAACGAAAACCGGACTTTTCACCTCCTTCGCACTTTCCTGTTCATTTGAAGGCATAGAAGAACCATCTTCAGGAGTAATCTGATTCGAGGAGTTCATTTGAACCTCCCTGATGAGAAATCCACCTGTGGAATAGTGTCTGAACCTCCCGTAAGACAGACATCCAAGGCTGATAACAGTAACACGTCTCTCGCAAAGTGGTTCCGGGGGAGACGGTCGGTTGTCTTATATTTGGCCGGGGCCACTGTGTATGTTTGAGCATAGCCTGTCTTGGAGGTTGACTGCAAGTGTCGGTCTGAAGACTTTCAAAACAACATCGTGTGTAGGGGGAGCTGATTTCTCAGTGTCCAGAATGCATATTCAGATGATCATTAAATGAATCTGGAAGGCACCTTGAAATCCCGGACGATAATCCGGTTCTGGGCACCACTGGCAGCCACCTGGCTCATGATGGCAACCGAGGGCCCCTTCCTCGCTGCTGTAATCGCCCGGATGCCCGATCCGATATTCAATCTTGCTGCATACGGTGTTGCATTTGCCTTCGCCATCATAATCGAAGCTCCCATCATCATGCTGATGAGTGCTTCCACCGCACTTGTGGACTGTTCGCACAACTACCGCAAGCTCCGCAACTTTACAGTGGCACTCAATGTGGTCGTGACAATAGTGATGCTGATGGTTCTTTATCAGCCGGTATTCGATTTTATCGTACGCGGATTGATGAAACTGCCCGATGAGGTAGCCGACCTTACCCACGGTGCCCTTCTCTTTATGATACCTTGGCCGGCTGCGATAGGGTTCAGGCGCTTCTATCAGGGATTGCTCATCAGGGACAACCTGACCAGGCTGGTTGCATACGGTACTATTATCAGGCTCTCCTCAGTAGTCGGTTCCGCCATCCTCCTGATCATATTTACATCGATGCCCGGATCCCTTGTCGGCTGCTTCTCACTTTCTATCGCTGTCACTTTTGAATCGGTAGCCAGCCGGTGGATGGTAAGGGGAACCCTGCAGAGGCTTCTGACTCAGAGTGACAGCCTGGACAATTGTTCGTGGGTTCTGAGTTACGGAGGAATAGCCGGCTTCTACTACCCCCTGGCATTGACGTCGGTCATCAGTCTTGCAGTTCATCCGGTAGTTACCTTCTTCATGGGGCAGGCCCGATTCCCGGTGGAATCGCTGGCAGTCCTTCCGGTGCTGAACGCCCTAACTTTCATCTTCCGAAGCATCGGCCTCAGTTACCAGGAAGTTGTGATAGCACTTATAGGTGAAAAACAGGAACACCTGAAGGAACTCACACAATTTGCATTTAAGCTGGCTGCGGCAACCACACTGGCGTATGCCCTTATCGCATATACACCGCTGGTGAATGTCTGGTACCACACGGTTTCAGGGCTCAGCGAGGAATTGATGGCTTTTGCACTTACCCCGACCCGGATCCTGCCGATTCTGCCGGCACTGGCGGTTCTTCTGTCCTTCCAGAGAGGTTTCCTGGTTCATACACGGACGACACGTCCCATTACATGGGCAACGGTCATTGAGATCAGCGTTATCGTTCTGGTACTGATGGTGACCATCAATGTGTTCTATGTTATCGGAGCAACAGCGGCTGCTGTCGCGTTCGTGGCAGGCCGGGTGGCCGGCAACCTCTATCTGGTGCCGCCCTGCCTTCGCGGTGCCCGCTCCGGATCAGAGGATCTCTTGAAATAGTAGAAGACCGCGATGCCGATAACAGTGAATATCAGGCCTGCCCATGCATGCAGGGGCCTTTCCAGCAATGTATTGATAACGAAGAAAGTGGATATTCCGATAAAGATCAGGGGAGTAACCGGGTAACCGATCGTCCTGTATGGCCGTTCTGCATCCTTCCTGGTGAATCTGAAAATGATCACGCAGGCGCCCGTCAAAGCAAAGAAGATCCAGTCCATAAAGACAACGTAAGTAATTACATCCTCGAACGTGCCCCAGAAGAGCAGCAGCAGAATGGCCCAGACAGACTGGATCACTATCGCATTCACCGGGGTCCTGAACCGTGGATGCACTTCTGCAAGCTTCTTGAAGAAAAGACCGTCGGCAGCCATGGCGTAATAGAGTCGTGGTGCCGTAAGGCAGTAGATACCGGCGGTTCCGAAAGTTGATATGGCTATCATGACCGCCACCAGAATCCCGCCAAAGGGGATTACGGTGCTGACAGCATCGGCGGCGATGCTGCTCGATCCGGCTATCTGTTCAACGGGTAACAGGAAGAGGTAGGCCAGGTTGGTCAGGAGGTAGACAGCGGCAACTACACCAGCACCGATCACCATTGCCATCGGTACAGTGCGCTGGGAATCTCTGGCCTCACCGGCGACGTATGATGCATGCTGCCATCCACCATAAGACCAGAGGACACCGATCAGAGCCAGACCGAACGCCGTTACCGCCCCTCCGGATGATTCTATCAACGTAGTGGGCATGTTCATCGTCTGGGGAGAACCCAGAATCACCCCAACCATGATTATCGCAAAGACACCCAGAAGTTTCAGACCCGTGAATATGTTGGCAAAGATCTCCCCTGCCTTCACCCGGACGATATTCACGACGGTTACCAGAACTATTGCAGAGATAGCTGTCAGGGTCTGACCATTCTCTCCCAGAGGAAAAATGAAGGAGAGGTACCTGGCACAGGCGATAGTCAGGGCTGCTATCGCTCCTGTGGTGATTACGAGCAGGTAGGCCCACCCGTACAGGAATCCGAAAAGATCGCCATATCCCTCTTTCAGGTAGACGTATACTCCACCCGTCTGCGGGAACATCGCTCCCAGCTCTGCAAAGGTCAGAGCTCCCGTTAGTGTGATGATTCCGCCAATTGCCCAGACAAGGAGGATCAAGGCCGGAGCAGGAAGATGGCCGGCGACCTGTGAGGGAGTCAGGAAGATGCCCGAGCCGATACACGACCCTATGGCCACCATCGTCAGCCCGTAAAGAGTCAGTTCCTTCCTCAGTTCCACCATCTGCCGGTCATCCCTTTCCTGCTATCTCTGTGATCATTCCCTGTTCACCGGTCGGGGATAAGAGATTCCACCCTGCTGATCTCGGCTTCTGTAGTGTGCACGACTCCCAGGGCATAGAAGATATAGCGATCCATGAACACACCCGCTGTGACGGTTATCAGTGCCACAACCGGATCGATCAGCAGCAGGGCGATCGGTGTCAGCAGGTCAGTTACGATCAGTCGTGTGATGATCAGTTTGTGCCTGTCCTCGAAGGCGGCAGCGAATCCGGGGCGCCCATATCGACCTGAATGTTCGATTGTTCTCCACCTGACAGTCGTCAGCAGAACGTCGATTATGATGAGCAAATAGACCGGCAGCAGGGAAGTACCTGAAGCTGCATTCTCAACCACGGGAAGGAACACCGATCCCCAGAGCATTCCGGCCGTCAGGGGTGCAACTACTGCAGCCCCCTTCCATGTGAGCTGTCCTTCCAGCCTGTAAACAAGACCCATTACCAAAAGCAGAATCAGTGCCGCCACGATCGTCACTCTCCAGGCGAAGAACGGGATCGTACGGTACCAGAGAAAGGTGGCCAGGGCGGCTGTGAAGGTGATGCCGGTCAGCAGCAACTCTATGCTGAGCGGGCTCTGATTGATCCGGAACAGAACGAAGAGCATCCGCTTCTTTCGTCCCAGATGAGCCAGTGAAGAGACCATGCCGGCCAGGAGCAGAAGGGCAACAGCCGCAACTTCAATCCATCCGGGCCATATGAACCTGCCTGTCACGAGCCATAACAGAGGCTGTACAGCAGCTATTCCTGCTCCCATCTGAGCCAGCGAAGTAAACAGGATCAGAGGACGGTTCTCTCTCATCGCCTCAACACCTCCCACAGCCTCTGAAGTCTGTCGATCCGCACCCTTCCCCGGGGTTCGATAAATCTTAGAGATGGTTTGAAACCTGCTGGATCTGTGAATCCCGGGATATCTTCGACCCTGCTCTCCTGCTCACTTTCGCTGAGCTCTGAAAGTGCACCCGTCGGACATGCTTCAATACAGGCGGGTCGCGCTCCACTACGGGTCCGGTCAGAGCAGAAATCGCATTTGGACATTATCCCTGTACCATCATTGTATGCCGGGGCACCGAATGGGCAGGCCATCTCACAGTACCTGCAACCGAGACAGCGACTTTCGTTCAATGTCACCGCACCATTCTCTCCAATTTCGCAGGCACCCGATGGACATGCCCGGAAGCATGCAGGATTTTCGCAGTGATGGCATGCAACAGAGAAATGATATGTCGGACCGCCCGGTTTGCGGTCCAGATTGAGAGGAAGAACGCGCCGCCACGATATCACAATGGGAAGGCTGTTTTCTATCCTGCATGCCAGCACGCACGATCCGCATCCAACACATCTTCCCAGGTCGATGAGAAATCCAGCTTTGCTCATGGCTTTCCCACCTCAACCAGGCATTCGTAGAAGGTAGCGCCATGGTTCATGTCGGTGATGCCGTCATCGGTAAGCAGATTGAGCCAGGGATCATCAGGATGACAACGGCCTTCGATGACATGCACTACACCCTGGCGGATACCGTAATCGAAGTGCACCTCAATCTCGACACGGCCACGGTCGTTCCAGACTGCAGCCATCTCTCCATCTGACAGTCCTCGTGCCAATGCATCCTCAGGGTGCATGTCCAGCCTGCGTGACCGGTCAACTTCCTGAATCCAGCTCAGGTTGCCGAACTGGGAGTGGATCCGTTCCCTCGTTTTGCAGGTCAGGAGCTGCAGCGGGTAGCGTGATGCAGCTTCCGATTCGTGTCCCTCGGGAAGCGGTTCATAGGATGGCAACCTGTCCACTCCCCACAGCCTGGACGCCTCCTCCGATTCGAACTCGATCTTGCCCGATTCAGTTGGATAACTGCCATCGTGCCATGCCACATATCCATTCCCGCTGCCACTCACGACCTCATTTGCACCATTGAACATCACCGGTTCAGATTCCATTCTCTCGAGCAGTCCACCCTGCCCTTCGGGCAGCATTCTCCTCAGCAGTTCTCGTCTGTCACTACAAAACCAGTCGGTTTCAAATCCAAATCGCTCGCAGAGCAGCTGCCAGATCTCCGTCTCGGTCTTTACACCTTCAGGAGGCCGCAATACCTGTTGTCTCAGCTGCAGGTAGGGATGCCAGTATGCCGTTACGAGATCCTCCTCTTCGAAGAGAGTCTTGGCAGGCAGTACATAGTCAGCCATGCGTGCCGTATCGGTAAGGAACTGATCGACTACCACGACAAGTTCCATGCTTTCCAGCGCTTTACGAACCCGGCTGGTTTGAGGATGCTGGCTTACCGGATTGGCCTTTTCGATCCAGGCCGCACGAACCGGAGGATCACTGAGCTGCTGCAGCTCGATACCGAATCGTGATGTTGGAATTGAGCGTCCTGATCCATTTCGAGGATGCGGCAATGGAGGCTCGCGGAGGACATGGCTGGCGAGGTTGGCATACTGCCAGCCCCCGCCCTTGACACCAATGTTGCCGGTAAGCGCTGGAAGCAGTGCCACCGTACGCATGGTCTGGCCTGCATGATGGTGCCGCTGTAAACCGAAACCAGCTATAAGCAGTGCCGGGCGGTTACTGCCATAGGCAACCGAAAGGTCATGTATCTCCTGTTCGGAAAGTCCGGTGATTTCCGCCACCCGTTCAACCGGGTACTCCCCCGCTCTCTCCAGAAAAGGTTCTACTCCTACGGCATTCCGCCCGAGAAATGGCCGGTCTGTTAATCCTTCACTGTTCAGGACGTTTGCCATTCCCATGGCAAGAGCGGCATCTGTGCCCGGTCTGGGCCTCAGGTGGATATCAGCGGCATCGGAAGTATCGGTCGATCTGGGATCAATGACAGCTAATGCGGCACCTTTTTCCTGCGCTTCAAAGATCAGGCGCATCTGATGGATATTGGTTTCGGCCGGATTGTGACCCCATAACATTATGAATCGGCTTTCTCGGGTCAGAACGGGATGATCGTGCAGGT
Organism: uncultured Gemmatimonadota bacterium; assembly: GCA_964637695.1. Classification (GTDB taxonomy): domain Bacteria; phylum Blakebacterota; class Blakebacteria; order Blakebacterales; family Blakebacteraceae; genus JAGLTZ01. Next base: position 13,101 of record CAZWVF010000030.1, on the reverse strand, counting down.
TGGCTCCATATGTAAGCCGGGTTGCTTCCAATCCTGCAGACCAGCAGAGATCTCCATGGGCTCTGGTACATCCACCGAACTGGTTCCAGAACACATCCGCCATAACCGAAAGGGCTCCGTGATTTCCGGATCCTTCATAATAGAATACGGAGAGTGGACCATCGCTGACGCGCAACTGTTCCAATCCCTTCGCGATCCCGTCCAGAGCATCCTCCCAGCTGACCGGCTCGAACCGATCACTGCCTTTATTCCTCCGCAGAGGTGCATGGAGCCGATCGGGAGCGTTGACGCGTTCCACATAGCTGAGACCTTTGAGGCAGACCTTTCCCCCTGTGGCAGGGTTTAAAGGATCACCCTCGATCTGAACGATCTGTCCATCCCTGACAGTTATCAGCATCCCGCAGGTGCAGTAACAGTTCCTCGGACACACCGTGCGTATGACTCGATCCCCGGTCATTCAGTCAGCATCCTGTTCCCTCAGAATCCCCTGTACATATTCAAAATCGTCCGGCGTGTCGACGCTGAAGAGCAATGATCCCTTTCCTGCCGGAATCGTTACCATGCCGAATCGTCCTGCCTCGATAACATCAACTGCCGAGTATGTGCCTTCTTTGAACTCAGCATCAATTTGTCCGAGGACCTCCGGATTATAAATGGATAAAAGCGGCTGGATCGTTTTTTGGGAATTCAGGGTGGCCAGGCCATCCGGCTGCATATGATCTGATGATTGCCCAATCAGCCAATTCAGAAGTTCCACGGTGATCAGAGGCATATCGCACCCTATGGCAAGTACCGGACGGTCGTATCTTTCGAGAAGCCTCACGATTCCATGAATTGGGCCTTGATGCGGGATGGTGTCCTGTACGAAGGAAACATCCGGGAAGAGCCACCCCTCTGGTTGCCCGCAACCTGAAACAGCGACCTCATAACCGGTCTTAAGTGCTGTTCCAACGGTGCGTTCCAGCAGGCTCAATCCGTTGAGTTTAAGAAGTGTTTTATCGGTACCCATGCGGCTACTTTTCCCACCCGCGAGGATTCCAACCACAATTTGCGTATGTATCTCTTTACTCATAAAACCAGAATCACAGGAATCGGGAGAACTCTACAATCACCATATCTCATCTTACAGCAGACAGGAAAAGCTCTATACTACATATATGGTACTGTTCAACTGCAGAATAGACATCAGCGGTTCAAGGTCAGGCAGCGATTTCGCCATCACGTTTGATGACGGTCCGCACGCTGAATACACACCAAAGATCCTGGAGGTTCTGGAACGATATCAGGCGAAGGCCACGTTCTTTGTATCAGGAAGAAACATCGAGAGCAACAGATCAACAGCCGAAGAGCTCGAAAGCCAGGGACATCTTATCGGCAATCACACTTATTCCCACATGTCTGCGTTGCGTATGAGGAAATCCCGGTTGCTTGGTGAGGTGGTTCGTACGAAGGAGCTGATCGAGAACATCACCGGGGAACCCAACCACTTCATGCGTCCACCATACGGTCACATAACTCCAGCCCTGCTCTCTATCTGCAGGGACCTGGATCTTTCAATAGTGCTATGGAGTTTCAATAGCTGGGATTTTCGTGGAATATCTGCCGAGAGAATTGTGAACCGAGTAAATAGAAAGATATCCCCTGGATCCATTCTGCTATTCCACGACTGTCATTTCAAGGATGTCACACGTGATCACACTGCAACTGTCAATGCCATCGATTCAATCCTTGAGGATGTTCTTTCCAGGGGGATGAAGCCGGTTACGGTGGCTGAACTTTTTAATGATCGGTGAAATGACTGCCTTCGAGACAATATTTGTTGTTCTGTTGACGGCTTTTACAGCATGGTACGCAATTTCGCTGATGGTGCTGCTCATCGGACTTTTCCGTATCCCCCTATCTTCAAACGACAGACTTCATTCCCTCACTGTGATAATCGCGGCTCATAACGAAGAGGAAAATATAGGAGCGTGCCTGAAGGCGATCGCATCACAGGATTATCCACCGAATCTGTTTGAGTTGATAATTGCTGATGACAGATCTACTGATGGAACACCTGAATTAATCCAGGAATTCTGTTCAAATTATCACAACATTTCAACTGTTCGAGTCGATCTGAAAGAGCAGAATGTCACCCCTAAAAAAACCGCCTTGATTAGAGCCTTAAGGATGGCTCGTGGAGAGATCATCGTCAGCACAGATGCCGATTGCGTTCCGCATAATGGGTGGCTTTCAGCCATTAATGACCGATTTGGAGAAAAGGTAGGCATGGTTGTCGGCCACACAGCGTATCCAAGGCCAAAGAGCCTTTGGGCCGGTATCGATGCAATCGATTATCTCTCTCACCGGGCACTCGGTGTGGCCTTCATAGGAGCCGGATCTGCCTATACCTGTACCGCCTCGAATTTCGCATATCGAAAAGAGATATTCGAATCTGTAGAGGAGGAATTCTCCCGTCTGCCAGTCAGGCCTGCCGAGGATAACTATCTGCTCAACCACGTACATACCAGATCACCCTGGTCATTTGCAGTGGCCACAGAGCCCGCATCGATTGTAACAACGGCAGGTGCAGGAGGATTAAGAGAGTTCCTGCAGCAAAGGTTCCGCTGGGGAGCTTACGGAGGCAATATCGTAACTGCAGGTGTCAGATTGTTCTTCCTGCCTGCGCTCCTCCTCTACTGCCTGATCTGGATCGGCTTCATTCTTTCGTTAATGAATGCTGCCATAGTTCAATGGCTGCTCATGTCACTTGGGATCAAGGCCTTTGTCGACTTCCTTTTCATGGGGAAGGCGGTATTCATATACAGATGCCACTACCTGCTGGCCTGGTTCCTGCCTGGATTCGTTGCCAACCTGATCTTAACCCTTCCAATAATGGTGAAGGGCAATTTCTTCACCTTCAGATGGAAGGGTGAGCGGTACAGGCTTACCTGATCAGGCTTTTCCGGAGAATCCCTTCAGATAGCCCAGCATCTTCCCCGGTCTCTTAATGAACTGCTCGATGATCATCCTGGTAGCAAAGGAAGGATGCCGGCGGATCAGGCTCCACGCCTTGCCGGTATCGATCAGGTACCTCTTATCCAGTTCATTCCTCAGCTCGTAGAGCCTTTCCGTTGAGATGTGCTTCGTTCTGATATTTGCCCGGCACTGATCGTATGTGGAGTAGTCGTGGATATTTGTTATCAATCCCATCTCCAGCAGTTCTGCCCTGATCGCCGTCTTGGGGTATGGAGTCAGTATCACGAAACCGGGGATGTCTATTCCAAGCGCTTTGGCGTAATCGTAATTCGCCCAGATATCCTCTTCTTTGTCGTCAGGATTACCAAGTATGAATCCCCCTATCACAATGGCTCCATACTCCTGCAGCTCAGCAACGACCTCGTAGGCGTCACTGCTCTCAAGCTGGTTGCTCTTGTTCAGGAACTCGAGTGTCTCATCCGACGCGTTTTCTATTCCCAGGAATATGTATTTGAATCCAGCCCTGGCCATTGACTCGGCAAGACCAGGCGTCTGCTTCAAACCCCTGACACTTGCCTGGGTGACGTATTTGATATCGTTCAATCCGGCATCGATAATCGCTTCACATACCTCCTTGAAGCGTTTTCCATGCAGGGTGATATTGTCATCTATGAAGAAAATCGCCCTGGCACCACGAGCCTGGATGTCCCTGATATCTTCCAGGATCCTGTCGATTTTGAAGGTTCTGTAACTGTTGCCGTACATCATGCCAATGCTGCAGAAGCTGCAGTCGTAGGCACAGCCCCGTGAGGTCTCCGACACATCCGCCGGGTATCCCAGGAAATGGAATCCCTTCTTTATAACTCTGGAATCCCTGTCGGGCGGTTTGATCTCGTCCAGGTCGAGAACCGGGTTGTCGGCGGTATGAATGATCGATCCTGAATCCCGAAATGAGAGATTGGGGACCTCGCTGCAGTCACCACCATTCCCGAGAGCCTTTATCAGCCCGTTGAAGGCGATCTCGCCTTCCTTCCGCAGGATGAAATCGATGAATTCCATGTCATCACTTTCGATGATTTCGTCAAAAGTGACGGTGGCGTGATAGCCACCCAGCACAACGGTGATATCCCTGTTGAATGCCTTCGTGATTTTTATCAGGGCGAGTGTTTCATCATATTGGAATATCATGCAGCTGAAACCAACAGTATCGGGCTGATAACGGCTGAGCAGTTGCTGGAAATACTTCCTCGGTTTGCGGCCGGCGACAACCAGATCTACAACCTTCACCTCACAGAGATCCCGATCGAGGTTCGCAGCGATGGAGTTCAATCCGAGGTTGGGCAACCTCGTCGTCATATCGAACCCTGCCATCGATCGCGAACTGGCTACCAGCAGAACACGCATAAGATCCCCGTATCCACTATCAGGTTATCACCCTGCGAACTGTAATTCAGTCCAGGCCAGGAATCCAGAACCTTCAAATCTACCCTGTTGACCGAAGCCGAAAGATCCGGCTTTATCAGGCCGACCTTGTGAATACCCGTCTTGACCAGTCCCCGAATTCATCGAAGAGCGAGTACATCACAGGCGTCAGGATCAGTGTCAGGAATGTGGCAAATGAAAGCCCTGCGATTACCGCTATCGCCATTGGTCCCCACCACACGGCCTGCTCACCCCCCCAGTAGAGGTTCGGTTGCAGGACGGTATACAATCCCATGAAGTCGATGTTCAATCCGATTGCCAGCGGTACAAGACCAAGAACGGTCGTTATCGCGGTAAGGATTACGGGGCGGAAACGCGTCATGCCCCCCTTGATCAGGGCCTCACGCAGCTCCAGGCCATCCCGTTCCCGAAGGATCTCAATGTAGTCGATCAGCACGATCCCGTTGTTCACCACGATCCCTGCCAGACTGATTATCCCTACTCCGGTCATGATGACGCCGAAGGGCATGCGGAACACAATGAGACCCAGCAGCACCCCGATTATCGAAAGCAGGACATTCGAGATTATGATGAGCGGTTTTATCACCGAATCGAACTGGCTTATCAGGATGAATGCGATCAGAAAGAGTGCGATCAGGAATGCCTGACCCAGGAATTCCTCCGCTTCATCCTGGAATTCGTTCTCGCCGACGTATGAAACCGTATAATCGGTCGGGAATGTCTCGATCAGTGTGGCCATCAGAGCCTGAACTTCAGCCAGAACTGCTACAGGCTGATAACCGCTACGTACATTACTGCTGATGGTCACAACCCGCTTCTGGTCTCTCCGGTTGATACCGGCGTAGCTTTCGCTGACCCGCCAGCTGGCCACCGAGGAGAGGGGGATTGCCTGATCCTCTTCTACGATGGTGAGATCGGACAAGGCATCGAGATCCCGACGGTATTTTTCCGCCAGTCTTACAATTACATCGTATTCATCTTCTCCATCCCGGAAGGTACTGGCTTCGATACCGTTGATCGCACTTCTGACTTCAAATCCGATCCGGTTGGTGCTCAGACCGAAGAGCGCCGCCCTCTCCCGGTCCACGTCTACAACCAGTTCAGGGCGACCCTCCGAGAGGTCACTCTCGAGTCCGTCCAGCTTGGAGCCGACCGATGAGTTCTCGAGCATATCTATCGTTCTCTCGGAAAGCTCGGTCAGTATTTCTGTATCAACACCGCTTATCTCGATTACGACAGGTAATCCGGTCGGTGGCCCCATTTCGGGTACGTCTACCGAGATTTCGGCTCCGGCCATGTTCTTACCGATACTTCCGCGCAGTGTTTCAAGTACTTCGAAAGCGTCGTGAGAACGCTCCTTAAAATCGACCAGACTGATTCCAACTGTTGCCAGATTGGTGGATGAACCACCACCCATCCAGTCGCCCTGCTGCATGCCGACAGTGGCAACCACCGATTCGAAATCGATGCTGCTCTCCAGCGCTCCGGTTTCCTCTTCAATCCGACGCACTATGCTGTCTGTGAAATCGACTCTGGTTCCAACGGGTGCCTCGACCTGAATCCACAGGTCATCCGGCGGTACATTCTCGGGGAAGAATTCGACTCCGTTATTGAACATTCCGAAGAGAATGAAGCTCGTAATAAAGGCCAGCGTCGTCAGGCCGATGATCGACATCCGGTGATCGAGCACCCATCGCAGGTTGCTCTCGTAGAGACGGAGCATGGCCGGAATAACGTGGTCGAGAAAAAGATCCGTCATCCGCCTGATAACGAAGTAGTAGAAGAGGAAAAGCAGGACTCCCGTCGCGATGAAGAGCAGGCTTGTCAGTCCGTTAACTGATGCAACCATCAGGAGGAAGAGGATAATGATCGCAAGCATCAGAATGCGGGCCGCCCCGGTCATCCTCCTCTTCGGCCCCTTCCGCGTATCCATGAAAAGGGAACAGAGGGTCGGGTTGATGACAAGCGCCACGAACAGCGATGAACTGAGAGTAATGATCAGGGTCAGGGGCAGATAACCCATGAACTCGCCGACGATTCCCGGCCAGAACATAAGCGGCAGGAAGGCAGCCAGTGTCGTTGCGGTCGCGGCCGTAATGGGTATCGCCACTTCCCCTGCGGCCTTCCTCGCAGCTATCTGCCGCTCAAATCCTTCCTCCATGTACCTGAATGTGTTCTCCACCATTACTATGGCATTGTCGACCAGCATCCCCAGGGCCAGGATCAGACTGAAGAGGACGATCATGTTCATGGTTATCCCTGTTATATCCATGATTATGAAGGAGAGGAGCATGGAGAGAGGGATCGCTATACCGACGAAAACGGCGTTCCTGACTCCGAGGAAGAAGAGAAGCACCATCACGACCAGGATCAATCCGGAGATGATGTTGTTCTCCAGGTTCGAGACCATGTCCCTTACATAAATCGACTGGTCGGATGTGATCGTGACCCGGGTTGTCGGCGGGAACTCGAGCTCCATCTCCCCGATGATCGCCTTAACCTGTTCGGCCGTTTCGATGATGTTCTCGCCGGCCCTCTGGGTAACACTCAGAGTAACAACCGGAATGTTATCCATTCGGGCGTAGGTTTCTCTCTCCTTGAATCCGAAATCGACTTCGGCGACGTCACGTACGTAGACGGGGTAATCATTCGGAGTGGAGACTATTATCCCCTCAATGATTTCTGTATTGGTGAATTCACCTGGAACACGAACGAGATACTTCAGATGCCCTACGTCGATGGACCCGCCCGGAATGGTGATATTTTCCATCAATATTGCAGTTGCAACATCCGAGAAGGTGAGATTGTAGTATTTCAAACGCGGCAGATCCACGTTGACCTGAACCTCCCTCTCCAGACCACCCGACAGGTTGGCTTCCAGGACCTCAGGTATCCCCTCGATACGGTCCTGAAGTTCTTCGGCTATCTCCTTGAGTCTTACCTGGCTGTATTCACCGGAGATGTTCACCTGCATGATGGGGAAATCGGACATGTTGATCTCGATGACCCGGGGTTCATCCACCTCATCCGGCAGTTCCGGCCTGGCCAGATCCACCTTCTCCCGAACCCGGCTCAGTGCCTCATCCATGTCCGTTCCGGCATTGAACTCGACATTCACCATCGAGTAACCCTCGACAGAATTGCTAGTGAGGTTCTTGATGTCATCGATGGTTGCCAGTTCCCTTTCGAGAGGACGGGTAATCAGACTTTCGACGTCACCAGGCGAAGCACCCGGATACACAGTGTTGACAAGGATGTTGGGAATCGTGATCTCAGGAGAAGCTTCCTTCGGTATCCTGATGTACGATGTGATCCCCATCACAACAATGATGACGGTGATGACCAGGACACTGGTGGGATTCCGGATAGCGAAGCTGGTCAGCCGGAATTCCTTATACCTGTCGAGGTCAACCCTCATGGCTCTACTATTCGTTCCCCCTGGTCCTTCCACAGTCATCCTGTCCCATCCTCCCAATCGGAGCCGCCACTGCCGCCAACGATACTCACCAGGTCACCCGATCCCAGTTTCAGCTGCCCTACTGTAACAACTCGATCGCCTGCTGCGAGTCCTTCGGTAACCACTATCCTGCCTTCCCTCGCGGGTCCAAGCACTACATTGCGTGAGTTGGCTACATCTCTACCGTCAACGGTTTCAACAACGAATACCTGGTACCCGGTCTCGCTTCGCAGCACAGCCTGCTGCGGCACAACAAGTGCATCGGAGATCTCCTGAAGCTGTATATTCATGTTCGCAAGCATGCCGGGTTTCATGATCCGGTCAGGATTTGGAAGATGTACTTCCACGGTGAATGTCCGGGAATCGGGATCAACGGTGTCACCCACGAGCGCGATACTTTCGGTACAGTCTGCATCAGGGCAGTTATCGATTGAAATTTCTACCAGAGTACCAACCTCAACATCCCGTGTGAATCGTTCGGGAACACCACCCGTGATCTTCACCAGATCGAGTGAAACTATCCGGGCAAATGGAAGTGCCGGTGCTGCATATTCACCAAGTTCGAAATAGTAATCCTCAAATATTCCGTCTACGGGACTCCGGATTGTTTTCTTTCGGAGTCTGGCTTCGAGTGCCCGGACAGTAGCATCTCTCATGCGGGCATTTCCCTGGGCCTGCAGGTACGCCAGTTCAGTCCCAATCTGCTGTTCTTCCCAGAGAACCTTCTGCCGTTCCCACTGCTCCCGGGCAAGGTCCGCGGCAGCTTTCGCCTCTTCGAGCTGGGCCTCCAATATCTCGGAACCGAGACGTGCAATAGCCTGTCCCTTGCGTATGTTTGACCCCTTCGGGACCAGGATCTCATTGACCACCCCACCCTCTTCGGCAGCGATCGTAACATCGTAAAATGCTTCCACCGAACCTGTGACGCGGATTGCCGAAGTAAATGACCCAGGCACTACCTCGATCACCTGGACATTCATAATGCGGATAGATTCGACTTCCTCCACCGCACTGCTTCCACCACAGGCCGTCAAAATGACCGGTATTAATAAGGCCACTATATAGAACAGAGGTTTTTCTCGATTTCGCTTTGTACCAGTAGTAACTGCCATGCTATCGCTCCGCTTTCCTGTCCTTTTCATTAATCTGGCGAAGTTTCCAGTATGGAAACCAATCTAAACATTCCGTTCATGTTCTTACCTGATCGTCTCATCCACAAGAGGAACCTGCCCTATCGCAAGATCGAGATCCGCCTGGGCATTCAGGTGGTCGTAAACCGCCTGGGCGTAGTTGAATTCAGCCATTCTCAGTGCATTCTCTGCATCCACAACTTCCAGCCTGCTGCTCACACCTTCCCGGTATTGAGCAAGGGCTATCTCGAAGCCCCTGTTGGCCTGATCGACACTGCGGGACTGAGCCAGCGCCCGCAGTTTTGTCTCTTCAAGAGCATCCATCAAGGTCTCAACTTCGTTCATCGCCTGCTCTCTCAGCTGGATCATCTGTGTATCTACTCTGAGCAGAGCCAGTTTCTCCTGCTGAACCCTGGACGTCGTCTTGAAACCGTCGAAAAGAGGAATCCTCAACTGAATCCCGGCCTGAGACAGAGCAGTTCTCTGACTTGAGTTCTCTCCGAAGAAATCGAGTCCGTTGTTCTCCTGTGCGATGACCGTGTAGGAGTAGAATCCGGATAATGTAGGGTAATAGTTGGAGATGCTGGCTTTGATCCGTGCATTGCCAAGGTCGTGGTTGATCCTGATCACACGGATATCAGCCCGGTTATTCAGAGCCTCCTCGATAATTGGATCGAGCCCCATCTCCAGCGCATCCGGCTTTCCAGCTATCGACAACAGAGTCTGTGATTCCGGCGTGGCTGCCCGGCGGGTCTCCAGATCAAGTTCCATCAAACTGCCGGCAAGAGTCAACGGCGATTCGACATTAATTCCCATCAGTATCGCCAGATTCCTGCGCGCGGCATCCAGAGCATCTGAAGCCCTTCTCAGCTGAGGTTCCAGGTTCCCCAGCTCAACTTCGAGGCGCAACACATCGTAGTCGCTGGCAAACCCGGCTTCTCTTCTGGCCCTTGTCTCCTCGAGTGTCTGGATCAGTCTCTGAACACTGTTTTCGGTAAGACGGAGGCTTTCTCTGGAAAGCAGGACACCGTAGAATGTCTTGCGGACCGCTGTTGCTGTCTGCTGCGCAACGCCTCTCAGAGCTTCAACCGCAAGCTGCCGGGCCGTGCCGGCGACCTTCAATCCGATGAATACCGTGTAATCGAAGAGAGTTTGATTGATAGTGATTCCACCGTTCCAGTTGTTATCGGTACTAAATCTGAACGCAATGAAGTCATCGGGTGACGCGGACGGGTCGAAGATGATCGCCGGAATAAATGACTCGAGTGGCGTCAGGTTTTTTGTAACCCCTGCATTGAGCGTGAGATCGGGAAATGCCGAACCCCTCGCCTCTGCTACCTGGCGCTCGGCAACCTGAAGGGCATATGAGGCGTCGAGTACGCTTCTGCTCTCCTCGAGGGCGATCGCTATGCTCTTCTCGATAGTCAGCGGATCGCTCCCGGAAGCAACCGGAATCTGCTGGGCATTCAGGCCGGCCGGCAGCACAAGAAGAATCAACAGCGCACTTACGATGCCGAATCCTGTTCCGATCACTTTCTCTTTCAGGATATCACCTGACCGTACAGATGAATGAACTCTCAATTGCATTCCATTTACTCCGATCGGGGAGAAAAGGTCAAGAAACGCCGAACCGGCCCGAACCAGAACTGGCTACCGGAACGGCGAACAGCATGCTGGCGGGATTACCGGATATCCGGCTCCATAAAGATACGTATCTGATGACACAAAAGGTACACTCTATGATGACCTGAAGACGACCTGAAGATGACCTGTCAGTTCAGTATTCAACAGAGATGATACGGGTCAGTTACAGGTCAGATTCAGGGTGTGATTATTATTCACCCTTGAAAGTCCCTTTCCTCTTTTCCAGGAAAGCGGCAACACCCTCCTTCTTGTCTTCTGTAGTGCACAGCAGAGCGTGCAGATAGGACTCGAGTGTAAAACCTGCCGCCGAGTCCCCCTCCTGGCTTCTGTTGACAGCCTCTTTGGCGTACATGACGGCAAGAGGCGGTCGTGAAGCGATCGTGCGGGCGAGTTCCATCGCACTCTCGATCAGATCTTCAGCCGGGACCACTTTATTGACCAGACCTGTTCGGTGGGCTTCCTGTGCATCGATGAAGTCACCGGTCAGTATCATCTCCATGGCGCGCCCGAGACCGACAAGACGGGGCAGACGCTGGGTGCCTCCATCGCCCGGGATTATACCCAGTTTCACTTCCGGGGCTCCAAATTGCGCATTCTCAGAACAGATTCTGATGTTGCAGGCCAGTGCCAGTTCAAGCCCTCCTCCCAGTGCGTAACCGTTCACGGCAGCAATGACAGGGATCGACAGACTTTCCAAACGGGCGAAAAGGGCCTGCCTTTCCTGCGTAACTCGCCGCCCCATCCTGGCATCCCGGTCGACCAGCTCCTCGATATCGGCCCCGGCGACAAAAGCCTTTTCTCCCTCACCGGTGACTATCAGCACCCTCAGTTCATCGTCCTCTTCGATCTCGTCGAGCAGTTGGGCCAGCTCTGCTGTCAACCCGGCTGAAATCGCATTCATTTTCTCCGGACGATTGATGGTCAGGAGACCGATGTTGTCCTCTTTCCTGTAAATAAGTGTCTCGTACATATCCCTGTTCTCCTGTGCTGATCTCACATCCTCGATCGAATCACTCAATTCAGAATCTGACCGCCTGTCAGTCGAATGCCTTGATACCCAGTTCGAATGCTCCGATGATCAGCTGCTGGATCTGTGAGGTTCCCTCGTAGAGCGTATTGATCCTGGCATCGCGGTAGAACCGTTCTACGTCATACTCTCCCGAAAAACCGTAGCCTCCGTGAATCTGGATCGCCTTGTAGGCCACCCGGTTAACCATCTCGCTGCAGTAATACTTTGCAATTGAGGTTTCTCTTGTATTGGGCATATCCTTGTTCTTCATATCCCCGGCACGATAAACCAGGAGCCGGCCTGCCTCGCATTCAACCACCATGTCTGCGATCATCTGCTGGATCAACTGGAAGCTGGCTATCGGCTTGCCGAACTGTATCCTCTGCTTCGCGTATTTCTTGCAGACATCGATGCAGCCCTGCGCTGAACCGACACAACCGGCGGCTACGGTGAACCGGCCGAAATCGAGAGTACCCAATGCTACCTTGAATCCCCTGTTGACCTCCCCCATGACGTTCTCTTTCGGAACACGGCAGTTTTCCAGGTAGATCTCACCTGTATTGGACGCCCGCAGACCCAGTTTGTCGTGCAGGTCCCTGGTCGAGAAACCTTCATAATCCTTCTCTACCAGAAAAGCGGTTATTCCCCTGGCCCCCGCCTCCAGGTCCGTTTTGGCATAGACAATGGCTATGTCGGCAATCCCGGCGTTTGTGATCCAGGTCTTCTGGCCGTTCAGCACGTAGTAATCCCCATCTTCAACGGCAGTCGTACGCATGCTTGCAGGATCGCTTCCGGCATCGGGTTCGGTGAGACCGAAACAGCCTATCCACTCACCGCTGGTCAGTCTGGGAAGGTATTTCTGCTTCTGCTCTTCACTGGCGAATTTGAAGATCGGCAGTTCGACGAGAGAGACCTGAACCGAATAGGTTCCGCGTAGAGATGAATCCACCCGACCTATCTCCTCGGCAACAATGGCATGGCTGATGAAATCGAACCCGGCCCCGCCGTACTCTTCCGGGATCGGTGTACTGACAAACCCGAGTGCCGCCATCTTGTTGAAGAGATCTCTCGGGAATTCGCCCTTCTTGTCGTTTTCACTGGCTACAGGAGCGATTTCCTCGTTGGCGAATTTCCGGATGGTATCCTGGATCATTTTCTGTTCTTCATTCAGGTCGAAATCCATCAGGTTCTCCTTTTAACACTCATGAGGGTATTGCCGGCACATTTGAGCCTGTCCGAGAAACACTCCGGCTGCGGCTTACGCCGGAATCCGGCTGGCTGCGTTGGTCTTCGCAGAATATCCTCGACGTAGCACAGTGGCTACGTCTCCGGGTATTCCGCTCGACCGCCTTGCCATCCAGCGCCAGCGTAACCCTCGCTATCGTCGGCTTCTCGGACAGGCTCAATTTCCTGATACCTCTGGAATCCTCAATACTTGTGGAATCCTTCTCCCGATTTCC
>CAZWVF010000029.1:0-32858 GCA_964637695.1 uncultured Gemmatimonadota bacterium | reverse complement strand
GCGGATCTCGATTCGAGCCATGTGTGGAATCTCTGTCAGAGGGTTCCCGGTGTCTTGAGCGTCCCGATTTACCCGGACCGTATTGTCCCGGCATCATCATCCTGATGAAACTCCTGAACTGCTCGGGTGTCAGGATCTCCCTTTCTCTCAATATAAGTCGGAGCGAGTGCTGCTGGATAGCGGCCTGGAGCTGCGCTATCTCCCCGGTGATGTCGTCCAGAAGATCGAAGTCGGGTTCAGGTCTGGCCAGTTCCTCTCTTATCGAAGCCTGATGGGATTGAATCTGATCTCGCAGGGGCGTGATCACTTCCTCCATCTCCCTGCGCATATCCCGTAATTGATCGATCTGTTCCCGTTCGAGCCTGGGGAATGAGCGCGCCGTGTCGGATTCCGTCCTGTAACGGGACTGCCAGTTGTATCGTCCTCTCTGATCACCAGCCCGACGCGACCTGTCCAATTCAAAACGAGCGGATTCCCTGCTTCTGGTGACCGCCCGAGAGACAATTACGGCTCCCAGAGCCACATTGAGACCGAGAGAACCGGCAAGCAGCAGTGTTCCCAGACGCTTACCGTTCATATTCCACCTCGATATCTTCCTCCTCAACAGAAAGGACGGTCAGGTACTGACCGGCCATGGATACCGGCGGTATCGGGTCGAGGTATTCGAAGAGGATTTCGTGCTCGGTAAGCTCGTATGAAGCTGCCATGCTCAGAGTGGGTCCGCCTGTTCCGATCACCCAGAAACCGAGGCCGGCGACCAGTCCCACTGCAAAGGAGAGGGCAACCCTCCAGCGGGGCTGGGCCGATGGGAATGCCGCAATGTTTTTCTTTTCGAGCCGCGACCGGACAGGAGGCCAGTAGTCGAGAGGTGCATCGTGCGGTGTGCGGTCGGGAAGAGCCTCCCAGATACTGTTGAGCAGCTCCAGTTCCGATCGGCATGTCACGCACCCTTCAAGATGGTCTTCAAGGCCTCTGCGTGAACGCTCGTTGAGCGTTCCAGCCAGATATGCCGGGACCATCTTCCTGTATTTGTCGGGATTGCCCTGATTTTCTTTACTTAAATCCATCATTGGATGCCCTCTCATCCTTTAGAACCCGCAGGATTCCCATTACCTTCGGATGATTTTTCACTCTTTTTCATCCTGCTGTCGGGCCGCAGGCCCTTCTTCTGAAACGATTCCAGCATGCTCAGCTTCGCTCTATGCAGAAGCGATTCAACTGCACCCAGGCTCAATCCCATCACCCTGGCTGTTTCGGCCGCCGAGAGGTCTTCGAAACGGTGGAGCACAACTGCTGTGCGCTGCCTCTCTGGAAGAGAATCGATTACGGCCCATACAGCGACGGTGAATTCCTGTTCGATGAGACGTTTTTCAGCGCTGGGAGGAGGATCTGACACACCCGGTCCATACCTCTCCCGCCGATCTTTCTCCCTCCTTGATCCTCTCAGGTAGTTGAGAGAGAGATTGACGGTCATGCGGTAGAGCCAGGTAGAAAGCGCTGATCCGGCGCGGAATCTCTTCAGCTCGCCATGAGCCTTGATGAAGACTTCCTGCGTTATGTCGTGTGCATCCTCGGGACCGACCAGGCGAACTGCAGTACGATAGACGCGATCCTGGTGCAAACGGACAAGTTCCCCGAATGCATTGTCATCCCCGCTGCGGGCGCGCTCTATAAGAAGTTTCTCGTCCATCTACTCCTACGACACTCTAATCACTGAAATACGACTGGTTATAATGACGGCTGATGAAGGCCGTTGGTTCGGTACAGTTCCGGACTTAGTATAAAACAGATCACTGCTGCCGACTATAACCGCAGCATATTCAGATGAACGTCGTGGAGTCTGTATGAGCCTCGATTCGGGCAGGAGAGATGGAATTATGATCCGTACCGTGCAGGCGGTAGTGCCGGGCTCCACAGGCAACCTCGGACCGGGATTCGACCTCTTCGGTCTGGCTCTTGATATATATGTTCGCCTGACCGTGACGGTGGATGGAACCTTCGTCATGGCTTCTACCGCTGATCCGGAATGGGTGATCGAATGGGAAGGGGAGGGAACAGAGCCTCCGGCACCCGTTCCTCTCGACGACAGCAACCTGGCCGTGCGGGGACTGATAAGCGCCTGGAATGCTGCAGGTCTGACGCTTGACGGCCGGGTGATGGTCTCGGGTTCTTCGGAGATTCCTGTTGCACGCGGATTGGGCGCCAGCGCCGCCTCCCTCGTGGCAGGTCTGCTGGCAGGAGAAAGTCTGGCCGATGCTTCTCTTGGGAAGGAGAGATTGCTGGCCCTGGCTGCCGCCATCGAGGGCCATCCGGATAACGCGGCGCCCTCCCTCATGGGTGGATTGATTGCTTCAGCTCCCATCGGGGAGAATGTCATCACTCACAGGGCCAGGCTTTTCGATGATTATCTGATGGGAGCGGTTGTTCCCGATATCGCACTTTCCACGAAACTCGCCAGGGAAGCACTCCCGGCCGAGATTTCCCATCTGGATGCGGTTACCAATCAGCAGCGGTCCTTCTTCCTGTTCCAGGCTCTCTCCGAGGGGCAGACAGATTATCTGAGGCAGCTTGTAGAAGACTTCCTGCACCAGCGGTACCGGGCACGTCTTATACCCTGCTTTGACGAGTTGCTGGCTCTGGCCTGGCAGGGAGGGGCCGATGCGATCTGGCTGAGCGGCGCAGGTCCCACTCTGCTGGTACTGGCGGAAGGATCTGTCGAAAGGCTGGAAGAGATATGCGGGCCGATGCAGAAGCGGTGGTCTGAGGAGGGTATATCGAGCCGGACCCTGATAGTGGGTCCGGACGATCTGGGTGGGGCCGTACACGAGATCAGTTGATTGACATTGAGATTGCGCAAAAGGGCCGTTTCCTATTCGGCCAGCCGGTTTCGAGCCGCACTCCTGTCCAGCGGCAGCCATGCATTCAGCATTTCACGCCCGCTTTCCGACTGCGGATCTGAAACCAGCCGCTGCATAGTTGTCGATTCTGCGATCGTACCATCCTCCAGTATCATAATCCTGTCTGAAACCGCCGCAGCTACTCCCAGATCGTGAGTCACCCACAGGACACCCGATTCGTTGGATTTCGAGACAGTTTTGAACAGATCCACGAGCTGAAGCGCCGCCTCGGGATCGAGTCCGGCAGTAGGTTCGTCGGCGAGAATCAGGTCTGGGTGCATCACCAGGGCCCGTGCGATGGCAGCTCTTCTGAGCTGACCTCCGGAAAGGGACGAGGGGCGCCTGTGCCACTCGGCATCAGAGAGCTTGACCGTTTGCAGTGTTGCGACAGCCTGCTCGACCGCTTCATCCCTGCCGGCACCTGCCAGCCGGGCCGGCTCTGCAACTGACCGTACTATCGTCCATCTGGGATCGAAAGATGTCAACGGGTGCTGCGGCATGTAACCTGTTCGCTCACATCTGCTGACACTCCCCTGATCGGGTGTAAGCAGACCGGCCGCAGTTCTGAGTATGGTGGTCTTGCCGGTGCCGCTCGACCCGACCAGTACTGCCGTTTCTCCCCTGAGGACAGATAGAGTCAGCTCGTTCAGAACGATAGCTGTTCCGGGTCCGCCGGGTCGAACAACCGCGTCGCTGATCTGCAGAACTCTGTCGTAGTTCATTGGGGGAGCGCCATTCTGGCCGACGCCTTCACAATGGGAGGAGAATCCTCCCGGGCGGGATCGAGGAGCGGTTCGGGATCACCATCGGCCACAACAAGTCCCTCTGAAAGGAAGACGATCCTGTCGGCCAGGGCCGAGGCCATCCGCAGATCGTGGGTGATCCAGAGAAGAGCCACCGACGCCTCTGCTACAAGTCTGGTCACCGTACGTGCGATCTCGAGCGATCTGAGCGGATCGAGATGGGCCGTCGGTTCGTCGGCTACAACCACCATCGGATCGGGCAGGAAGGCGCTCACAAGGGCTGCCCTCTGCAGCATCCCCCCGCTCATCTCGAATGGATGGATTGCGGCGAGCTGCTCAGATAGGGGAAGAGCGGCCGTTTCGAGCAGTGAATCCAGTTTCCCGGTGATCCGGTCGCTCTTTTCGATCCCCTCGAGCATCTGGGGCAGCAGAGGTCGGGAGGCGGTGAATGCGCGTGCCGGTTCCTGCGGGATCCACCGGATCAGACGGCCTCTGATACCCTTCCAGCCGCCGGCGTCATCCAGAGAGAGTATCTCCCCTCCGATGTGCAGGGTTCCTGATGCGCGTGCGCCCAGGTATGGCAGCAGTCCGGCCATCGCGTGGCCGAGAGTGCTCTTGCCCGAACCTGTAGGTCCTGCAACTACAGTGATCTTTCCCGGCTCCAGCTCGAATCGGGGTATATCGAGGACCGGTTCTCCCGGTGGAAACCGTACCGACAATTCCACAAGTTCGATGCACCCGCTCATTCGGGAAGCTCTCCAGGCAGCCGGTCTCCGGCGGATGCGACCCTCTCGAATGCACCCGTTGTACGATGCACATTAAGGCGGCCGGCCAGTCTCTCACCGGCCAGATGGAGGGCTATCAGCCAGATCGCCAGAGAGCCGCCGGCTGCCAGCAGAATCCATGGGGCGGTTTCGATGCGGGCCACTCCATCGGCGATCAGAGTTCCCCACGACGCCATCGGCGGAGCCACCCCCAAACCCAGGAAAGACAGGAAAGCCTCCTGCATCATCACTACGGGAAGCATCCATGTGGCGTAAACGGCCAGCGGCGCACCCAGCTGGGGAAAGAGGTGGGCGCGAAGAGTGTAGCGATAGCTTCCCCCCATCATGCGGGTCGCTTCCAGATACGGTTCCTCCCTCAGATTGTGTACTCCGGCCCGGGCAACCCTGGCCAGGGGAAGCCAGGCAATCAGCCCGAGAGCCAGAAAGAGCAGAAGGATACTGCGGCCGAAAAGGCTTACCAGAAGTATCACCAGCAGCATGAACGGCAGCGCCAGGGCGACGTCGACTCCGCGCATCATCAACTCGTCGATCTTCGGCCGGGCCAGACCTGCAGCTCCCCCGTAGAGGGTTCCGATCATAAGAGCCATCAATGTGGCCGCCACTCCGACGATGAGAGTGGTGCGCATCCCCTCCAGCAGGCGGGCCAGCATGTCACGGCCCAGGGTATCGGTACCCAGCAGGTGTCCGGTACCCGGTGGTGTGGCTGTCGGCTCCACACTGCCGGCAAGCTGAGTGCTCAGAAAATGGGGCCCGAGCAGGGCGGCGAGGGCACCACCGACGACAATAAAGAGAAGCAGCCAGTCGAGAGGGGAGATCCTGATCTCTGATATCCGCCCGTCCGTCATAATTCCTGCTCACTCCTCTTCAAGCGCGGGTCGAGGTGCGCGTGAGCCAGGTCGGCAGCGGTGTGCAGCGCCAGAAGGACCACGGCGTAGATGAGGGTGGCACCGATTACGACCGGATAATCCCGGGCCAGTGCGCTGTCCACGAAATATCTGCCCATACCGGGCAGGGCGAAGATCTTCTCCACAACGACACTTCCCGTTACCAGAGCGGCGATCATGGGAGCCGTGTAATTGAGCAGCAGGGGCAGGCTGACGGGGGCCGCATGGAAACGCACTACCTCCAGCTCACCGAGTCCCCTGGCCCTGGCAGAGATGCATTCAGGGGAATTCAGCGAATCGTTGAGCAGGGTCCGCCAGAACCGGGCGAGCGCCCCTCCCACCGGCAGGCCGAGGGTCATGGCGGGAAGAACGAGATGTCGGGGCGATCCCCAGAGAGCAGCCGGCAGCCAGCCAAGTTCCAGGGCGAAAAGTCGGATCAGCAGAGGACCGAGGACGAAGACAGGGATTGCCAGGGCAACCAGTGAAAGTGCCGATATCAGAGGTGACATTCGAGGCCGCAGTGCGGCCAGCGTTCCTCCGCCCAGCCCCAGCAGCAGAGCTATGAGAGCGGCGGTGATGCCCACGATGAAACTGGGGAGGGCGCCGTCGACAAGTATGGAAAATGCTGGTATTTCAGGATGCTGAAAGGAGGGCCCGAGCCTGCCGGTCAGCAGGTTGCGCCAGAATTTCAGGTACTGGATCGCCAGCGGCTCGTCGAGACCGTAGCGGGCTTCGATGTTTGCCCGCACCGTCTCCGGCACCACCCTTTCGTCCTGAAACGGCCCTCCCGGAGCTGCACGGACAATGATGAATGTTATCGTTACGACGGCAAAGAGGGTGGGGATTGCCGCCGCAACTCTTCGACGGAGAAGCCTCACCGGGGGGGCCGCCACTCCAGATCGATCTTCAGGCCCGCCCACCCGATCACATCGAGAGGATTCGGATTCAGCCCTTCGACGTAAGGCTTGACCAGCTGCACTGTTGCATAGTGCAGCACGGGAATTATGGGAGCGTCATCCAGCAGCATCTGCTCCGCGTTGCGCAGAAGTCTGAATCGTTCGGTCCGGTCGAGGGTACTGCGGGCCCGGCCGAGCAGGAGGTCGAATCGCCCGTCGTGCCAGCCGGTCAGATTGTTGGGGTTTCCCGTCTGAAAGACGGTGAGGAATTCCTCCGGCGCAGGCAGATCGGCAAGCCACGAGCTTCTGAGCAGATGGAAGTCGCCCTGGCGCCCCCTCTCCTCCATCGAGGCGAATTCCATCGGTACCAGTTCGAGATCGATCCCAAGCTGCTGCTGCCACGCCCCCTGCAGGAACTCTGCGATCATGCCGTGCGGTCCGCCTGCGTTGTAGAGGTAAACGAGTGCGGGCATTCCCTCGCCGCCGGGATAGCCGGCCTCGGCGAGCAGCCGGCGAGCTCTCTCGATATCCACCGGTTCCCTCTCCGGTGGAGTCCAGTCGGGCAGGTCGGTCGAAACGAGCACCCGGCTCGGTATGTGTCCTGTTCCATATATCTGTCCGGCGATAGCTTCCCGGGGAACGGTCATTTCGAGTGCGCGGCGAACCCTCAGGTCGCTGGTGGGGGCTTTACGGGTATTCACCTCCAGATAGTAGGTGGCGTAGACCGGGCTGACGTGCACTTCCGGAGCTCCCTGCTGCAGAAGCTGACGGGCCTGATCCATCGGGATCGTGTTGGCGGTGGTCCAGTCTATCTCGCCGGCCCGGTACAGGTTGATGGTGGTTGCCGGATCGGTCAGCGGAAGAAGGACCACCCCCTGCAGTTCCACCTCCTCTCTGTTCCAGTAGGTATCACTGCGGCGCACCGTGAGCCTGTCGTCCGGCTGCCAGCTCTCCAGAACGAAGGGGCCGTTGCAGACAGGATCGGTTCCGGCGGGCCAGTTGAGATAATCACTCCGGACAGAAGGTGCCGGCAGGGGAAAGTATGGAGGAAGCGCCGTTCGTGCAGGGAATCCGGGATCGGGGTGCTCCAGTTCCACCTCGAGCAGGTTGTCGGAGAGAGCGCGCACACCCAGAGTACCCGGCTGAGCCTCTCCTCTGTTTATCTGCCCGGCGCCCTTGATCGGGTACAATCCTTCCGCGGTTTCGGCACCGAAGCGGGGATCGAGCACCCGCCGCCAGGCAAAGATGAAATCTCCGGCCGTAACGGGCGTGCCGTCACTCCATCTTGCATCTGAGCGGAGTTCGAATGTGAAAAGAGTAGCCGTACTGTTCGCGCTCCACCCCCGGGCAACACCGGCGGTTGTGCGTCCATCGGAGGTGAATGAGAGCAATCCTTCGAAGAGAAGTCTGGCCACGCGCCAGGAGGGCTGGTCGCTGTAGCGGGTTGGATCGAGTCCGGTCGGATCTCCGCCGCTGGCTATGCGCAGAACCGGCTCCTGCGGCGGTATCACGCGTCCCACGAATCCGGATCGATCTTCGCCACTGCCGCACCCGGCAGTCGAGGCGAGCAACAGGAGTGCGATCACTCCGGATATATGATGGCTGTGTTTCATCGATCGGGGCTCCACGGCTGTATTCTAGTGCCCTGTCCAGATATCATAATGAAATCCCACGATAAGTGCATTCGAATGGCGGATATTTGTGCGGTTTAAAGATGCTTGCAATCTGAACAGAAGAAGGACAGATTTGAAAATCTGTGGGTAAAGATATCGAGTGCCGGGGTAGCTCAGTCGGTAGAGCACCGCGCTGAAAACGCGGGTGTCCGCAGTTCAATTCTGCGCCCCGGCACCATCTTTCGAGTGATATCTGCGCCGATTTGACACTGCCCGATTCGCAGCCTACTTTACTGCATATGGATTGCGTTTGCCTTTCTGACAAGCCACAGTAGCTCAGCTGGTAGAGCAGCTCACTCGTAATGAGCAGGTCAGCGGTTCAAGTCCGCTCTGTGGCTCCATATTATTCAATCCTTTGGCCGGAGAGCTCCGAGGAGGGCCGGGTGTCTGTTTCTGCTGATACATTGATGGCGGGTGTTTCGGGAATCCGAGGCATTGCAGATCGCGATCTCGACTCAATGGTTATTGAAGCCTATACCTCCGCATACGCAGCCAGGTGCGGCGACGGCTCCATACTGCTGGCCCGCGATCCGAGGCCCTCGGGACCTGTGCTCCGGGAGGCAATCATAGAAACTCTCCTGGGTATGGGGAGAACCGTGGTCGACCTCGGCATCGTACCGACACCGACCCTGCTTCTGAATACAGCCCTGCTCAAAGCGGCAGGCGGGATCATGATAACCGCCAGTCACAATCCGATCGAATGGAACGGCCTCAAATTCGCTGATCCCCGGGGACGATTCCTGGCCCCCGAAACCTCGCTCGAAATCATTGCAGAGGTCGAGATACTGCTCGCAGAGGGTGGGGATGAGGCAGCAATGAGGAGCCGATCGGAGAAAGGTGCCGCCGTCGGGAAATTCAGGGAGGACATGGGTGCGGCCGGCCGGCACATGGAGCTTGT
Organism: uncultured Gemmatimonadota bacterium; assembly: GCA_964637695.1. GTDB lineage: Bacteria > Blakebacterota > Blakebacteria > Blakebacterales > Blakebacteraceae > JAGLTZ01. The sequence continues at coordinate 24,082 of CAZWVF010000029.1, read as the reverse complement.
GGCAGGGGCCAGGGGTGTGGATACGAAGGCGATCGAAGGGGCGGAGCTTGCGGTGGTTGTGGACTGCGGCGGAGGTGCGGCATCCGGGATAGTACCCTCATTCCTGGAAGGTTGCGGCGTTGAGGTGCATCCCCTCTACTGCGATCCGGACGGTACCTTCCCCCGCCCGCCCGAGCCGCTGCCGCCCGCTCTGGTCGATCTGGGCAGAGAGGTCGTGGAGAGGGGAGCCGACCTTGGAGTGGCCCTCGATCCCGACGCCGACAGGCTGGCCCTGGTCGGACCCGACGGAGAACCGATGGGTGAGGAAGTGACCCTGGCACTGGCGGCCAGAAGGGTTCTGGAAGTGGTCGAAGGACCCGTGGTGACGAACCTGTCGACCTCCAGGATGATAGACGATGTCGCATCCGGGGCCGGCACTGCTCTTCTGCGCACTCCTGTCGGCGAGATAAACGTGGCAAACGGCATGCTGGCCGCGGGAGCGATAATCGGCGGAGAGGGCAATGGAGGTGTCATCCATCGCGACGTTGTCACCGGGCGGGACGGCCTGACCGGCTCCGCACTGATCCTTACGGCCCTGGCGTTGAGCGGACTGGATCTCCCGGGTCTCAGGGCGACCGTCCCGAGTTACGCAATGCTCAAGTCGCGCTATGCACTGCCGGGTGGTGGAGCAGAGGAGCTGAGGCGCAGTCTGAAGGAGCTTCCGGCCAGATACCCGGAGGCCGGGGCAGATGGCCGGGATGGGGTCCGGCTCGACTGGGCCGACAGGTGGGTGCACGTGCGACCGAGCAACACCGAACCGATAGTGAGGATCATAAGCGAGGCGCCCCGCCGGGAGGAAGCCCGGGATCTTATTGAGGATATCGCATCCACAATGGACCTGAATTCAGAGTGAGTGCCATGGAACAGTTGCTTGTAGCCATTGAGCATCCGGAGATCAGGGGAGCTCTCGAACAGACCTCTCCCGATGCCCGTGTGATGATCCTGGACGATCGGGAGAAAATCGAAAAGTACATCGGAGCCAAACCGGTTGACCTTCTGCTGATTCCAGGGGAGATAGACGAGGAATCCGCCGAGAAGATGAGAGGGATCCAGCGGCGTCAGAGCAATCACGGACAGCTGCTGCGGATAGGCACCGGGGGGCGCGCACTCGATCTGGCCATGCTCGACCCGTGGCGGGGAGTCGACGCGCCTCCTCCTCCACACGAGGATGATCTTTCTGAGATCATTGCTGCTCTGCTGGAGTTCACGCGGGTGGGCAATCTGACAGGCCTGCTCGGCACGAGCGAGTCTATGGCAAGCGTCTTGAGGACTGTTGTGCGGGTATCCCCTACAGATCTTCCGGTGCTCATTCGAGGTCCTTCCGGAACGGGCAAGGAGCTCGTGGCACAGGGCATACACCGGGCCAGCCGCCGCCACGAAGAGCCCTTCATAGCGGTCAATACTCCGGGATTGAGCGGAACACTGATCGAATCGGAACTCTTCGGTCACGAGAAAGGAGCTTTCACCGGGGCGGTAAACAGAAAGGCCGGAGTGTTCGAGGCCGCCGGGAATGGGACTATTTTCCTGGATGAGATAGGCGATCTCTCCAGGCAGCTCCAGTCGAAACTGCTCAGAGTGCTGGAGCAGAATGAATTCGTGAGGGTGGGGGGTACCGATCCGTTGATTGTAAGGGCAAGGGTTGTGACGGCAACAAACGTGGATCTGGAACTGGCTGTTGAAGAGGGAAGGTTCAGGGAGGATCTCTACTACCGGTTGAAGGTGGTCACGATATACATCCCTCCACTCAGGGAACGCCCCGAAGATATTATCGATCTGCTGTATCACTTTGTGGCCCAGACGTGCCGTACAAATGACACCACCTTCATGGGCTTCACCGATGAGGCGCTGGGGAACCTGCAGAGATACCGGTGGCCTGGCAACGTTCGGGAACTGCGGAACCTGGTGGAACAGATAGTTCTGCTCCACCCCGAGGAAAAGATCACGGCAGAGAAGCTGACCCGGATTTTCGAGGAGCGGTCAAGGGACATCCGCAACCTGCCGACCCTCACGGGAAAGACACCCGACCAGGTGGAGAGAGAGATGATCCTGCAGTCGCTCAGAGCGCTCAAGGATGAGATTATGGATATGAGGGGGGATATAGAACAGATTACGGCGGCCGGCGAGGTGGAGGAGCACAGGCAATGGAGATCCGTCACCGAGGATCAATCGGGACGGAGTGGAGTCGGTTCCCATGACGACGATCCTCTTCGCGGCTCGATTACACTGCCGCTCGGCATGCCTCTCGAAGAGGTTGAAATGAGGCTGATCCTCGAAACACTCGATCGCCTCAACGGCGACAAAAGGCTTACTGCCGAAGTTCTGGGGATAGGACTTCGAACCCTCTACCGGAAGCTCGAGAAAGTGGAGTAACTGAGTAGCGGCAGCAGGGAACAAATCGATCGGTGGAGGAGTTTTACTACAAAGATTACCGGCGCCGATGCCGACAAAAGGAGTTGAAGGGGATAATGAAAGAGCAAGTATTTCGAAGGTGGATCCCGCTTTCCAGTGTGATGGTGATGGGGATCTTCGTGGGTCTTATCGTTGCGGGAGTATGGGATTCCACACCGCGCATAATAGCATCTGACCTGGCCCTCGATGCACTGAGTGAGCCTGGGGAGGTCATTGTCACGCCGGCCTCGAACACCGTGGCGGAGACGGCACCCGTTGAAGAGCTGGTAGATGCGGGCAACGCCGGTGCTGTTCAGCAGGCAAATCTGCCCTCCCTGCGCGGTCCGGCCGCCGCTGTCCGTCCGGCCGTCGTGTCGGTGCAGGTTGTCAGCTGGAGGGAGGTTTCATCGCGCAGCTTCCAGTTCCCGATACCGCCCGATATGCTTCCGGAGGAGTTCAGGGACAGGTTGCCCAGATTCCATGACCCGGAGCAGAAGGAAGACCGGGAGGGACAGAGGGAACGAGTCCCAGGCGCGGGTTCGGGCTTCATATTTTCCGAGGACGGATACATCATCACCAACAACCATGTGGTTGCCGGTGCTACGGAGGTGACGGTGGTGCTTCCGGACAAGCGCCGCTTCGAGGCAGAGATAATCGGTACAGATGAGATTACCGATGTGGCAGTTATCAAGATAGAAGCGGAAAACCTTCCGACCATACCTCTGGGAGACTCCGATACCCTCGAGATAGGCGACTGGGTGCTGGCGGTGGGCAATCCGCTTAATTTCAATTTCACGGTAACCGCCGGCATAGTCAGTGCGAAGGGTCGATCCCTCGACCTGGGTCCGAGAGACGAACGGGGGACCCGCCTCGCGATCCAGGATTTCATCCAGACTGATGCCGCCATCAACAGGGGCAACTCGGGTGGTCCTCTGGTGGACCTGAATGGACGCGTTGTCGGGATCAACTCGGCAATCGCCAGCAGCACCGGTCTCTACACCGGTTACGGCTTTGCAATACCGATCAACCTGGCACGCACTGTAGCGCGCGACCTGATCGAGTTCGGCAGGGTGAAGCGTTCGTGGCTCGGCATCCTCTTCAGAGAGATCAACGCCACCGACGCCAGGGCCCGCTCTCTTCCCGATAATCCTCCGATAGGTGCCCTCGTCACCGATGTCACGGCGGGCGGCTCCGCGGATGAAGCCGGTATGAGGACAAATGACATCATCCTGGAGATCGACGGCGAGCCGATCGAGAATTCGGGTCAGCTGCAGACCCTTGTAAGCACAAAGCGCCCGGGCACCAGGATAGAGATGCTGGTCTACAGGGGCGGCAACAGCCGCAGGGAGGGCCGGAAACTGACACTTGCGGTCACCCTGCAGGAGAGGCCCGATGACACTTCCCGGCCCACGCAGCAGAGGCAGGAGGAAAAGAGCGACAAGCTGGGCCTCATTGTGTCTGATCTGACGCGTGAAGCGGCTCGTGAATTCGATTATGAAGGTGACGGGGTGCTGGTGGAGGGGATCGAGAGATACGGGCCGGCAAACAACGTAGGATTCCAACGGGGCGGGTTCATCCTGATCATGGTCGACGGGGAGGAAGTGAGCAGCGTCAGAAGCTACAACAGGGTTCTGGAGGAGCTCGAATCGGGCAGTTATGTGGTCATCACTTATCTTGCTCCCGATCGGCAGGGTGAACTGCGGGAGAACAGCGCAACGGTGAGGGTGCGCTGAACGCTTCAGGCGGTTCAAGCGTCAAGAAAAATGGAGACATGAGCCTGTCCGAGAAACTGACGATAGCGAGGGTTACGCTAGCGCAATCCGCAGCCGGAGTGTTTCTCGGACAGGCTCATATAGGGCGCGATTGAAAGAAGCTGGCAGTCTTGTGCGCCCCTGCTATATTTGTTATCCATCAGAGCCCGGAACCGCCGGGCGCACAAAACGATCGAAGGAGTGGAGGATGCGTCGTCTCACCTCTCAGAACGGTGTCAATTACATCCAGATGCTGCTCGTGATAGTGATTGCGGGCATCATCGCGGCCCTGGCTGTTCCCTACCTGCTCAACCAGGGGGTTGAGGAAATACAGGCACTCGCCCGCCAGAGGGCGGAACGCATCGCCCTGGCCCAGGAAGAGTACTACGCAGCCCATGGTCTCTTTACCATGCAGAGAGACTCGCTGCTGACGACTCTTGCAGACTCCACCGATCTGATAGATCCGACTTCGAATTATCCATTCCTGATAGGTATCGCTAACGCAGGGCAGGACTACTCCATTTCATCGACGGGTGATTTCTATCTCCTCATTGTGACCGAAGACCGGCTGGACAATCTCCAGGAAGCAAGGCAGAAGTGGCACGAATACCAGCTCACCCTGGGTGCTCAGGGCCGGCGGCGCAGCCCTTAAAGAAGTGCCTACCTGAGAAGTGCCCACTTACGAATACGAATGCCTCGAGCACGGTCACCGGTTCGAAGAATTCCAATCGATGACGGATCCGCCGCTTAAAACGTGCAGTGTCTGCGGCGGAGAGGTACGCAGACTGATAGGCGCCGGAGCCGGGATCATTTTCAAGGGATCCGGTTTTTACCAGACAGACTACCGGAGCGAATCATACAGGAAAGGTGAGAAAGCTGAAAAATCCGAATCTTCGGCTTCTTCGGGCGATGGTAAGGAAAGCGGCACCGGCGGCGGGAGCAAATCGGGTAAACCGGCCACCAGAACCCCTGGGCCGGTCGGGAAGAAATCCGACAGTGGATCGGAGAGCAGGAAGTAAATGAACCGGACGAACAAGGCATTCAATTATATGGTTCGGCTGTTCAGCCTTGCCGCATTGCTCCTGGCGGCTGCCTGCGGCGGCATGGACTGGCAGAGCGAACTGGACGATGCTCTGGCTGCGGCGGTCGGAGGACCTGAGCAGCTGATCAAGAGTCTGGAAGAGTTCCTCGACATGGAACCGCCTGAAAAATTCGAAAGCGAGGCACGGTTCACTATCGGATTCACATTTGCCGAAGGATTGAAGCAGTACAATGAAGCCCGTCGCTGGTTCAGCGAACTTCTGGAGGAGGATCCCGACAGCGAATGGGCGGAAGAGGCAGAGTGGATGCTCGAAAACATGGAGAAGGACATAGAGGACGTGCTTCCAAATCTCAGGGAAGAGATTCCACCGGTAGAAGAGATTCCTCCATTATAGAAATGCCTCCCGCCGGATCGACCGATGGAAGGCATCTCTATTCAACACTCCAGGGGACGGCATTCGGAGAAAGGCAGCGCTTCTCCTTCAATACTATAAGGGCTTTTAAAGGCGCCGGTCCCATTTTATCATCGCTATCGCAAGCGATGGAACACCCGGGGGGTGTCGGTCGTTTACGGGTCACGGCGATGCATTCAGGAACCGAAGCCGACCCTCATGCTACGTAATGTAAACGGCCTTTCTCAGTGGCCGATCCCCCGGTGAGATTGAGTGTGAGGAAATGAGCCGTCGAGAGCAAGGTAAATTGTACAATTAAAATATTGAACGGGGCACAGGTTGAACCAGCGTTCCAGTAAAATTGTACACCTGATTGCGTCTCTGATTGTGATTCTCTTGTCGGGATGCAGTCTGAGCGCCGATAATCCGGCCGGGATAGATTATTCGGGCCGCGGACCCAGTTCGATCCTGACCGATACACTGGTGGTGACTGCTGCCGATACGACCTGGACCTACGATCTTTCCCTCGAGCGATCTCCGATTCTAATGGTTGGCGAATACGGCGGTTACGAAGCAGCCACTCTGCTGAGATTCGTCGGTTACGTCGAAGGGGCGGATGTAGTGACCGCGAAGCTGATCCTGAACGGGATCACGGCCGATACCGACGGCGATTCCACAGATACCATCACGCTCAATCTCTACCGGGTTACTGCAGAGTGGGATTCTTCATGGAGTGGTGACGATCTGGGAGGTCTTTCTGCGATCCTGGGAGAAGTGCTCTCCCAGCGCCAGATCCCGCTGAGCGCCACCTCCGACACACTTGCCTTTTCAATTCCCGTAGATCTGGTACAGAGCTGGGTGGATGACACTGGAGAAGCCGTAAAGGGGGTTGCCCTGGTCGCTACCTCTCCCGCCGCGTTCCTGATGCACTTCGACTCCGACAATGCAATCTCCACCAGAGCGGGATTAAGGCCGCATCTGGAGTATGAATACATCCACCCCGATGGTGGTGATCTGAGGGCTGAGAGCAAGGAAGCCGCAATGGATCTTTCACTGATCAGTATCAGCGGGACCCCGGCTTCCGATGAACTGTGGGTCGGTCGCGGTGTGCCTTTCAGATCTCTTTTTACCTTCGACACATCGGCCCTGCCAGCCGACATAACGGTGAACCGTGCACAACTCAATCTGGGTGTTAAAACGGATGAAGGGATCAGCGATGGGGTTTCGATTGTCGCTGCACTTCCCCTTTCTGAAGACCCCTGGAACCTGCCTGTTGACGATATAGTAACCTCCGGTTCAACCAGCCCGGGTGTTACCGTGGCCCTGTCGGACAGCGCCGCCAGCCTGATAGTAACAAGCGCTCTCGGAAAATATTTTGAGCAGGATCTGCAGCAGCTTGGGTTAATGGTGTTCTCTATCGGGGAGGGCAGTGGAGTCGGCCTGATAAAATTGTGGGACAGCACGGCCACTCTCCCCAATCGTGCAACACTCCAGATCATCTATTCGCTGCCCTCAGGGATTACACCGTGAAAATCCTGAAGATGCATCCGCATCGCACTGCCCCGGCAGCTCTTCTGCTTGCGGTCGGGCTCATCGTGCAGATCGGCATACCGGCGAACTCTCTGGCACAGACGGCCTTTGGATTGAAATGGTTCGGGGAGCTGCGCCATAACTCATCACCCCGCATGCTGGCCCTCGGCGGGCTCTCCGCTGTGGTTCCGTGGGGTGGAGAAGAGGGAGTGGTCGGGCAGTTGAATCCGGCTCTTCTGGCCGATGTGCAGAAAGTTCTCTACAGTTTCACCTGGGAACTGGGTCAGCTCTCCGGTTCCTATTCCGACGGAGAGGGCACTCTTACACAGAGCGGACCGAGGTTGGTGGGACTGGCTGTACCGCTTGGCGGGGGAGTGGCAGCAGGGATCAGCCTGCAGAGTTATACGACGAGTGAGTTCGAGATACACAGCGATGGCATGGCACCGGGTGAGATACCGGTCAGATTCGATTACAGAGGAACCGGGGGATTGAGCCAGGCGACAGCAGGCGTGGCCTGGAAAACTCCCTCCGGGGCCGTTTCGGTTGGTCTGGAGAGCGAGTTGCTCTTCGGCTCGGTCAAGCAGGAGTGGAGGATAAATTTTGAACCGGCCGATTATTCCGATACATCAGATCGCCTGCAGAGGCAGCACTTAGGCGGCAGGTGGCGTTTAGGACTGCAGGTTGTACCGGTTGAACGGCTGAAAATCGGGGTGGCAGTGGGAACCAGGGGGACCCTCGGTGTAGAGCATATCTTCATAACATCCAGCTCGAAGGCCGATACAGTAGAGGGGGAGTTGAAGATGGGAGAGACCCTTCTGGTGGGAGCAGGATGGGCGCTGAACGATATCTGGTCGGTGTATGCCGACTACAGGCAGGCCGCCTGGAACAAGATGGAGTGGGTTAAGGAACCGGTCTCAACAGGCTCCAGCGGTGCCGCAAACGATTTCAGCGGTTTCTCCGCCGACAGTGATTTCGGAATCGGCATTGAAAAGCTCGCCAGGCCGCATGAAGAACAGACCTCTTTCTGGGATACCTTCCCGATCCGGGCAGGGTTGAGGCTGGGAACCATCTACGCGCCCGACCTCAGCGGAGGATCAGTGTCTCAATGGTATGCAACACTTGGTACAAAGCGGCCGATAGGCCGCCAGAACAATGCGTGGATCGACCTGGCCCTCGTGATTGGCGGACGTACTGCTGCTGACGCGGCCGGGGCGAGTGAGGGTTTCTGGCGAATTCAGATCGGGGTGACGGGAGCCGAGCGCTGGTTCCTGCCGCCACAGAGATAATGGAAACAATTTTTCAGAAGATCCAAGGAGGGATTTTAATGCGTCGACAATTCCTGACGATGGCACTGATGGTGCTCATGGCCGGAGTCGCCTCAGGCTGTGCTTCGGGACTGCAGCAGGGCCTCGACGACAACGCGGCGGCAATCATGGCAATACAGGATCGCGTTGAGCAGATGGCCCAGCAGAGCAGTCAGCAGGCGCAGGAAATGGAGGCACTGCGCCGTGACATGGAACAGCTGGGATTGAAAGTAACTCAGACTGAGGAACAGGTAGGGGTGCTTAACAACAAGTCTGAAAACCTCAACACCCGTGTCCAGTTGCTCACCGACGACCTGACCAGGTTCAAGCGAGAAGCAGGAACCCAGCCTGCGGCGCCCGGTGCACTTCGGTTCGCCGAGGGGCCTCCCGCAACTGCGGCGGCGGGCAACGTCCAGGCCATATATGACAGCGGCCTGCGTCTCTACAACTCGGACAGGCCCCGCGATGCCATCGCGGAGTTTGCCAGGGTACTCGAGACCGCTCCGACGAGCGATCTGGCCGATAACGCGGAGTACTGGACCGGCGAGTGTTACTATAAACTGGAGGAGTACCCGAGAGCTCTCGAGGCATTCAAGAGGGTCTTCAACCACCAGGGTTCAAACAAGTACGAAGACGCCCAGTTGAAGATCGGGATGACCTATCGGGAGATGGGAAACAGGGATGAGGCGATCTCCGCTCTTCGGGAACTGCTGCAGAAATACCCGAACAGCCAGTACGTCGAGATAGCCCGTGCCATACTTGTCGACCTGGGCGGCTGAGGAGTCGCACCGTCCGTGGCGTGAAGGGTCGATAGTCTGATATGAGGCTGAGGTGTAGAACAGGCAGGGTATTGCCTTCTCTGGCAGTTGCGGGGGCGGTGCTGGTGGTCGGGTGTGCCGGTGTGCCGAAACCCCCGCCCGATGCTTCACCGGAGGAGAGGCTCAGATACGGATACCGCCTGCTGGAAAAGGGAACCACCTACAACGCCAAGCAGGTATTCGAGGAACTCATCTACTCAGCCCCGGGCAGCGCGATCATAGACTCCGCACACTACGGACTGGCAGAGACATTCTTCACCGAGGACAACTACTATCAGGCTCTGATCGAGTACGAGATCCTGGTCTCCTCCTTTCCCAGAAGTCCACTTGTGGATGATGCGGCATTCAAGGTCGGGCTCTGTTACTGGGAGCAGTCACCCAGCTACAAGCTTGACCAGACGGAGACCAGAAGGGCGATAGACGCCTTTCAGATCTTTCTGCTCGACTACCCTGGAAGTGAATATGTCGGCGAAGCTGTCGATTATCTCTACCGCTGCCGTGAGAAACTCGCACGGAAACTCCTTTACCAGGGAACCACCTACTCGAAACTGGGAACCGACGGCGACATGATAGCCGCCATTATCGCTCTTCAGGAGATGCTGCAGCTCTACCCCGACTCCTCCTATACGGGCGAAGCCCTGTGGTGGCTGGCAGAAGCCTTCTACCGACTCAGTCGATATGAGCAGGCTGCAGTCGTCTACGGCTCACTGGTAAGGGGGTACCCCGATTCGAAGCGCTTAAAAGCCGCCAGGGAGCGGCTGACGGAGCTGGGTTCCCGTCCCGGAGCAGTATCAGTTCCGCCTCCCCGGCCGTGAAAGTCGGTGTCTTCGGCGGGGCTTTCGATCCACCCCACGTCGGGCACATGATTATAGCGGAGGGCGTGCGCACCTCTCTCGATCTCGATCGGATTCTGTTCATCCCCTACACGATCGGACCTCACAGGCCTGATGGACCGGCGGTTGAGACCCGTCACAGGCTGCAGATGCTTGAGCTTTCCACCGGTGATAATGAATACTTTGAGATAGATGATCTCGAACTGCGGCGCGGCGGGGTCTCCTTTACCATAGATACCCTTCGCTCTCTTGCCCAGGCCCGTCCCGGTGATGAACTCGTACTCATAATAGGATCTGATCAACTGCCGGTATTCTCCGACTGGAAGGAGTGGAGGAACATCCTCGATATGGCGCAGGTTGCCGTTATCGAGCGTCCCGGCTTCGATCTGGACAGCGGGCCCGATGAACTGACGGGCAGGATGATTCCGGTCCGGCTGTCCCTGCTGCTGATCTCCTCCACGATGATAAGAGAGAGAGTATCGGCCGGTCTCAGCATCCGATACCTGGTGCTCCCTGCAGTTGCCGGCTACATTGAGGAGCAGAAACTCTACCTTGATGACTCCAGCGGGGAAGCGGGGTAAAAAGAGAGCATGCTCGATCCAAGGCTCATCCGGAACGAACCCGATCGCCTGGCCGCAGGTCTGGCGGCCAGACAGGTTGAAGTCGATATCGAATCTCTGGTGGCCATGGAGGCCCGCCGGCGGGCAATGATCGCCGAAACCGAAGACCTGAAGCGCGAGCGCAACGAAGCGAGCGAAAGAATCGCCGGGATGAAGAAGGAGGGGAAGGATGCCTCCGATGCGATAACTGCGACCCGTGCCCTCTCCGATCGAATCAGGGAACTCGACACCGCTCTCTCCGAACTTCAGGAACAGCTCGATCTCGAGCTGCTCTCCCTGCCGAATCTGCCCGATCCGAAGGCACCGGTGGGTACCTCTGAAGCGGACAACGTGGTGGTGAAAACGTGGGGCGAGTCCCCTGCCTTCGAATACCCCCTGCTCGATCACGTCGAGCTGAGCAGGAGTCTCGGGCTCATGGACTTCGCCGCCGCCGGACGCATCTCGGGAAGCGGGTTCATCCTTTTCACCGGCAACGGAGCCAGGATGGTCAGGGCCCTCATCAATTTCATGCTGGAGCATCACACCGGTCTCAATGGTTACCGTGAGGTATGGCCCCCCGTGCTGGTCCGCCGTGACAGCATGGTGGGCACTGGCCAGCTCCCCAAGCTTGAAGACGATATGTACCGCGTGGAGAGGGAGGATCTCTTCCTGATTCCGACCGCCGAGGTGCCGGTGACCAATATCCACCGCGAGTCGGTAGTGAAGGAGGAGGAGATGCCGATCTCGTATGCCGCCTACTCCGCCTGTTTCAGACGCGAGGCGGGAGCCCACGGAGCAGACACCAGAGGGCTCTTCCGTGTGCATCAGTTCGACAAGGTGGAACTGGTGCGCTTCTGCACTCCCGAAACGAGTGAAGATGAGCACAGGCTGCTGCTGGGGCACGCCTGCGGAATCCTCGAGCGGCTCGGTCTTCACTACAGGGTTCTGGAACTGTGCACCGGAGATCTCAGCTTTGCCGCCCAGCGCTGTTATGATCTGGAGTTGTGGGCGCCGGGTTCCAACCGGTGGCTCGAGGTATCATCCTGCAGCAATTTCGGCGATTTCCAGGCCCGCAGGGCCGATATCCGTTTCCGCCGCACCTCAGACGGCAAAGTGGGTTTCGTTCACACAATGAACGCCAGCGGGGTGGCGGTGCCCCGGCTGCTGGTGGCATTGATAGAGTCTTACCAGACCGACGAGGGCAGCGTAATAGTGCCTGAACCTCTGCGTCCCTATATGGGAGGTACATCGCTGCTCACTCCGGAGTGACATGTCGGGGAACCTTCCTGGAAGATTCAGCAGGACATTCTGGCTTCAGACGCTGGCGTTGCTGGCGGCTGCCGTTGCTGTCGTGGTCAGCCTGGCCTACAGCAACAGGCAGATAGAACACCTGCGCGATCAGACCCGCGGCTTCACCCGCTCCTATGCGGAACTGATCAGTTTCGTGGCAACAGATACGTCCGCCTCCAGTTCGCAGCTCGATATCGCATTCAGCCACCTCATTGCACAGTACGACTTTCCGTATGTGGTCACCGATACTTTCGGCACGCCCCTGGCCTGGAGGGGGGTCGGGTACCCTGCAGAGAGTGCCGGTGCCGGTGCTCTCGACCGGATAGCCGCCAGGGCCCGGATGTTCGACCGCCAGTTCGAGCCGATACCTCTCGAGGTCCCCGGCGCTCCTCAGATATTCCATTACGGTGATCCTCCCTCGGTTCGCCGGCTCCGCATACTCCCCTACATACAGCTCGGGCTTCTGGCCTTCGTGCTCCTGCTGGTGTGGTGGTCGCTGAAGGCGGGCCTTGCCCGTCAGAGGAGCCTTGTCTGGGTCGGTCTGGCCAGAGAGAGCGCTCACCAGTTCGGTACGCCCCTGTCAAGCCTGCAGGGCTGGATGAAACTGCTCGGTGATCAGATGGAAATCTCCGGAGGATTCCGGTCTGAATCGGAGGATTCCCCGATCCCCGGTATCGAAGATATCATGTCTGCCATGGAGGATGATGTGGAGCGGATGGTCCGCGTGACCAGACGCTTTGCCAGGATAGGGGGCAGGGTGGGTGCGGGGTCCGTCGATCTGGTGAAAATAGTCAGCGGCGTGGTCGATTATATGCGCGGCAGAGCACCGCAGCGGGCTGCAAGCGTGATATTCACGGAGGATTACGGTTCACCGCCCGATGTGCTGGGTCAGGAGGAACTGCTCGAATGGGTGGTGGAGAACCTGTTGAAGAACGCGCTCGATGCACTGGGCGGGGAATCGGGGGAGATCATGATTCAGGTTACCTCTGATGAAAGCGGTCGGAATGCGGTTCTCAGGGTGGAGGATACCGGCAAGGGGATAGTACCGGCCGATCAACGTCACATATTCGATGCAGGTTTCAGCCGGAAACGGAGAGGCTGGGGCCTCGGGCTTGCTCTTTCGAAGAGACTTGTGGAGGAGTTCGGAGGGCGGCTCTATCTGGTCAGAAGCAGGCCCGGAGAGGGCACTCTGTTCGAGGCAGTCCTGCCGGCCGCTGGTAAAGACACAGATTGAATCGCCCGTTCCGGAGATTATCTGGATGAAAGCTCTGATCCAGCGTGTCAACCGGGCTGAGGTGAGTGTCGCCGGCGAGGTGGTCGGTTCGACCGGCCCGGGGATGCTGATACTGCTCGGTGTGGGTCAGTGGGACGACGAGAAGGACGCCGGGTGGCTGGCTGCCAAATGTGCGAATCTGAGGATATTCGACGATCGGGAGGGCCGGCTCAACCTCTCCCTGCTCGAATCCGGTGGAGGGGCACTGGTGGTCTCCCAGTTCACTCTATATGCAGATGTGCTCAGGGGAAGGCGGCCCTCCTATACAGATGCCGCAGAACCCGGGGAGGCACTGCGGTTGTTTGAGGTCTTCTGTCAGAAGCTCCGCGAAGAGGGAGTGGATGTGGAAATGGGCAGCTTCGGAAAGAGGATGGAAGTGGAATTGATAAATGACGGGCCGGTCACTCTGATGGTGGAGACGCCGCGGAAATGAAGTATTACAGACATTTCGTCACGGTACTGCTGCACATCATCCTCCTTTCGGTATTCATTGCGGCTCCGGCGGCTGCCCAGGATGAGCCGGATGGTGAAGCGGGTTTTCTGAAGGTCGACGCCAACATGGTCAGGGGGATCTGGGTGACCAGGTGGGAGTACCGGACCCCGGAAGATGTGACCTCCCTGATGTCACGAGCGGCCGGATACGGCATGACCGATGTCTTCTTCCAGGTTCGGGGACGGGGCGATGCCTTCTACCGTTCGAACCTGGAACCGTGGGGAGAGGAGCTGGCCGGTATGCTGGGACGCGATCCGGGATGGGATCCCCTTGAGACAGCCATCCGTGAGGCCCATTCAAGGGGTCTGCGGCTGCACGCATGGATCAACACATTCCCTATCTGGAGCGGAACCACGCCGCCTCCGGCAACACAGCCTGAGCATGTGTACCTGAAGCATCCTGAATGGATCATGTCCAACAGGGTGGGCAGCACGCAGAGGCTGGGGAACCGCTTCGGGTACGTCTCGGCAAGTCCCGCCAATCCTCAAGTGCAGGACCACATCCAGGCGGTTGTTATGGATATCGTCGGGAACTACGAAGTGGACGGGATCCATTTCGACTATATCCGCCTGCCCGATCGCGATTACTCCTACGACGCGGTCAGCCGGGGGCGTTTCCTGCGCAACAGTCTGAGCCTCTCCTACATGGAGTTTCAGGCCGGTGAGATCACCGGAATGCTCAAAAGGATCGCCGGGGCGGCCCGTGCCCGCAGACCGGGGCTCATCATGACCGCGGCAATAGTGAACAGGTACAACAGGGCTGTGGGGATATTCGCCCAGGATCCGGTAGCCTGGATTGAAAGCGGTGCACTCGATTATGTGATCCCCATGATGTATACGTCCTCTCCCGCAGAATTCGTGGATATGATGAAAGGGTACAGGGAGGTACTGCCGGCGGGCAGGGTGGCGGCGGGGATAAACCTGGGCGAAATGCCCGACGATCCCTATGCAGTGGCAGCGCAGGTGCACGAGAGCCTGCTGGCAGGAATAAGGGGGCACGTACTCTTCAGTCTGGCGAATGTGGACGATCTCGACCGGCTCGCTTCCCGATACGATAATCTCTATTCGTACCTGGAGGTCCTCAGTGATGCCGATTTTGCGGAAGTAGTACAGAGGTCACCGGTTCGGGTGACAGAAAGAGGCCGGGAAGTTCAGGAGAATGTTTCGCAACTGGTTCCGGCGCTGGTGAGGACTGCTATTCTGCTCGTCTTTGTGTTATAATGTAAGAGTCTGTCTGAAATACACTCCGGCTGCGGCTTACGCCGGCATCCGGCTGGCTGCGTTGGTCTTCGCAGAATGTCCTCGACGTAGCGCAGTGGCTACGTCTCCGGGTATTCCGCTCGACCGCCTTGCCATCCGGCGCCAGCGTAACCCTCGCTATCGTCGGTTTCTCAGACAGGCTCATAACGACCTTCTTATTCACATGGGGAAGCGCAGATTCTGGTGGAACAGCTATGATCGATATCTACGATCCGGCTAATTTCGTAAAGGTATGTGTCAACACGGTGTTGGAAGTGCTGCGGGAATCAACCCCCCTGCAGGGTCCCCGTGCATACTACCTCTGTTACAAAAAAACCAGGGAGTTAACCACCTCCTTCCGCTATCATCTGCTCGTGATTTTCTTCGAAAACAGGGAGGAACTGCTCCCTCATCTGAAATCGATGACGGCCAGCCTGGTGGACGATCCGGACGAATATCGCCATGTCTGGTCGCTCATGCAGACGTTCCTGCACAGCCTGCTCACACCTGTTACGGTAAGGCGCCTCATAGACGATTCGAGAGCCACCACCGACTGGCTGGCAGAAGAGATGGATATACTCAGCCGCACTATTTTCATGGAGCAGGATTGAAACGGTTCTTTTCCGCGATCTCATCGTCAGTCTGCCATGTTTCCTGTGCGGCGACATCCGTAACTTGAGTCACTCCCGCATGTAGGAGTAGACTCGACCTGTTGGAAATCAAATCCTAGTATCATCCACACATGGAGGTCGACATGTCCTTCACTCGCCGCGCATTTCTGGACAGAACCATGAAGGTGGGAGGTTTTTCCGCTGCCGCAACTCTCAGGAAGGGTGGATTCGAACGGATACTGGCGGCCTCCAGAGATATGGAGGGAGTGCCTCCGCAGGAGGCTGCAGAGGATGAGCTCTTCTGGGGTCAGATCCAGCAGGCATTTCAGATCGACCGCAGCATAATCAACCTGAACAACGGTGGTGTCTGTCCCAGTCCCGCCGTGGTCCACGAGGCGTTCAAGAGATATCTCGACGTTCAGAACATGACGCCGTCACTCTGGATGTGGAGCTATCTGAGGCCGGGCAAGGAGATGGTCCGAAAGCGACTGGCCGAGGCCGCCGGCTGCGACCCGGAGGAGATGGCGATAACGCGGAATGCCAGCGAGGCAATGGAGATAGCACAGTTCGGTCTCGATTTCGAACCCGGTGACGAGGTGCTCACAACCGATCAGGATTATCCCAGGATGATTACGACATGGCGCCAGAGGGAGCTGCGCGACGGTATCGTTCTCCGCCAGTTTCCTGTGCCCACGCCGCCCCGCAACAAGTTCGAGCTGGCCAGGCACTTCGAGGAGAACATCACATCGCGGACCAGAGCGATCCTGCTCTGCCACGTGATGAACATCACCGGTCAGATCTACCCGGTCAGAGAGGTGTGCGACATAGCTCACCGCCGCGGGATTCCGGTTCTGGTGGATGGTGCACACGCATTCGGCCACCTGGTATTCAAGATGCCGGATCTCGACTGCGATTACTATGGAACCAGCCTTCACAAGTGGCTCACCGCGCCGATTGGAACGGGATTCCTCTATGTGAGGAGAGAGAGGATAAAGGAGCACTGGCCGCTGATGGCGGCCTCCGATCCAAAAGCCGATAACATCCGGAAATTCGAGGAGATAGGCACGCATCCGGCCGCCAATATCAATGCCATCAATGAAGCTCTCGTCTTTTACCACGCGATCGGGGCCGAAAGAAAGGCCGCACGGCTTCACTACCTGAAGATGAGGTGGGCCGAGAGACTGACTCAGTACGACAGGGTCTACCTGCGATGCAATCTGGATCCATCCGAGTCTGTGGGTGTTGCAACCGTCGGCATCGAGGGAATCCAGCCGGCCGTTCTGGTCAGCCACCTGTGGAGCAAGTACAGGATTCACTGTATCGCAATCGGGCGTAAGGACATCAACGCTCTCCGTATTACACCGAACGTCTATACCACACCGAGGGAGATAGACATGTTCGTCGATGCAATGGAGGATGTTATCAGGAATGGGCTGCCGACCTGAGTTCAACAGGCTGACAGATGGCCGGCAGTTGACTGTTCAGACGGTGCAGGCGATATTTGTGCGCTCGGCGGTGTAGCTCAGCTGGTTAGAGCAGGGGAATCATAATCCCCGTGTCCGGGGTTCGAGTCCCTGCACCGCCACCAGGTTGAAGCCCCTCCGAACGGGGGCCGCGCTGCAATGGGGAAGGCCTCCGCCTTCCCCATTGCATTAAGGAGCCTCAGTGACGCCGCTCGATACCACGTACATCCCTTCAGAGAGCCGCATTGTGGTGGCCTGTTCGGCAGGGGGTGACAGTGTCGCCATGCTCCATCTCCTGGCGGCTGAGGCGGACCGGTACGGGTGGGAGCTTCTGGTCGCCCATCTCGACCACGGGCTGCGCGACGAATCGGCGCTCGATGCCGATTTCGCACGGCAGTGCGCCGAATCACTCGGACTCGATTGTGTCGTTGGAGAAAGAGATGTGCGTGCCGGGAAGGAACCGGGAGAGAGCGTTGAAGCTGCGGCGCGACGGATCCGCTACGATTTCCTCGGCAGCGTCAGGGATGATAGATTTCCCGGCGGATTGATAGCAACCGGTCACACCGCCGATGATCAGCTGGAAACGGTGGCCATGAGACTCGAGCGCGGTTCCGGGCTGCGCGGATTACGCTGTATCCAGCCCTGTCGCAATGACGGAATTGTCAGACCTCTTCTCCGGGCCCGCCGCGGTCAACTGAGGGAGTGGATGGTGGAGAGGGGCCTGGAGTGGAGGGAAGATGCGACAAATGAGGACATGACGATTCGCCGCAACCTGTGGAGAAGGTGTCTGGAAAGCCTTCCTCCCGGTGCTTATGATGAACTGGTTAATGAGGCATCCGTGATCGCACAGATGGCCTTGAGACTCTTCACTCCCCTCAACGGTCTGGCCGGCAACTGGCTTGAGCGCAGAGGAGGATTGCTGCCTGGTGAACTCCTGCTGGAAAGACTTCCGATATCCGATGATGGAAGCGGAGTGGAACACTCCTTTCTGGAAGCAGCCCTCGAGCGGTCGGGAATAGATCCCGGGAAGGTGAACAACAGGCTTCGCAGGGAACTTGTCAGTCTTCTGGGGGGCGGACTTGATGATAAAGACCGCGAAAGTACAGTCCTGCAGCTGGGTACTTCAGTTTGGGCCGAAGCTGTGCCTGACGGGCTGCTGATCGCCCGCGGAGCCGGTCCGCACTGGGAAAGAGGAAGCGATTTCTCTCTGCAGCTTAAGGTTCCACATCCCGGCAGTCTCGAGAGTATGACTTCAGAGATGCCTCTCGGAGGTGCAGTAGAGATATCCGGCACCCCGGAGGAAACCGTCGGAAAACTGGCCGGGGGAAGTACCGTCGACGGTGTGGATGGCCGCTGGAAAGCCGTATTCGACCGCGATGCGCTGGGGGGAGGGTTGATTGTCAGATATCCTGAAGCCGGTGACAGGATCCAGCCGCTGGGAATGGAGGGACACCGACGGCTTGCCGACCTCTTCAGTGAAGAAAAAATCCCTCGACTGACAAGAGGCCGCCTGCCGGTGATCGAGGGGGAGAATGGGATCATCTGGGTCGCCGGTGTACGTCAATCTCATGAAACGCGCATCACCGATGCAACGAAACTTGGCGTAACTATTGTTTTTCAAACGTATTATTAATGCAGGTGGGATGCGCATTCTGAAACAACCCCAGCCCCTGCTCTCAGCCGAGCGTCTGCAGTCTCGAATCGACGAGATGGCCGCTGCTGTGGATCGGGATTATGCTGGAAAAGAACTCCTGGTTGTCTGCGTGCTTAAGGGGTCGTACATATTCATGGCGGATCTGACACGCCGTCTTACAGTTCCCCATGAGATCGATTTCATTGCGGTGTCCTCATACGGGGACGGCACGACCTCGTCGGGAAGGGTAGTTGTTACCCAGGACCTGCAGCACGATGTTGAAGGGTGTGATATATTGCTGGTTGAGGATGTTGTTGATACAGGGACGACGATCCGTTTCCTTCTGGACGATCTGCACAAACGGAAAGCGGCCTCTGTCAGGATTATTACACTGTTGAAGAAGGAGGGGGTGGAAGAAGAAGATCTTCCACACGTGGATTATATAGGATTCACGATTCCTCCAGTGTTTGTCGTCGGTTACGGGCTGGATTACGCGGAGCGATTTCGCCATCTGCCTTACGTGGCGTCTCTGTCCGATATCGACGGGCTCGATCGAGGAGAAAAATGAGCGATAATCAGCCGTCCAATGACCGGAAACGTGACCGTATACCACCGCCTCCGCCCAGGCCCGGCAACCGTAAAAATCGACCGGGTGGCGGTGATGGCCCGCAACTGCCGAAGAGACGACTGGGTGGTGCCAGCAGGACTATGGCTTTCTGGGCGATATTCATACTGCTCTTCCTCATCGCATACCAGCTTCTCGGCAAGCAGAGCAGCCGGCAGGTGGAATTGAACTATACCGAATTCGAACTGTATCTCGACCAGGGCACGATCTCCGAGATCACCGTCATTGCAAATACCAGGGTGGAGGGTAAGCTCAACAATCCTATTACCAAAGAGGTGGGGGGCACCGTCCAGACCTACTACGAGTTCAAACTCGTCTTCCTCGACGGTCTTATCGACAGTGCGATGCTGTCAAGCTGGAGTGAGAGGGGGATAGAGGTCACATTCAAGGAAGGTTCCACACCGCTGGCAGCCCTGCTCATCAACATGCTTCCCTTTCTCCTTCTGATCTTCCTCTGGATCTTCATGATGCGGCAGATGCAGGGGGGACAGCGGGGAGTTTTCTCCTTCGGAAAGAGCCGCGCGAAACTGCTGACCGGCGGCAAGGTGCAGGTCACATTCAACGACGTGGCCGGCGCCGACGAGGCGAAGCAGGAGCTGAATGAGATAATTGATTTCCTGAAGGACCCGGCAAAATTCCAGAAACTGGGAGGCCGCATTCCAAAGGGTGTCCTCCTTCTCGGCCCGCCCGGTACGGGCAAGACCCTGCTGGCCAGGGCCGTGGCCGGTGAGGCGGGCGTGCCCTTCTACACCCTGTCAGGTTCGGATTTCGTAGAGATGTTCGTCGGTGTGGGTGCCAGCCGGGTTCGCGACCTTTTCGACCAGGGCAAGAACAATGCCCCCTGCATAATCTTCATAGATGAGCTGGATGCAGTGGGCCGTCACAGGGGAGCCGGCATCGGTGGAGGTCACGACGAAAGGGAGCAGACACTCAACCAGCTTCTTGTGGAAATGGACGGATTCGAATCGAATGACGGTGTGATCCTGATCTCGGCCACCAACAGACCCGACGTGCTCGATCCCGCCCTGATGAGGCCCGGACGTTTTGACCGCCAGGTCATTGTTGATCTGCCCGATGTGAAGGGGCGGGAGGGGATCCTGCGCGTTCACACCAGGAATATTCCCCTGGACAGGGAGGTGGACCTGAAGGTTCTGGCCAAGACCACGCCGGGACTTTCGGGCGCAGACCTGGCCAATCTGGTGAACGAATCCGCCCTTCTCGCCGCACGTTTCAACCGCGACAAGGTGACGATGCCCGATTTCGAGGAGGCAAAGGACAAGGTGATGATGGGCGCCGAGCGAAAGAGCATGGTCATCAGCGATTCGGAGAAGAAGCAGATAGCCTACCATGAAGCGGGTCATGCCATGGTGGGCAAACTTGATCCAGGTTCAGACCCGGTGCACAAGGTGACGATAATTCCCCGCGGACGAGCCCTGGGGACAACCCACTACCTGCCCATAGATGAGCGGCACATCCATTCAAAGGATTACCTGCTTGCTGTGATCAGGCAACTGATGGCAGGCCGCGTTGCAGAAAAAATGATCTTCGGTATCGTCACTACCGGAGGGGGCAACGACATACAGCGGGCTACAGAGATCGCCCGCAAAATGGTCCAGGAGTGGGGCATGAGCGAGGTGCTGGGACCCCTCCACTACGGCGAGGAACAGGAGGAGATATTCCTGGGCCGCGCCATTACCCGCAACGTCAATCGCTCGGCGAAGACCTCCGAACTGATCGACGACGAGGTTAGAAAGATCGTGGAAAGATGTGAGGAGGAGGTGGACCGCCTGCTGGAGGAAAATGAAGAGGGATTGAAGAACCTGGCCGAGACCCTTCTTGAATACGAGATCCTCTCCGGCCAGGAGATAGACCTGGCGATAGAGGGCAAACCCCTGGGTCGTGAGCCGGGTGAGCCCGAACCGATAACCCTGTTCTCCGAGATCGAATACGGCGACCCGGAAGAAGCTCTCGCTGAATCGGAACCGGCACCGGACAAGACACCGGAAAATACACCGGAGGGTGAAGATACAGCATCTGCGGCAGTGCCGGAGGAGGAGGCGCCGGTCGAGAAGCAGGAAGAGGAGAGCTGATCGTGGATCGCGAAAAGATCATCGAGGGGGTCCGTCTGATAATCGAGGGGATCGGGGAGGATCCGGCACGAGAGGGACTGGCGAATACACCCGAGCGTGTTGCCGATACCTACGGTGAGCTCTTCAGCGGCCTGGGGCATGAACTGGATGAGGAGATCAAGATCTACAAGGTGGAGAATCATGATGAAATGATCATCGTGAAGGATATCCCCTTCTATTCGATATGCGAGCATCACCTCCTTCCCTTCTTCGGCGTGGCGCACGTGGCATACATACCTGACGGCAACAGGATCACCGGGCTCTCGAACCTGGTACGCATGCTGGAGAGCGCGGCCAGAAGACTCCAGCTGCAGGAGAGATTGACCACAGAAGTGTGCGACATCCTGATGAAACTGCTCAAACCGCTGGGTGTGATGGTGCTGATCGAGGCGGAACACCTGTGCCTCACGATGCGGGGGGTTCAGAAACCGGGCACGATGATTGTAACCTCCGCCATGCGTGGAGGCCTTCGCAGGGAAGCCACGAGGCTCGAGGCTCTTGACCTGATTCATGGTGGCCGCCGTTGAGCCTGACGGCCGGACCGCCCCGCCTGCTCTGGCCTTCAAAACCTGAAGAAGCTGCGCTGGAACTGGAAAGGGTGGGTGGCAGCGGCCCATGGCCGGGGCCGATGGGTACTCCTCCAGGAGACGGCGGACTCCGGCACAACACCTCTGCCTGCATTGCACTGCGATGGCCCGAACCTATCCCCGACTCCGCATGGAGCGCAGATTCCCCTCCACTTCTGAACCGGACGGGCAGCAGGGGAACGGGGATGATTGTTTTCGGACCCGCGGCGGCGGTCTGTGAATGGCTTGAAGGACTGGGAGATTCGGCCACCGAGGCCCTGAATGCGGTGCGTTCCGGCGCGGGATCGGAGCTTCCGGTTCACTGGCAGGCCGGATCCGTGCACCTTCCCCTCCACGGCCGCACGCGGTTGATTGCGATAGTCAACGTGACTCCCGATTCCTTCTATGAAGCGAGCAGGACAGGTGACCTGAAGAAGGTCGAAGAGGTGGTATTGAAAGCCGCTGATGAAGGAGCCGATATCATTGATATAGGAGGTGAATCCTCCCGGCCCGGCGCTGAACCCCTCCCCGTAGAAGCTGAGCTGGAGCGTGTGATACCGGCTGTAGAGCTGGCGGTGGCCGGAACGGGACTGCCGGTTTCGGTTGACACAACCAAAGCGGAGGTTGCCGGAGCCGCCCTCGACGCAGGTGCGGTTATAGTGAACGATATTTCTGCCGGGGTTTCAGATCCCGAAATGTTCCCGCTGGTTGCCGAAACGGGCGCCGGGCTGGTGATCATGCACCGTCTCGGACTCTCTGCCACCATGCAGGAAGATCCTCAATACGATGATCTGATCGGAGAGATCTACGCCTTCCTGGCCGCCAGGGCCCGGGGGGCGGTCGAGGCGGGAATTGAGTGCGACCGGATCGCCATAGATCCAGGTCTCGGATTCGGCAAACGCCGCCGGCACAACTTCGAGATATACAGACGTGTGGCCGAATTCCACTCTCTCGGATATCCTCTTCTTGTCGGACCTTCGAGGAAGAGGCATACGTCGGGTCCGAGCGACAGGCCCGCCGACGAAAGACTGATGGCAACCGCGGCTGCCTGTGCTATTCTGGCTTATCAAGGAGTACAGTTATTGAGGGTGCATGACGTGGGTGAGATACGGCGTGCACTGGACACGGTGGACGAGATAAGGGGTGCCATCGTGGAGGATCGAATTTCATGAATCTGTTCAACATCAGCTTCCTGAGTGTCACTTTGTGGGATCTGATAGACATCCTGCTTGTGGCGTTCATCTTCTACAAGCTGATCCAGATGCTTCGCGGCACGCGCGCCGTGCCGATGATCCTCGGTCTTCTCATACTGTTTCTGCTCGCTTTCCTGGCACAGGTGCTGCAGCTCAGTACTCTGAAATGGCTGATCGAGAACTTCCAGGCGGTCTGGTTGATCGCCTTCGTGATCATATTCCAGCCCGAACTGCGACGTATCCTGGTCATCCTGGGACAGAGCCGGCTGGTACGTTATTTCCTCAAGGTGGAGGAGCCGCAGATAATCGATGAAGTGTGCACCGCGGTTGAAAAGATGAGCCGCAAGGGGATCGGGGCACTGATAGTTCTGGTTCGTGAGGTGGGATTGAAGGGGATCGTTGAGACCGGTGTGAAGATGGAGGCTGAACTGAGTTCCTCGCTGCTCGAATCGATCTTCTTTCCGAAATCACCCCTTCATGACGGAGCGGTCGTGATACAGAACGGATTGATAGTTGCGGCGTCGTGCCTTCTGCCGCTCAGCCAGGGCAAAGGGCTTGATCCCGGTCTCGGTACCCGCCACAGAGCCGCCGCCGGGGTCAGTGAGGAATCGGATGCCGTTGTTGTGGTTGTAAGCGAGGAGACCAGCATAGTCAGCCTGGCGGTTGGAGGAAGGTTGATCAGGAATCTCGACACATCCTCCCTCAGAGAGCAGCTTCTGACACTTCTGGGACCTCACGGAGGTACAACGCCCGTTGTGGCACAGGTGGCAACCGCCTGAAAGAACTGTTGATCGAGTGAACGATTCCATATCAGACAGCATCTCCTGTTCCATTGCATTTCTCACCCTGGGCTGTGCCAAGAACCTGGTCGAT
>CAZWVF010000028.1:27912-33836 GCA_964637695.1 uncultured Gemmatimonadota bacterium | reverse complement strand
AATTACGGAGCTATGCACAAAGCTTCTGAGAAGAGCGAGGTTCCTGATGTCTGTCAGTCAATCTGCAGTGCCAGACATTTCAGATAATCTGTTTCCGGTGCGGTTAATAGCGGGGGATGATCCCTGCTCTGCCCACCACGCCCCATCACCCTCACGTGACGGGAGGCAAGGCCTGCGGCATGCCCCACCGTGTCAGTGAAGGTCTCCGACCGTACATGATAGCTGCATGAACAGGTGATCAGCACTCCTCCAGGAGCAACAACCCCCATCGCCTTCCGATTCAGGTCGAGATATCCCCGGAGCCCGGCTTTGACGTGTTTCCTGCTTTTCACATATGAAGGAGGATCGAGCACAACAACATCGAATACCTTTCCGCGGGAGCGGAATTCCTTCAGAACATCAATAACATCTCCTCTGATCCACTCTGTTTTCTCTGCCATGTCATTGGCTCGCGCATGCCGTGCAGCGTAATCGAGAGCGGCCGCTGACGAATCAACCCCCGTGACCCTCTCCGCCCCGGCCTGCAGTGCGAGCAGGCCCCATACACCCTGGTAGCAGAAACAATCGAGAAGTTCTCCCCTTGCCAGACCTGAAAGAAGGGTGCGCTGATTTTCCCTCTGATCGAGGAAGAGCCCGGTCTTCTGTCCACCAATAAGGTCGACCGCAAGCTGAAGCCCCTCATAGGTGACGGTGAGGCCGGGATCGGGATCTCCTAGCAGAACCTCCACCTTCTGATCGAGTCCCTCCAGCTTGCGGAAGTGCACATCGTTGCGGGCCACGATGCATGCCGGATTCAGCTTCTCCTCGAGAAGGGGCTTGATGAGGGGGAACAACTCTTCCATGCCTGCCGTCGTGACCTGTACCACCAGGTGATCCCCATACCGATCTACAAGAAGCCCGGGCAGGCAGTCACTTTCGGAGAAGACCAGGCGAACGGCCTCCTCATCAGGGTAGACACGCTGGCGCAGTTCAATTGCGGCATTCAGCTTTGCCAGAAGGAATTCCTCATCGATTGTTCCCCTGGTACGTCGAAGCAGTCTTACTGCGATCAGGGAATGGGGATTGATGTAGCCGACTCCGACAAACCTCCCCTTCTCAACATAAACACGCACCAGCTGACCCGGCTCGAAACCGGTCGTACCGACCGCCAGTTCATTGCTGAAAATCCAGGGATGCCCCCGAAGGACCCTGCGCCCATGCCCCTTTTTGATATCGACACGGGGATAGTGCTCTATGTCTGATGATTGATTCATGCCGGTATAAGGTGTGCCAACCGGAAGCTGCACTCAATTGAAAAGGAGAATTGTAGTAATGGATATCAGGAGAAGCGGCTCAAAATCGTGTCAAATGCTACGGCCCCCCGCAATTCCTCTTCCCCCCGCTCCAGCCGTATGAGCTTCCCGTCCAACTGCATCACCGTTTGACTTTCTTCACCGCCGAGGAATGGATTCTGGATGCTCAGGTGAAGCGGGATATCTATATCCAGTTCCCTGCGGTGAACAATTAATGCTCCGCCGGCCGACAGATTTCTGGTAATCGTCTGCTCTTCAAATGGACCTCTGTAATCTTCGCCGCTGATGATTGTGTTTAAACGGATGGGAATCCGTCTATAAGTCCTGCGTTCATCCTCTTTCATCGGCTCGAAGACCACTACCCTGTCTTTCCCTTCGGCCTTTGCGATGTAGAGAGCGATGTCGGCATGGTTCACCAGTTCATGCTCATCCCGAGCATCGATCGGAAAGGAGGCTACTCCGATGGAGACACTGAATATTCTGTTTGCGACTTCCTCGATCCCCTCGACTTCGAGCTCGTTGGCCGCCGCTCTCATTCGTTCGGCCACCACCGTTGCCAGATCGATCGTGGTCTGCGGCAGTATCACCGCAAATTCCTCACCCCCATACCTTATTACATCATCGATGGTTCGTACGTTGTCGAGCATTACCTGGGCCAGTCCCCTCAGTGTTGCATCTCCGGTCGGATGCCCGTAGGTGTCGTTGTAGACCTTGAAATCATCGATATCGAGCATTATGAGGCTGAGCGGCTGACCGAATCGGCGCGCACGACTTATCTCGCTCAGCATCCGTCGCTCGAAGTGACGGCGGTTGCCAAGACCTGTCAGGGCGTCGGTGACCGACTCCTTCTGCAGCTCCTCTATGCTCTCGATAAACCGATGCCGTTCCAGACTTATGGAAGCCACATCTGCCAGCAGTTCAGCCAGGCCCAGATCGACACCTGAAAAAACAGAACCATCCTCGCGGTCGGTGATATTGAGGACCGCAAAGGGACTGCCGTTGGAAAGGATCGGGACACTGATAAAAGAAGATGTTCTGTAATGGGAGGAGGGCATGCCCTTCAGGCGCGGGTCGGATCGGGCATCTGATACAAGAAGCGATTCTCCGGTAGAAAAAACCCGGCCCGAGATTCCGGCAGTCGTGTCGGTTCCGGGCCAGCGGAGGGCTCGAACCTGTAGAAGACCCGATTCTGAATCTGCGACTACCGAAACCTTCTCCGCTCCGAGCAGTTCCGACGCGGCTTCTACAAGGAACTGCAGAGCGCTATCTGCAGATTCAGCGTTCTCGAGCTTCCTGAGAAATTCCCGAATGGCTTCAATATTCTTTTCGGTCATCGCACCCCACGGACCGCGGTTGAATTAATCCCGTCAATTTGCATAGAACAATGGGAAGCTAAAAAGATAGCATACATTATAAGCTAGACAATAAAGGAACTTCCAGCTTGGCAGTTGCCCGCCTGCAGAAGCTGCTGGTAGTGTCATGTCACGTAGCAAATGTCGGCACCGAGAGTGACGCCGTGCCCGGCCGACAAGGCGCGGCGACGAGGCATAGCGGTGGCTATGGCGAGAAAGCGCAACGCAGCCGGTCGGGATACGGCGCCGCTCGAATGCAATAGTTGTTGCGTGACAGGGCACTATCATGAGGCAGCAGGGAAGAAGGATGCTGTGAACGCATATAAAGATCTTCGAGGTCGCATGGCTTTAATGATGATATTCCTCAGTGCAGCCGCCGCTGCACCGGGAACCGCCGGGCAAGGTGGAGGAGAGCATCGCCCGAGGGCCGGGGAGCTGGGGATCACGATCGGCACCTACGATACGGGTCAGTTCAATTCGATAACTGATGTTCCAGGGGTGAAAGTCGGCCATGTCTCACTTATCAGCGGTGAAAATATCAGAACCGGTGTCACCGCGATCGTGCCCCACAGCGGCAACCTCTTCACCGAGAAGGTTCCGGGGGCTGTCTTCATAGGCAATGCGTTCGGCAAACTTGCGGGGGCGACACAGGTGGAGGAACTTGGCACGATCGAGACGCCGATCCTGCTCTGTGGAACGCTGAACGTACCCAGGGTTGCAGACGCCCTGATAAGCTACATGATTTCCCTGCCCGGCAACGAAAGCGTCCGTTCGATCAACCCGGTCGTGGGTGAAACAAATGACGGTGGATTGAATGACATCCGCGGCCGGCATGTAGGAGAGGAGGAGGTATTCAAAGCGATATCTTCGGCCTCCTCGGGACCTGTGGATGAGGGATCTGTAGGGGCCGGAGTCGGCACACGCGCCCTCGGATTCAAGGGAGGTATTGGAACCAGCAGCCGTATTGTTGGAGTACGGGGAGTCGGTAACTTCACGGTCGGTGTCCTGGTACAGACCAATTTCGGAGGGAGACTTCAGGTAAACGGAGCTCCTGTGGGCAGGGAGATAAACCGGCGCATGCGCGACAGGGATCCCGACTATCAGCCCGATGAAATGACCGAAGAGGGGTCGTGCATGATCGTGGTGGCGACAGACGCCCCGCTGGAGGCCAGGAATCTGAAGCGCCTGGCGGCCAGAGCTATCGGTGGCATGGCACGTTCAGGTGCCAGTATGAGTAACGGTTCCGGGGATTATGTTCTGGCGTTTTCAACCGCCGAGAGTGTGCGTATCTACGGCAGCGATCGATTGAGAGAGGGCCCCCGCCTTGGAAACGATTCGATGAGCGGTCTCTTCTCGGCAGTTATGGATGCCACAGAGGAGGCGATCCTGAACAGCCTGCTGCGTGCCACGACGATAACCGGAAGGGGTGGAGCGACCAGCCGCGCCATCCCGATCGACCTCTTTACAGAGATCTGCAGAGAATTCAAGGTGATAAACCCTCAGCCCTGACCGGCCGGACCGGACGTGCAGAGCAATTATTCATAAGGAGCGGAGAAGATGAGCAACAACATTAGCCGTCGGGGATTCCTGGAGAAGGCAGCCGGCGCAACAACCGGAGCGGCGGTACTCAAGGGATTCCCAAACCTTAACCTGAAGTATGGCACCGGACAGCCGGAGGGGTTGCCCCTTGTTCTGGTTTCCGGCAGCAAGACCTGGGCATCGGATGCGGCCTGGGAAGTCCTGGCCGATGGCGGCGAAGCGCTCGATGCCGTTCACGCAGGTGCGATGGCCGCTGAGGTTTACCCCCGCGATGCAAGTGTCGGCGTGGGGGGGATTCCAAACGAAGAGGGTGTTATCCAGCTCGACTGCTCGATCATGGACGGCAGGTCCATGCAGTGCGGAGCAGTAGCCTGCATCGAGGGCATCGAACACCCTTCAACAGCTGCCAGGCAGGTTATGGAGAATACCGATCACTGCATGATCGTGGGTCCCTATGCAACCGCCTTTGCCGTCAAGATGGGTCAGCAGGTTCAGGATATCTCGAGCGAGAGGAGCCGTGAGTGGTATATGCGCTGGGTAGGTACTCACAGCGACAGGGATGACTGGCTGAATGCGGAGGAATCGGCAGTAAAGATGAAGCGTCCCCTGCCCCCCAGCGAACTGGGCCGCAGACAGCGCGAGCTCGAGCGCAACTACGGGACCATCAATGTGCTGGCCGTGGATGTAAAGGGTGACATGGCAGGGTGCACCACCACTTCAGGCCTGTCGGGCAAGATAGCCGGCCGTAGCGGCGATTCACCGATAATAGGCGCCGGCCTCTATGTACTTCGCGACGTGGGTGCTGCAGGCTTTACCGGCCGCGGTGAAGAAGTGATCAGGGTATGCGGTTCCTTCACGGTCTGCGAGCAGATGCGCCGGGGCATGTCCCCGGTGGAAGCGTGCCGTGAATCGATCAGGCGAATGGTGGAAGAGACCAACGACGGCAACGCTTCATTCGGGGATAACGCAGTGGCGATCACTGCCGGGGGTGAATTCGGATCCTTCAGCGTGCGGCCGGGTTACCGTTTCACCATACACAATCCCGGGGGACGCCGGACTATAGAGGGGGATTCCTATAACTGAGTCCCGGTAACTGAAGAGCGCCGAGGAGCCGGGAAAAGAGCCCCGGCGGCCTGCCGTACCGGCTCCTCAGATCGTCAGCTCTTTCCCTGTCGATCAGTGCAACTATATCTATCGCCTTTTCTATCAGTCTGGGAGCGCCGGTAAAGGTTCTCCTCCTCCAGTTCCTGTAAAGCCGAACAACCACTTGTTCCATAGCATCGGCGATCACCCGCTTCAGAGCTGCGTCGGCATCGGGCAGAAGTATAGTCGCGGCCCTGATACGTGCGGTTGACGAGACATCCCTTTTCATCAGGTTTATATATGCCTCCTTCACCGCTGCATCCTTTGAGACATAAGCATCCAGAACGTCCATGGTAGCCAGCATCACAGAACTCGGATTCCGTCTCGACAGGGCCGAGATCAATGATCCGCGCACCGTCGCCTCTCCTGCCGCGGGTTCCAGCGCCTCAACTGCAGCTAACTGTACAGAGGATGGATTGGAATGGTGAAGACCTCGAGCGACTATCTGCTGGACCCGGGGTAGTTCGATATCTCTTTCCAGCAGCTGTATCGATTTCAACTGAACCGAGCTGGGTGTTGAGCCGGGAGCCAGGACATCGTGAAGGGCGCTGTTGATCAGTTCATTGGAGTGAAGGAGAGCGGCCAGTTCCAGGGCCTC
>CAZWVF010000028.1:0-27812 GCA_964637695.1 uncultured Gemmatimonadota bacterium | reverse complement strand
GGGCGCTGTTGATCAGTTCATTGGAGTGAAGGAGAGCGGCCAGTTCCAGGGCCTCTGCTGCTGCAGGGTCGTTCTCGCCCTCGGCCAGTGCCCGTACAGCTTCTATCTGGACACTCGATGAATTGGAGGGAGCCAGACCCAGCCTGGCTATGCTCCTGATTGACGGATTGCTTGAAGTGCGGGCGATCTGCATCGCTTTCTGCTGAACGCTCGACGAATTCCCTCTACTAACCGCCGCACCCAACACCTCCGAAATTTCCGGATTATTCATCTCGTTTCTCAGCTCATCGAGGAGTGCCGACTTCACGCTGGATGAAGCCGAACGCCTGAGCAATTCCACAACCGCCTGCTTCACGCCGGGGGCCAGCAGTTGATTGCCGAGCACCTTGACTGCCCTCAGCTGTACCGAACTGGAATATCCCCTGCCCAGCCCCATGATGATTGTCTGCCGGACATGGGGGCTGCCGACCGAGGGACTCAGAACATCTATCGCTTCCGATTGAACGCTGCTTGAGTTCGACCTGGAGAGGGCAGGTACAATCATTGCAGTGACTTCCGGTTCGGCAGCAACAGGTTTCAGGGTCCTGAGGGCCAGAAGCTGTACGCTCGACGATTCTGAAGGATCGATTCCTATCGCTATGATATTGCGTGCAACCGGATCAGTCAGATGGCCTCCCAGAATCCGGATCAGCTCCATCTGGCGGCTGGATGATTCCCGCCGCATGATATCCTCCAGAACTGCTGCAGCGCTTAAATCACCACTCCTGGCCATTGATAAAGCAAGTTCCCGTCTGGCTTCCCACGACATGGTTTCGGAAAGAAGGCGTTCCATATAAGCCTGAAATCCGGGATCCTCAGTTTCTCCCATCAGTTCAATCTGGTGCGACCGGGCCGCTTCCACCCGCATCGAATCGGGCCAGCGCTCCAGAAGCACTCCGAAGGATTCAATCGCCTCCTCATTCCTTCCCATCCGTTCCAGGGTAAAGCCCATGTAGAACTGTGCATCGTCGGCACGCCCGCTTTCGGGAAAATCACCGACAATACGTCGGAAGATTGCAAGGGCCTGTTCATACCTTTCTTCGATAAGCTGTTCACGTCCTTCCAGATAGAGATCCTCATCCTGCTGTGCGCACACCGGGGAGGCTGAAACAGAAACCGCAGTGACCGCCACGAGTATGCAGACAACCTGTATTAACGAATCTTTGACTCTTCTCATTATCTCAACTCCGTGCTCGATATGTATTCCTCACCGATCCACCCGGAGACCTCAAGGGCCGTAACGATAGCATCGTTGACATCCAGAGCGACCAGCCTGTCTGTTCCGTTTCCCCTCAATGGCTCGATTTACAGCGATCCGGCACAACCAGGGGTAGAACCTGTCCGGGTTTCCAAGGCTGGGAAGAACTTTCAGGGCTGTCAGATACGCAGTCTGGGCGGTATCCTCCGCCTCCGCCCTCTCTCCGACGATACCCGATACAATCCGGACCACCCGTTCGAAGTAACGGCGGTGAAGTTCACCAAATCCCTCGAGGTCCCCCTCCAGGGTCCGCTCAACCAGCCGTGCGTCTGGAAGTGCCATCTTCCTCC
This sequence comes from uncultured Gemmatimonadota bacterium, assembly GCA_964637695.1. Taxonomy (GTDB): domain Bacteria; phylum Blakebacterota; class Blakebacteria; order Blakebacterales; family Blakebacteraceae; genus JAGLTZ01. The sequence goes on along the minus strand of CAZWVF010000028.1, from coordinate 26,225 downwards.
TTCTGGTTTCATTCATCAGGCGGCCGCCCGAGAGGATTCGTTGCATGAAAAAGGGCCCCAGAGGGACCCTGATTCTAAATCGTGCAGGGATTGGTCATTCAATTGTTATCTACGTATGTGTCGAGCGTTGCAACGAGGGGCTGGTCGAGCTCCCAGTCCCAGTAGGTCCTGCGCATCAGATCCACCAGGGCCCTTCTGTAATCCAGGTACGCATTGAGATAGCTTCGCTTCGAGTCTGCAAGTCTCGACTGGGTGAGCAGGATATCCTGGCTGTCCAATGTCCCGTTTTCGAACCGCAGCAGGGAGAGCCTGTAGGAGCGATCGGCCGCATTGACGCTCGTGACCAGCAGATCGAGCCTTGCCTGCGCCTCCATTACCCTGTCCACAATACCCCGGACTTCTCTCTGGATGTTCTTTCTTACTTCCTCGCCGGAACGTCGTACTTTTTCAAGTTCAGTCAGCTTTGAATTGATCTGAGCCCTGTTCCTGCCCCAGTCCCAGATAGGCACATGGATTTTAATCGAAGCACCCCGGGCCTGATCGGGATTCATAACCGCATCGTAGAAGCGGTCCATTTCACTTCCCCTTCCCTCCAGACCAAGTGTCAGGCTGATGGCACCATTTATCGAACCCCACGAGCGTCGGTCGATCAAATCCATCTCCTGCCCCTCCTTCCACATTTCATTTCGTCTCACATCAGGCCGGAACTGCAGCGCTCTTTCTATCGCAATGGCGGCGTCAATTTCGACCGGAGTGAATGTCAGCTCCTTTTTGATGCTTATCTCTTCCTCGAGCGATAATCCTATCTGCTGCTGGAAATCGGCTTTCTCCCTTACAAGTCTGCCCGATGCTGATGAGGCACGTTCGCGCCTGGAACTCATATCCACTTCCAGCTGCAGGATATCGATTTCAGACATATTTCCCCTCTGGAATATCTGGCGGCCTATGTTATAGACCTGCTCCAGCCTCTCCACCTCTTCACCGGCCAGAATCTCCTCATAAGTTCTCTCATAAAGTGTGAAATAGTCCCTCGATATATCGTTCATCAGTTTGATCTGTTCCTCCAGGAAGGAGAGTTCCGAGCCTTCGAGCCGGAGCTCCGCCCGCCTGATCTGCATCTGTATCCTGTTGGGTTGGAGGATCGGTTGATCGTATCGCAGGAAAACCTTGCCGAAGTAGTTCTTGAAACCGGGAGTGTATGAAAAGAGCATGTCCTGCGAACGGTTGAAAATACCGTTCAGGGATACAACTCCATCTGTGGAGAGAGGCTGCCTGATCGTCAGACTCCCCGAATACCTGGCATTCCGTTTCTTGACAACGAGGGGATTGCCCTCGCTATCTATCCACTCTGTCAAAGACTGGTCGAAATCAGGCAGTGTCAGATCGAAGCTCGCATTCGACTTCAAACCCGCCCTGCTGGCCTCCAGGTTGTACCGGTCACGCTGCAGATCGAGCCTTACTCTTTCCATCCGCCACGACTGCTCAAGTGCATATCGCAGGGCCATCTCAAGGTCCAGCACTATCGGTTCCTGTGCACCCGTGACATCTCTTCCAGTTACCTGCTGGCCTGAAACGTGATGCCGCGGGATCGTAATCAGCACCAGAACCAGTGCTGCCCGGGTCAATCGGATTAATAATGTATCGCGGTCCATCGAATGGGACTCCTTAAGTGGGGAAATCATTATCATGCAGGATGAATGCATGGAATCAATATCGGTTTGTTCCCACGGTTTGTCTAAGTGTACCGCTCCGTAATTACGGTGATGTATCGAGAGCGCCGAGGTGTCGGGCCGGCAAGGCACGAGGAGGAGGGATAGTGGTGTCTATCGCGACGACGAGCAACGCGGCTGGCCGGAATGTATCGGCGCTTGAATGCCGGCGTAATTACGGAGCGGTGCACTATGGTCTCATCAGACCGTTGTCACGGGCTGACTGTCCAGAAAACCGGCGACAGGAAGACAGGTCTGTCAGAAGGTTAAAACCAGAGTGTTGCGAAGCAGATAATCTGTGCTCTTCACTCTGAGCGGGGGCCGGCTGTCATATACCACCCTGGCAGTGAGCTGCGATGACAGCGGACCGAGCACTTTGATCGTCAGGCCTCCGTCACCCAGCAGCCGCACATCGTGCAGATCCCGAAGTGCGGGCTGGACATATATCTGGCTGCCCAGAGAAGCTGTAGCAGAGAAATTCCAACTGGCACTTATGAGCATTGAAGCCCTCAGGCCGGGAACAGATGCAGTACCACTCAGTTCCTCGCTCTCATGCATGATCAACAGGCCGATATCCAGCCGCTGCCTCTCATCTGTGTCTGACCGGGAAGAACCGGCGGACGAAAAGATGTTCGCACGCACTCCTGCCCCGATCAGCACTCTCTTCTGCAGGCGGATAAAGGCATCCTTCTGGATCTGAACCAGCGCCTCCAGGCGCAGCCTGGGAGAGAGTTCGTAGCCGTATCTCAGGTGCCCCAGCGCGTTGTCTTCGACTTTATTGCCCTGAGCTGTCCTGTACCTCCCGCCCAGCACAACCTGTACTATCTGATGTCCTCCATGCCACCGGATCAATCCGTTGGCGTCCATCCGGTGATATTCTGAGTTGCCCTGTTTCAGTTCGAATCCAATCTGCAACGCCGCCTCAACACCCTCCTCGGGCTCTCCTGCCAGGATGTTCTCTATATTGACAATCTGGGCTCGAACCGCAGCGGCGCCCGCCGGAAGAAGGAGAAGAGAAAGGAGAGGAACTGCAATCGGCAACAGAGAGAATGTGAAACGGACTTTAATAACGCTCTCCTTACATGCTCTGAAGACGGGAGATCCGCTCATTTACCGGCGGGTGGGTACTGAACAAGTTCTTTGCTCTATCCTCAAACGGCTTGATCGGGTTGACGATATAGAGATGCTGAGTTGCGCGGTTGGCTGCTTCGAGCACTTCATTGTCTCCAGAGATCTTGCGGAGGGCTCCGGCCAGACCCCGCGGATAGCGGGTTAATTCCACGGCACCGGCGTCTGCCAGGTACTCCCGCTTGCGGCTGATAGACAGCTGCAGCAGCCTGGCAAAGAAAGGAGCCAGAACAGCCATGATTATCGCCAGCACGAAGAGGATCGCTTCAAATCCACCCTTTGAACCGGAGGAGCGGCGGCGCCCCCTGCCCCCTCCCCACCATAGACTGCGGAGGAAGATGTCGCTGACCAGTGCGGTCAGCCCGACCAGAACCCCTATCAGGGTCTGCAGCCTGATATCGAAGAACCGAATGTGCGACAGTTCATGGGCCATCACTCCCTGCAGTTCATCCCTCGTCAGCTTCTCTCTTAGACCGGTGGTAATGGCCACCACGCCATGTTCGGGATCCCTGCCTGTGGCAAATGCGTTGGGAGCTGTATCATTGATGACATAAATCCTTGGAATCGGAAGCCCCCCTGCCAGGCACAGCTCTTCGATTACGTTCCACAATTCCGGGTCATCTGCCTTATGAATCTGTTTCGCCCTGCTGGCTGCCAGGACCATCCGGTCACCGGCATAGAAGGCGGCAAGACTGTAGACGATCGCTACAACACCGAATATGCCCAGGAAGCCAAGGCCCTCCCCCACCCACGCTTCACCTATCAGCCAGCCGAGGGCGGCCACCAGCAGGATGAATACCAGAACGAGAGAGACCGACTTTCTCTTGTTTCCACTGATATGGCTGTAGAATCCGCCGAGTGCCTTCTCCCCGCCGAATCCCTTGCTCAAGTCGCTGTAATCCAACAGAATCTCCTACCGCAGGTCGACCTTCGGAACCTCCCGATCTCCCTCTTCGATCTCGAAGAAATCCTCGTGCCTGAAATTGAACGTGCCGGCAACGATATTGGCCGGAAACTGTTCTATCCTGACATTGAAGGTCATCACCATGTCGTTGAAGTGCTGGCGCGAGTAGGAAATCTTGTTCTCGGTGCTCGTCAGTTCCTCCTGCAGCGCCATTACATTCTGATTCGCCTTCAGGTCGGGATAATTTTCAACCAGAGCAAAGAGCTGGCGCAGAGCACCTGTCAGCATATTCTCCGCTGCCCCCTGTGCAGCAATACCAGAAGCATCAATGGCTGTCTTCCTCGCCTCTACAACCCGCTGGAGTGTTTCCTGCTCGTACTCCATGTAATCCTTCACTGCTTCGACCAGATTCGGGATCAGATCGTACCGCCGCTTCAACTGCACATCGATCTGGGACCACGCGTTCCTGACTCGATTCCTCAATGTGACCAGGCTGTTATAGGTCGCAATAATGAAAAAGATCAGAGCGGCAAACAGGACCGCAAATACTATCAGTATCTCCATTACTTATCCTCTCGGCTTTTACTCCAACTGTAATCTACAGGCTGACTGCCTGTAATGATACGTAACGAAAGGGCTCCAAAGCCACCGCATTGACCGATTTCCAACTATGGTTCTATATTCAACTGGTGCACCGGGCTTCACACAACTCAAAGGATCTGATAATGGAACTGGATCGAGATGCTGCCTGGCAGCTCCTGACCACGCATACGACAAGGGAGAATCTTCTCAAGCACGCTCTGGCTGTTGAAGCAGCGATGAGAGAGTATGCCCGTCATTTCGATGAAGATGAGGAGCTGTGGGGTATCACGGGATTACTGCACGATATCGATTACGAGAAGCACCCCAATATGGAAGAACACCCCTTGGCCGGGGTGGAGATCCTGAAGGAAAATGGTTATCCCGAGATCCTTACGCAGGCCGTTATGGCCCACGCTCCTCACACAGGGGCCTTGAGAGAGACAAAACTGGCAAAGGCCCTGTTCGCCGTGGATGAATTGACCGGTTTCATAGTGGCCGTAGCGCTTGTCAGGCCGAGCAAGTCGATCTCTGACGTGAAGGTCAAATCTGTGACCAAGAAGTTCAAGGACCGCTCATTCGCAGCCCTCGTCAGCCGTGAGGATATTATCGAGGGAGCCGACGACCTTGACATGGATGTCAGTGAGCATGTCGGCGTGGTTCTGGAAGCGATGAAGAATATTGCCGGCCAGCTCGGGCTGGAGGGATCTCCTGAGACTGATGGCTGAAGATTTTCTCCGGATTTTGATGCTCAATTCCTCCCCCGCTGACATATTCGGCGGCGTGGAGCAGTGGATGGTCAGGTCATCCTCACTCCTTATTGAACGGGGACATACGGTCCACGTCATCACCAGGCCAAAGAGCAGACTGCTCTCCCGCCTTCGAGATTTCAATGTTCCGGCATATTCCAGCCGGTCAGGTGTTGATTACGACCTGTTCTCTGCGCTCACGATTACCATGGTGGCCCGCCGACACCGGCTGCAGATCGCCATAGTCAACTTCAATAAGGAACTCACACAGGTTGCCGTGGCGCGGCGCTTCTCTCCGATCCGCAAGGTAGTCGGGCGCAGCGTGCTGCCCATGATGGATACGGACAAACGGCACCAGCGTCTCTACTCCAGACATCTGGACGGCATGATAACTCCCAGCAGGGAGGTGAAGAGAACTGTCGAGGATTATCAGTGGATGAGTGACGTGAAGGTCCAGAATATTCCCAATGGCCTCGATATCGGTCGTGTCGACCGGGCCTTCCAGAAATGGCGGGGTCGGGAGGCCATACGCGAACGACTCAACCTCTCTCCCGACACTTTCACCATTGGAGCCGTCGGACGACTTGAAAGACACAAGGGATTTCATCATCTTATCGAAGCGTTCCGGCAGGTAAAGGAAAAGTGTGTGGATGCATCCCTGATTCTGGTGGGCAGGGGATCAGAGAGAACCGCCCTCGAAGCACAGGTTTCCGGGCTGGGAGAGATCGCCCCCACGATCCGTTTCATGGGTCACCAGACCGATATAGATCCCCTTCTGATGTCGTTCGATACCCTGGTCCTGCCATCAACGACGAATTACGAAACATTCGGTCAATCGCTGATCGAAGCGATGGCCTTTTACGTTCCCGTCATAGGATCAGATATCGGCGGAATTCCTGAGATCATCAATCACGGGGAGAATGGTCTTCTGGTTCCTCCAGGGGATGAGACATCACTTGCCGAAGCTTTGTTGAAGCTGATAAATAACGACGAACTGAGACGTAGACTGGCCAGGGCAGGCCGCCACAGCGTAGAGAATTTCTATCGTGAAGAAACCATGATTGACAGGCTCGAAAACTATCTTTCAAATTTACTAAGGACTCCTTGACATTATCCCTCTTCTTTGTTACTCACTATGTAGTGGATCTGCCCTTGAGTCTGCCCGCCCAAATTGATCACCAGTCTTTGCGACAGTGTGAATTCATTCTGAAGTGATAATGATTTCGATGAGCCTGCGGGTATAGTCAGGGGCAACACGAATCATTTAAAAGGAATTGAAAATGGCGGTTTTCAGTCAGGACCACAGGGCCGAGAGCCTTGCTGCCCGCATCGCACTTACGATAATCCAGAACGGCAACGCCGCCATGGTCAACAAGACCACAACGGCCCGCCGGCACGGATTGCCCGCTCTTCAGGCCACACTCCTTATCAGAATCATCAACTGTGAAGGTGACGGATGCACTGTTGGAGCCCTCTCAGATGCTCTGCAGCTGACCCCACCCACTATCAGTGACAGCTTGAAGGCTCTGGTAAGAAAAGGCTACCTGGTCCGCAGGAAGAGCAGTGAGGACGGCCGGGTGGTACATTTCCGCTGCACGCCGAAGGGGAAGCGTCTCGCAGAACGGCTGGCCAGCTGGGCAAATCCCATCGAGGCTTCCATTTCAGGCATGAATAAAGAACAGCAGGAAGCTCTGATGGGTGCCCTTACCTACCTGCTGCGCGATCAGGTGGCCGGCGGATACTCTCCGGGTGAAGCCATGTGTGCCTCATGCGATCACTTTGAACCGATTTCGTGGGAGAAGCACAACTACCACTGCAATCAAAGGGACATCGTGCTGTCACCTGTGACGATCAACACCGATTGTTCGGGACACGACCCGTATAAGAATGGAAGTGAATAGTGGATCAGCCCTCTCCTGTTTCGATACTTTCCCTGATCCTCAGATATGAATCGTACCTGGTCTGAGATATCTCTCTTCCTTTAACCGCTTCTCTTATGCTGCATCCCGGCTCATCGCGGTGCGAACAGTCTGTAAAGCGGCACCCATCCTCCCTCTCATGTATCTCTCTGAAACCGATCGACACCAGTTCCGCCGGGATATCACCCAGGCCAAATTCCCTGATGCCCGGAGTGTCAACCACGATACCGTCACGGAACGGGTGAGCGGTAGCCACAGAAGTAGTATGACGTCCCCTGCCCGTGGCCTGGCTCAGCTCTGCAATCTTCAGGTCGATATCGGGTAGGAGGCGGTTCAGCAGAGCGGATTTCCCGACGCCGGAGTGTCCCACGAAAACCGACATTCCCCTGGAGAGGAGCCCGGCTACACCCTCGATTCCCACCCCTGTGACCGCACTTGTCGGGATAACCTCATAACCGAGAGTTGCATATACATCGAGCCTTCTGAAAGTCTCTTCAGCCCCCTCCAGATCCATTTTGTTGAAGAGGATTACCGGTTCTATCTCCTGCCATTCGGCTGCAAGAAGATACCTGTCTATCAGTCCTTCACGGGGTGGTGGTTCAAGCGCCGAAACAATGCAGAGCCTGTCCACATTCGACACTACAAGCTGAGATCTCCGGCGCCGCGATGAACGCCACAGACAGTGTTCTCTTTTGTGCAGACCCGCCACGCGCCACCCCACCTCACCCTCCTCCACCTCGATCGATTTGAGGGCAACCCGGTCTCCAACCACAACCGTTCCGACGCTCCTGGTCTGAAACGCCGCAACCGGATCAGCAGTTCCGCTGAGCACCTCTATCAGCTCTCCATATACAGCTCGGACCAGACCCTCGATCTCTCTAATCGAATCCATAATCGGTTCAGCGCAGTCTGACTATTCCCACGCCATTGCTGAATTCAATCGTGGTTCCGAACGGTTCCGAAACCTCTTTGAAATCGGCCACGTGGGCCTCTGCGCCCAGACGATACGATTCGTAATTCTCCGACGGCAGCCTGAGCAGAACACTCCAGATGACACCGCTGTACCATTTACTTTTACTTCCCATGAAAATCTCCCGATGCTGACAGTTACAGGCAGATGGTACGGTCATCGGTTGAAGCCGGTCAAGACCACCACCCTCAGGCACGACAATCCGTAAACATTGCTTTTACCGCTGCCTGCACACAGCAGCAGGGCTATCCCGCCGGGATCTCTCGTGGCAGGCTCCCGTTCATGCCGATAAGCAGCTTGTAAACTGAGGTGCCCGCCTGATCTGCCAGTAACTGGGCGTCCAGAAACTCCCCACCCTGCCTGCCGATCAACACAGCTTCATCTCCGATCTCGACACTGCTGTCATCACCAAGGTTGACCAGAACATGGTTGGCGGTAACCAGAGCAATCACAGGGAAACGGCGCCCCCTGATAAGCACGTCAGCTTTACTGGCAAGAGTGTGCGGGTAGCCATCGGAATAACCGAGAGGCAGGGTGGCTATCCGGGTGTGCCGGTCTGCTACAAACGCCCTGTGATATGAGAGGGCATCCCCCGGCGCCAGGGTTTTGACAAAGACTACTCCCGATTTCATGGACAGGACAGGTTTGAGATCGAGCGGACGGGTTCTCCATGCTTCGGCCGATGGATAGTGGCCGTACACAGAAATCCCGGGACGCACCATATCGAGGAATGCCTCAGGAAAATCCATCAGTCCCGCACTGCTGGCGGCATGTCTGATTCCGATGTCGATCCCTTCCTGCCTGGCAGATTCGCACACTTCGAGGAAACGCCTCAGTTGAACGCGATCGAATTCGGGATCCTCGGTTAGAGCGGTGAAAACACCCTCCAGATGGACTTTTTCGAACAACGCCACTTTCCGTAGAAATGATATCGCATTTTTATGAGGAATACCGACGCGTCCCAATCCTGTATCTATGTTCACCTGGACAGGTGTGACCCGGTTCTGACGCCGCGCCTCTGCATTCAGATCCTCAACCTGATCGGTAAACACTGTCTGGGAAATCCTCGATCTTACTATCTCCGACTGGTTTGAACTGCTGAAAGGTCCGAAGTTGAGGATCATCCCATCTATGCCGGCCTCGCGCAGGGCCAGAGCCTCTGCAACCTTTGCCACCGCCACGTGGCGAACCCCTTCATCCATAAGCATCCGCCCCATTTCCACCAGACCATGACCGTAACCATTTGCCTTGATGACGGCCATGATCGGACGGCCACCCGTACGTTCTTCGATAACCTGCAGATTGTGCCTCAGTGCCGAACGATCCAGCTCGATCCATGGATCGATCCCCGCTGGCGAGCGCTGTGGGGATTGACCAGGGAGAGGGAAGTCGGTCCCGATAGCACCCGCTGCAGCCCCGAAGCCTACGGCGGTCAGGAATTCTCTTCTGTCCAGATTAGACATTGTTCTTAACTCGTTTCTTATCCGGAGTTTCCGGATGGTTTAACTCGTATCCTCTATGGTCTCCAGGAGCAATTCAGCGATATCTTTCGTTTCCTCAACTGTACCGGCCAGCATCATTTTACATTCAGGGCACGCTGTGATGAGTGTATCGGCACCCGTTTCCTCAATATGTGATTTGCGAACCTGATCCACTCTCTGCTCGCCGACAGCCTCCCGGGTGAAGCCGGCAGCACCTCCTCCGCAGCAATACGAACGATCTTTGTTGCGCACGATCTCGACAAGCGAATATCCAGCAACCCCGATCAGCGTACGTGGCTCGTTGAAAACCCTTTCATAACGACCCAGATAACACGGATCGTGATAGGTGACTCTCTTCCCGTTACCGGTACCAGGATTCACATTCAATGCACCACTGCCGACAAGTCTGCTGAACAGCTCGGAATGGTGGGTGACTTCCATGGGATGCCCTCCAAGGAACTCTGGATATTCGTATCTCATTGTGTTAACGCAGTGAGGACACCCTGTAACGATCCTGCTGACATTCTGCTCCATGAATTGCGCGCAGTTCTCCTCTGCCAGCATCTGGAACTGCATTTCCTCTCCCTGCCTGCGGGAATGATGTCCGCTGCAGTTTTCAGCCGCCAGCACGCCGAAGGAAACACCGGCAGCCTTAAGGAGCTTGTTTGTCGCAGCGACAGCACTCCTGAAATCGGAATTGTACGACCAGACACAGCCCATCCAGAACAGGAATTCTGTTTCACCTTTCTTGAACAAAGGAATCTCCAGTTCATCGATCAGGCCCGATCTTACGTCTGGTGCCGCTGAGAATGGATTGGAATAATTGTTAACCGCCTTGAGGAATTCGGTTGCAACTCCACCGGTCCCCAGCGCCAGAGTCTGGGCAGCCTTGGATCCGGCCAGAAGCTGTGAATGCTCGATTCCTACAGGGCAGATGTTCTCGCAGGCCATGCAGCTCGTGCATTGCCCCAGGGCTTCTTCGGTGATAACCGTACCGATAACCGCTGCCTCCCGGTCACCCGTCAAAAGTACTTTCTGCCCGGTTTTGATGAAGTCAGCCGGCCGCAATTTCTGGCCTGCTATTGATGCAGGACAGTTGTCGGTGCACCTCTTGCACTCAACACAGGCCAGCATGTCGAGCCGAAGTTTCCACGGAATTGCCGAAATGGTCTCGAGCCCCAGAATTATCTCATCTTCCGATTTGACTGATTCGAAATCGAGGTTCATCCTGGGCACATCCCAGAGGCGGAATTTCCTGAGATAAACCGCAATCGGAGCCAGAAATATGTGGCGGTGTTTCGAATTCAGGATGATGGCTGGAAACGCGAGAATGATGACAACATGCAGCCACCAGTTCACTTTTGCGGCGACGAAGTTTGTAGCGTTCATATCAATGTAGGTGAGCATGAGCAGGATGATCAATAGTGCTACAAATCCGGATTCATATGATTTTGGATCGGGAGAAATCTTGACCAGCACGAACCTGCGGAGGGTAAGTCCGACCATCGATACTGTGCAAAAAACAGCGACGGTCACTACGAATACCCGAAAGGTCTGCAGGGAATCGCCGAGGAAACCGTGAAGATATCCGAGGCCGAACGGCTCCAGGAACATGTTGACCGTTTCGAAGAGGAAGAGGAGGAAAGCAAGGAATACCGTGGTGTGAAGGAGACCGACGATCGGTCTGCCGCTGACTACTCTCGACTGCAACAGCACCTCCCTGACAATTCGCAGGAATCTGGCGCCGGGTGCTGATAACCGGTCAGGATCCTTCGCTCCCTGCTTTACGACGGTAAGAAGTTTTCCGGCGAGAACTGTGAAGATCGATAGTGCGCTGACCAGGAGAAACAGGAAAACGTATTTCTCCAGTATAGAAAACTGCAACATGTTGCTACCTCCGGAGAGTGCAGGGCAGGCTGATGATCATCTATCATCATGACTCTTTTTACATTCAACAAGGTTGGTTTTCCACTTGAAATCTACGCTTTCAATCTCGAAACTCGAAATGGCACTGATAATTAATCGACAGTGATTCATAATCTGGGGGAAATAATGGGCGAGAAAAGCGAGCGGGTGGCTTTGATCACCGGAGGCTCAAAAGGAATCGGCCGCGCAATCATTATGGCATTAGCTGAACCGGGTACGCGATTCGTCTTCAACCACTTCGATCCGCCTGATGATCCCGCTGCCTCCGAAACAATTGAAATGGTGCAGGGACTGGGCTGCAAGATCGAAGGAAAGAGGCTGGATGCTTCCGATTTCAATGCTATCAATGAGTTTATCTCAGGGATCATTGAGAATCACGGGCGGCTGGACATCCTGGTCAACAATGCCGGGATAACCAGAGATACCTTTCTCACCAGGATGAAGGAATCTGACTGGGATGCCGTGATGGCAGTCAATCTGAAGAGCGCCTTCAACTGCACGCATGCCGCCGCAAAATATATGATGAAGCAGCACTACGGTCGAATCGTGAGTATCGCTTCAGTGGTTGGGGTGACGGGTAATGCCGGACAGGCTAACTACTGCGCCTCAAAGGCCGGGATAATAGGATTCACGAAGTCGATAGCGCGTGAACTTGCCGGCCGCAACATAACCGCCAATGCAGTTGCACCGGGATATATCGCGACAGAGATGACAGCCGTTCTTTCCGACGAGGTCAAAGAGGTATTCCTGACCCAGATACCCCTGAAAAGAGCCGGAGAGCCCGAGGATGTGGCAGAAGCTGTCAGGTTCCTGGTCTCAGACGCTGCGTCTTATATCACAGGTCAGGTTATTCACGTGAACGGCGGTATGTATATGTAGGAGGATTAGTGTGCCGCTCGAATGCCACGGTTGTTGCGCGACAGGGCACCAGCTATAGGGGGTGGAACAGCTCGATCATCTCCTCAACGGCATCCTGATCGCCGATAAGGGTGAGCATGTCGCCCTCCTCCAGCCTGGTCCGGCCGTGCGGGATCACCATCTTCTCGCCACGAGTGATCAGCGCTATCAGGCAGGCCTCATTCATCTGGATTCCCCGTATCTCCATCCCCACCAGTTCGCTGTTGCTGAGTTTGATTTCCAGGACCCTCCCGGAGCGCAGGAACTGCTGCCGTATGCTCTCATCGTCTTCCAGCTGCAGCCATTCACCCGCATAGTCAATACCATCAGATCTGTTCGCCAGCTCTGCGAGGAACCTCAGGTGCTGCCCCGGATCTTCCTTCGGGCCGACCAGAACGAAGAGTGCGTAAATCTTCTCATCGCTCCCGGCAATTCTGACTCCTGATGTCGAATGGACGATAACAAGCTCACGCGTTTTCGCTTCTTCAATACGGGCATGTGGAAGAGCCACGTGGTCACCAATCGGCGTTTCACCGAGCTGGTTTGAGGTACTGAGTGCATCGAATATCAAACTTGTAGATGTCTCGAAACGTCTGGCCATTAAAACTGAGGCCTGCCACAGGATATCTTCAAAGGACATGCCCGGTTTATGGCGCAGGACATTTGCGCGGGCTATGCTGTTATCGAAGATATCCTCCCTCCGAAGCCCCTTCTCCCTGAGTATCTGGCGCAGTTCCTGATCCAGATGGGTTGTTGCCGACCTCCCTATCCTCTCAAACACATGATAGAGTGCGCTATTTCTGGTTACCTGCTGCCTGGCGTAGAAGAAGTACCAGAGGAAACTGATAGTAACTATCACACCAGCCGTTATCACCGAGAGCATTCCGAGTGCCGGGATGAGAATCACCGGAGTCAATATCCCCAATATCTGCATCCATGGATACAATCTGGATCTGAAACCCGGATCGTACGAAGGGATCTGGCTCTCCCGCATAATGACCACGGCAAGATTGAGCAGACCGAAAAGCATCAGCTGAAATGTGCTCGCCAGCTTGGCGATCTCTTCTACAGAGAGGATCTGGATGACCAGGATCATCAGGCCGGTGGTAACAAGAATCCCGTTGGTGGGGGTATGGAAACGCCCGATCCTGGCTAGCGCTGCGGGAACCAGAGAGTCGCGGCCCATAGCGAGCGGATAGCGGGAGGCCGCGGTAAGGCCGGCATTGGCCGAAGCAACAAACGCGACTATTGCAGCCACCGACATCAACACCATACCCGATCGACCCATAAACAGTTCAGCTGCAGCAGCTACAGGGGTCTGGGTGGATGAGAGCACAACAGGATCGAGAACTCCTGTCAGAACAAACATCCCCAGAACATAGATCAGCATTGTAATACCCAGCGCATAGATCATTGCCAGCGGTATTGTCCGCTCCAGGTCATTGATCTCCTCGGCCATGCTCGCAACTTTGGTCAAACCGGTAAAACCGATATACACGATTCCTACAGCACCCAGCATTGATCCTGAGCCTTCACTGAAAAAAGGCTGGTAATTACCCATCTCGATCGCAAAGAGGCCCCTTGCAGTGAAGAAGGCTATGATGGCCAGCACAATGCTTACCAGAACGATCTGAACCCGGGCTACATTCTTCACTCCACTGATGCTCAGACCTGCGAAAAGAACGCAGAGTGCAAGCGCCACCGGCTTTACCGGCAGATTGAGGAAAAGCACCAGGTATGCTCCGAGCCCTATCAGATCGAAAGCGCTCTTGAATATCAGGGCAAGCCAGGTTCCGGTTCCCGCAATGGTGCCAACCATCGGACCGAGGCTTCTGTCGAGGAAATAGTAGGTACCACCCGCCCTTGGCATGGCAGTGGCCAGTTCGGCCTGGCTCAGCAGTGCAGGGATCAGAAGCAGACCCGAAAAGAAATATGCGAGGATAGCGGCAGGTCCTACCTGATGGAAGACCAGAGCCGGCAGCAGAAAGAGACCGGATGCCAGCATGGGCCCTATACTCATGGCGAAAACACCAGGCAGATTCAGGTGCTTTTTCAATCTCCGTTCGGTCATGCGATCATTCCGGGCCTCAAAGAGTTTGTCGGAGACAGATCAAAGGCGATACATTCTGCCCCGGATTCAGACGGATGTACAAGACATTATGATTGAATATTTCCGGCTGTTCTATTGAATATAATAAGTAGTGCAAACGGACTTCCCGCGGACCGAGATCGAATCGGCTAGGAGGAGAGGATGTTTCATAGGTTTACCCGTCGAGAGTTTATCGAAAAATCGGCCAAGGGAGCTGCAGCACTCGGGCTGGGATCCGGCACACTCCTTCAGGGAGAACAGCCAGCCATGGCCATAGCCTCCTGGAACGAACCGCAGGAGGACGACGAAGCCATCAGGCATGAAGCCATTCAGCTGACCGAGAATGCCGTAAATGCCCTGGGCGGGATGGGCCGATTCATCTCGCGCGGTGACGTGGTATTCATAAAGCCGAACATCGCCTGGAACAGGTTGCCTGCCCAGGCTGCCAATACCAATCCCGATGTGGTAGGAACACTCGTAAGGCTCTGCTTTGAGGCCGGCGCCGGCAAGGTTCGGGTCTCCGACCTGCCCTGCAACGATCAGCGCAGGACATTTGTCCGCAGCGGCATCCGGAAGGCCGCTGAAGATGAGGGTGCGGATGTCTTCTTCATGGACCGCCGTAAATTCAGGGAGGTCGATATCGGCGGCGAGAACCTGAGATCGTGGCCGGTATACACAGATTATATCGAGTGCGACCGAAGGATAAACGTACCGATTGCCAAACACCACAGCCTCACTACCCTCACGCTGGCGATCAAGAACCTGATGGGGGTACTCGACGAACCTCGCAACCGGATACACCAGAACCTGGGGCCAGTCATGGCTGATGTGGCGAAGTTCATTCCCTCCGACCTGGTAGTGCTGGATGCAATCCGGATCATGAAGGCGAACGGACCTACCGGCGGGAACCTCGCCGATGTGGAACGCCGCGATATTGTGGCGGCCAGTGCCGATACAGTTGCAATCGATGCATACGGTTCGACTCTGTTCGGTCTGGCTCCCGATGTTCTCGATACAACACGTGAGGCTGCCGGATTAGGATTGGGTACTATCGATTTCGAGAGCCTGAACCCGGTTCGGCTGAACCTCTCCTGATCGGACTGACAAACATGATTCACATCCGGCGCGCTTCACAGATCTTCTTCCTGGCCCTGTTTGTGATCATATTCATCAGAACCACACTCGTCGGGGAGAACGATACCGGACCCATGGCCACCTTCTTCATGGAGATCGATCCCCTGGTACTGATCTCAACTTTCCTGGCTTCCCATTCGATAATGCCCGGAATGCTCATGGCCCTGATCGTCGTCGGTCTGACACTGGCTTTGGGGCGTTTCTTCTGCAGCTGGATATGTCCGCTCGGCACCGTATTCAATGGTATAAGTGCTCTGCGGGGTGGAACTGTAGCCGAGAAGATCGAAACCGGTACCTGGAACAGGTGGCAGAAGAGCAAGTACCTGCTGCTGATCGGACTGCTGTTTGCAGCACTTACCGGCCTGCACATCGCCGGTATTTTCGATCCCATACCACTCCTTTACAGGACGCTGGCAACAAGCATTTTCCCAGCATTCGCCTGGGGTGCTGATCAGCTGTTCTCATGGCTTTATTTCGCCGACCCGGGAATCGGTCCACTGAGGATCACATTGATCTCGGAACCGATATATTCATTTCTGCGAGCCAATGTGCTTCCCATTGAACCAATCGCATACGAGGGAGGCGTTCTGGTCGGATTCTTTTTTGTATTTCTGGTGGTACTGGCATTGATCCGCTTCAGATTCTGGTGCAAGTTCATCTGCCCCCTCGGCGCACTGCTCGGTACATGCTCTACCACCTCCAGGCTGGAGCTGAAGAACAATCCCGAAGCGTGTGACGACTGCAGGTTGTGTGTCCCCTACTGCCACGGAGGATGTGATCCGCATCTGTCGGGCCGATGGAAGAAGAAGGAATGTTCCTTCTGCTTCAACTGTCGCCGGCAGTGCCCGTCTGGTGCGATCAGTTTCGAGTGGCGGGGATTGAAGGGATCGACGGAGCTGCTTTCACCCCTTCCCCCGCGGGAGAATGAGAAGGTCGCGGTGACAGCCAATGGGTAAGAAACGGAAGAGAAAGGGCGGGAAGCCCAAAACGGCTTTAAGCCGGAGATCATTCCTTGCCGCAGCCGGAACAGGAGTGGCAACCACCGTCATGGTACGTGTTTCTCCTCTGGTGCAGGGGAAGACCTTCAATCCCGACCTGATAAGACCACCTGGCTCTCTGACCGAAGATGAATTCCTCACGAGATGCATTCGATGCGGAGAGTGCATGAAGGTGTGTCCCACCAACGTGATCCACCCTACAACCCTGCAGGCCGGCCTGGCCGGAATCTGGTCCCCATTTCTCGTCACCGAGATAGGCTACTGCGACTACAACTGCACACTCTGCGGACAGGTCTGCCCTACAGGAGCGATAGAGGAACTCACGGTGGAGGAGAAGCAGCAGGTCCATATCGGTACTGCTTACCTGGACCGCTCGCGTTGCCTGCCCTTTGTTTTCGATATAACCTGTATTGTCTGCGAGGAACACTGTCCCACGCCGAAAAAAGCTATCTGGTTCGAGGAGGTAACAGTCCACGATCGTGAAGGAAATCCAATACTGCTCAAGCAGCCCCATGTGGATCCCGAACTGTGCATAGGCTGCGGTATCTGCGAAGTAAAATGCCCGATCAATGATCCGGCTGCCATCAGATGCAGGAGTGGTGGGGAGACCCGAAATCCCGCCAATCAGTTTCTCCTGTCAACCTCTACTTACGGTTGAAATCCAGAAGCACAACATTGGTATAGTGTCATGTCACGGTTGTTGCGTGACAGGGCACCTGTAGCACAATCGGCTTTCCGGAAACCAGTGCCTCCCACGGCCGCCTGATGCTGGGACGGCTGAATACAGCCATGGCCAGTTCACGGCCTTCATACGATTCGCCATAAATATACAGCCCCATATCTGTTGAATTGGCCTGAACTGCCTGCAGGTAATCCATCATCTCTGAATGTCGACATTATTATTACATCGACCTTATCACGATCATTGAGAGTCTTGTAACAGATAGATACAATAGGCACCACCAAATTCCGGGTGTCTTACAAAACACGCCGATCATGAACCGGAAGGAATCACCTTCGGCATGGAAACAGGTTTCATCGATCGTCTGGTAATTTTCATCGCCGATCTGGTATGGGGACCACATACAGTCCTGCTGTTGCTGGGTGTCGGCATCTATCTGACCCTTCGATTGCGCTTCCTTCAGCTGCGCGGTTTCAAACTCTCCTTACGCCTGCTGATGGGTAAAAGGGGTTATGGCGATACCATTGAAGAGAGTGAGGGTGAAATATCTCCCTTCCAGGCTATGGCCATCTCTCTGGCTGCCGTTATCGGGAACGGCAATATAGCGGGAGTCTGTACAGCCATAGCCCTGGGTGGGCCAGGTTCTGTCTTCTGGATGTGGCTTGCCGCCATTTTCGGCATGACCATCAAGATCGTGGAAGCCGTCCTGGGTCAGATATTCAGACAGATAGCGCCCGACGGCACCGTAGCGGGCGGTCCGATGTATTACATTGCACACGGGTTGAAACTGCCCTGGCTGGCGGGGACATTCGCCTTCTTCATGGGCGGCAAGGCACTGATCTCAACAACGATTGTTCAGTCGAATTCCATAGCCCTCGCCCTCAACACGCAGTTCGGTCTCGATTTCTGGGTAGCCGGTCTGGGTCTGGCGGTGCTGGTCTGGCTCGTTATCATAGGCGGGATTAAATCGATAGCCCGGATCACCGTATTCCTGAGCCCCTTTATGGTATTTATCTACATATTCGGTGCCTTGATCTGCCTGATCGTCTTTGCCGCGCAAATCCCCCAAGCCTTTTCACTGATCTTTATCGGAGCATTCAATCCCTCTGCCCTCGGCGGCGGTGTCGCAGGAGTTACCGTAGCGCAGGCCATACGCCAGGGACTGGCCAAGGGTGCATATTCCAATGAGGCTGGAACAGGGACAGCGGCGGTATTCCATGCTGCCGCACGCACGGGAGAGCCGGTCCGTCAGGGATTGATCGCCTCGCTCGATGTGTTTGTCGATACCATGGTCATATGTTCGCTTACGGCACTTGCTGTGCTGGTAACAGGTGCATGGACCGAGGGGAGCAGCACCGAAATGACCGTCAATGCCTTCAACGCCGCCATGCCGGGTATCGGAGGCCTGATTGTCGTCGGCTCCTCTTTTCTCTTCGGATATTCCAGCCTGATAGCCAATCCATATTACGGAATGATTTCCTACGGTTATCTTTTTGGAAACTGGATCAAGAAACCCTTCCCCTGGGTGTTCTGTATACTGATCTTCATCGGTTCGGTCATGAAAGTCGAGATCGCCTGGTCCATCGGTGACATTTTCAACGGTATGATGGTATTCACCAATATGATCGGTGTGCTTGGATTGGCAGGTATCGCAGTAATCGCAGTCAGATCGTACCTGGAAAAAATCGGTTTTCGGCACTAATATGCCTCCTGTACAGAATCTCCGACACGGTTGCGGGAGAGGTTTTCATCCCTGGAGGAACTGATGGACATACAGATCAGAGAAGTTGAGAGCAGGAAGGATCTAAGAACGTTTATCTACCTTCCTGAAGAGATTCATAAGGGTCATAAGACCTGGGTCCATCCCATCTACATTGATGAGTGGACCTACTTCAATCCCAAGAAGAATGAAGCTTTCTCCTACTGTGACACGATCCTCCTGCTGGCATTCAGAGATGGCAGGGCGATTGGTCGAATCATGGGGATCATCAATACCCGCTACAACGAACACAGGGATGAGAAGACCGCCCGCTTCGGATATCTGGAAACGTGGGAGGAGCAGGAAGTCGTTTCTGCACTGCTGGTAGAAATCGAAGAGTGGGCGCGCGAAAAGGGAATGACAAAAGTAGTGGGGCCGTATGGATTCTCAGACCAGGATCCGGAGGGATTCCTGATTGAAGGCTTCGATCTGCGTGCCACTATTGCAACATACCACAACTTCGACTGGATGCCCGGCATAGTGGAAAATGCCGGTTATTCCAAGGACATCGATTATTTCGTCTACAAGATCGATATCTCGCAGGGGCTCCCTGAGTTATATCAAAAAATATTCAATCGTATCAACCGGCGCGAAACATTCGAGGTCATCAATTTCAAGAAAAAGAAGGAAATGAAGCCGTGGATCAAGCCGATCCTGGGGTTGATGAACGAGTGTTATATGGATAGTAATATCTACGGTTACGCACCCCTGAGTGAAAGAGAGATGGAGGAGCTGGCCAAGCGGTACTGGACCATTCTCGATCAGAGGTTTATCAAGGTGGTCCTCAAGGATGGAGAGATCGTTGCCTTCATCATCGGCATTCCCGACATGACCGAGGGCATACAGCGTGCCAGGGGACATCTTCTGCCATTCGGGATTTTCAAAATACTCCGGGCGGCAAAGAGGACAAAACAGCTCGATCTTCTCCTCGGGGCGGTGAAGGAACCGTACAGGGGAATGGGAATTGACGTTCTGATGGGATTTTCATTAATCGCGTCGGCCCACGAAGCCGGCATGCAGTTAGCCGATACTCACCATGAGATGGAAACGAACACGAGGGTCCGGTCCGAAATGGAGAGAGCGGGAGGCGAGATCTACAAGAGGTACCGGGTTTTTCAGAAGGTGCTGTAATGTGAGCAGAACAGGACTGAACGGCTGGAACGTAACTGCACGCATATACGCGTGGACCTCCGGACCATTGTCGCACCCTCTTGACAGCGACATACTGAGGTATCTGAACGGTTCGATCAGGGGGGCAGTGGTCGCCGACTGCGGCTGCGGGCCCGGTCTGGCAACCAGAAGAATGGTCTCAGAGGGTGCCTCAAAAGTGTATGCGATCGACACCAGTGAGAAGATGCTGGCTCAGATCGCAGATGACACACATATAGTAAAACTGCAGAGCACCATGGAGGAACGACCCCTCGATAAGTTGAGAGAGCGTGAGGCTCCTGAAGGGTTCGATCTGGTCCTCTTCAAGCGGAGTCTTTATATGAGCCCCCCTGAGGCACTTGAAATCCTGAAGAATGCCTATGGCCACCTTCGCCCGGGAGGATGCCTAGTGGTTGTGCACCCGGAGAAGAAACTCCGGCCGTACTTTTTTGGATCACCGCCGTGGTTCCGTCGTTATACCATACCGCATATCATCAACCGAACATCGAACCGTATAGGTGTGCTGATGGGAATGGAGAAGTATCAGCTCTACACCCGCAAGGAATTGACAGCCCTGGCGGAAAAGGTAGCAGGTTCTGCCGAAGTTGAAGTGATGCCCTCCAGCCAGCAATCGTTCAACATGGTTGCTGTCAGGAATAGCCTGGAGAAGAGGTAAAGGCAGACGGCGTGCAAGTCCCCGAATCAGAACCAGTTCTCTTCCAGACCGACGCCCCCCGGCGGATGGCACTGGTTCTGAATCCGATCGCCCTGAAAAACAAGCGGTTTCCACACCAGACCCGATCCCTCCTGAAGGCGTTTGAAAAACTCGGTGAATCAGTAGTCATCGGCGAAACAACTGATCTCGGTGAAGAGTTCGTCCGATGGAAGGAGGAGGAACTCGATCTGCTCGTCATATCGGGTGGTGACGGAACGATGCAGATGGTACTCGGGGAACTTCTTCGTGTCTGGAGTGAGGATACTCTTCCAAGACTGCTGCTGATCCATGGCGGAACCGGTGGACTGGTACCCACTTCCACCGGCAACCCCGACCCGACCGACGCAATTACTCTGTTGAAGCACTCCCTGCAGAATCAGAGCCCTCTTCTGGCTCAGCGCCTCCAGACACTGCGTGTCGGTGACAGAGCAACTTTCAGCTGCGGAGTAGGGATCTTCAGAAGGCTCTTTTCCGAATACGTTACCTACTGGGGTCGTGTCGACTGGTCCCGCATCATGTTCGCAGCCCGTTTCGCTGCAAGCTGGCTGGTTCAGGGAGGCCTTGCCCGCCATGCCCTTACACCCTGCCCTGTTCAGGTTCGAATTGGGGACGATGTATACCCTTCAGGACATTTTATAGGTATCTACGCATCTACACTGGACAGTATCTGGGGATGGGGAGCCTTCGAGGAACTGCCTCGCCCTCCAGGGGGTTTTCGGGTGATTGCTCTTCAGGCCATTTCAAAGCGTTCCATGCTGAAGGGTGTACCGCCTATTGTCACGGGGGATAACGGGAACCTTCCTCGTGAGCTGTTGATGCAGGGAACCTCGCTTCTGGAACTCCGCAGTGATAATGACCCGATAATCTATGAGGCTGAAGGTGAATTTTATTCCGAGAAGGGCCTGCTCAGAATTGAACCGGGTACTACGCTGACAGTCATCCGGACGGGCACTGAATAGATTTCCACCCGAATCTGGAGAGCAGTGAGATCGCAGCCTCTCTTCCCTCCTGCATGATCGCGAAATGAACGTGATCTCCGGGCCGGGGCTTCCACCTGTCGTCAACAGCTGATATTTGTTCGCTCCTTACATATGCCATCGGCAGCAGAATGCCGGCACCCTCAGCAGTGAGAGAGGCCGCCATTTCTTCTCCCGATTGTGCCGGCGGTTCTCCAGGGCTCCATTCCCAAACTTCAACCGAGACAGATGACCGACCGAGCCTGTGTGACCAGTGATCTATGTCCGTTGCACTGCCGAACAGAAGGGAGGCGCCTCTGCCACTGACCATTCCAGCCGTTACTCCCGTTTCCTCAACTCTGAGGGCGACATGGACAATTCCGACACCATGATCCTGGATGGCCTTTGAGGCAAAGAGCAGGTTCACTTCTTCATTAGGAGTGATCGCTATGCATGCTGTGCGGGAATCTGCTTCTGCCAGCAGAAGAGGACCCTCTTCGAGCACGTTCCCGAAAATGGTTCTAAAACCGGCGTCCTCCGCCTTGTGCGATGCATGCGGACTGGCGTCTATGAATATGACTTCCTCCCCTGTTGAACCGAGCGCACTGCCCAGGGCAAGTCCCAGATCATTGGCTCCCAGAATAATGAAACCGTTGTCCTCCTTTCGCCTGATCCCGAGCAAACGCGCAACAGTCCCACCACCAAGTCCCTGCACAACAACAGTCACTGCAATAACAAGGAATACCAGAGCACGCAGTTCCCTGCCACCCGGTATCCCTTCCGCCGTCAATTCCTGTGCAAAGAGTGATACGACAGCTGCCGCTACGATTCCCCGGGGAGCAAGCCAGGAGAGGAACAGCTTCTCTTTGACGGTCATTTTCGATCCAGCGGTTGATATCACTACATTCAACGGTCGCACCGCAAACATAAGTAGAAGCACAGTCACAATCCCTCCCCATCCCAGATTTCCGACCTCTTCAATCCTCACATCGGCTGCCAGCAGAACGAATAGCAGGCCCACAAACATGACGGTGAGCTGCTCTTTGAACTCCCTTAATACCGGCAGAGCTTTTATTTCAACATTCCCTACAATCAGCCCCGCCACGGTAACCGCAACGATTCCGCTTTCTGTATAGAGGGAATGGCTTATCTGGTACAGCGCCAGTACCAGAGAAAGGGCGAAGATGTTTTCGAGGCCTGCAGGTACTGCCCGCGGCATCTTGAGCAGACCCGCGATTGTCGCTCCTCCCAGAATTCCCAGCAAAGCCCCTGCCCCCATTTTCTGCAGAAACAGCAACAGTCCGGCAGAGAATGATGCTCCTGCCGGATTTATGACAATTCCCAGAGCCACAACTGCAAGGGTAGCGCCAACCGCATCAATAAAGACAGCCTCTGCTTCCAGTACCGTGCGAACATTCTTCTTTACCTTGATCCGGCGAAGAAGCGGCTGGATAACCGTTGGACCGGTAACGACGATAAGCGTCCCGAACAGAATCGACATCCGCCATCCCCATCCCAGAAAGAGGCGGGATGCCAGCGCACCACCGGCAGCCGTGATGATCACCCCTGCGGTAACCAGCATCCTGATCGGTCGCGATTGCCGGCGCAGGCGGGATATATTCAGATTCATGCCCCCTTCAAAGAGGATCACCGCCACAGCGAGGCCCACAATCACGTTGAGAACAGATCCCAGCGTTTCGGGGAGGATGATACCGGCAACGTCAGGACCCAGAAGAACCCCGGCACCGAGCAGCAGTACTATGCCCGGTATCTTCAGATGCCTGGCCAGCGACTGCGTCAATACGCCCGCCGCCAGGGCGATCACAAATGTGAGGGCAGCAGTATTTACGATTACACTTCTCCTGTTCCGATGAAGAGAGGCAGACCCTCGAATTTCTTGTACTTCGGCCTGAGACGTTCTGTGTTGTAATACTTGTCTACATCGATGAGCTTCTTGGTGGCTGTCACTTCCTCTATGGGCACGCTGCTGTAGACACCCTTCCGAATGCATACCAGACGACCGGAGATGCCATCCATGACCAGATCGAACGCCAGATTGCCGTATGCCATCGGCACTATGGAGTCGAGTGCGTCGGGATCGCCGCAGCGAACGAGATAGCCGAGACGCTGGTTCAGCACGTTGACCCTCTTGCCGTTGTTAAACTGAGGTGACAGCTGCTTTATCATCTCCGCGACATGGTCGCCAATACCACCCAGCCTTCGGTGGCCGTACTGGTCGGTCTCCTCGCTCAGAAAATGCATTCTCTGTTCGCCGGTCATCTGCGCTCCCTCCGAGACCAGAACCACGGAGTAATTGCTGGGATTGGCTTTTCGATCCTCAATCAGGAGCCGGCACAGTTGCTCGATATCAAATTGATGCTCAGGTATCACGCACCGGTCGGCAGCACCGGCCATCGTGGGTATCAGAGCGGTGAAGCCCGCATACCGTCCGAATACTTCGAGTACCAGCACCCTCTCGTGCGAACCGGCCGTTGTACGCAATTTATGCGTCAGTTCAATTGTCCGGGTAATGCAGGTGCTGAATCCGATGCAGTAATCGGTCCCGGGAACATCGTTATCCATCGTCTTGGGAATGGCGACGACACTCACTCCTTCCTCGTGAAGTCTCTGTGCGTAGCTGAGCGTGTCATCACCGCCGATCGGCACCAGGTAATCAATTTCGAGAAATTCCAGGTTCCTTAACATGTCTTCGGTAATGTCGTTGGTTTCTTCGGTGTATTTCTCCTGGAGATGCTCCGGCAGCAGCGGTTTCGGGATATGACTCGGGCGGGTCCTGGAGGTATGGATAAATGTACCGCCCGTCCGACCCACTCGATTTACGATATCCTGATCGAGTTCGCGTATGCAGTGACTGTTGTCGGCATCTTTATCGGGAATGAGTTCGACCAGACCAGCCCATCCCCTGAGAATTGCGCAGACGCGGTATCCATCGCGAATAGCCCGCAGTGTAACCGAGCGGATCGCGGGATTGAGCCCGGGCACATCCCCACCACCCGTCAATATTCCTATGGTTCCTTTATATCCGGCCACTTTTACTTACCTCCTCGGGCTTTTTGAGAGACAATCAGAATACTGCTGATATAAAATAGTACTCCATCCCTTTTCCCCATGTAAACTTTGGAGCTTGTTCATGCAGATAATCGATCTGATCCCGAGGTCCTGCAGGAATGGGGAATGTCAGACGCCCTGTTCATTGACGTCAGGCAGGTCAGAACAGGCCCGCCACCCTCCTACAAGAAAATCAGGAAAAAGATCGCTAAAAGAGTCAAAAAGCTCTAAAAGATTGCTGAGCTGCAATTCATGAGAGATATAAACGCACGTTGCAGATCAGATTAAGGAAGATCTGTATATGGAAAGAGCCAAATAATCCGCCACCATAATTCTTGCAACGAATTCCTGAAAGGAGGAGTTAATAACAGTACTCGACACCTCAATCCATGGAGTGCATTCATGGTCTCCCAATCTGTCTCTCTCATTCTTCTGTCATTAACTCTTCTTCTGCCCTCCAGCTGCGGTAAACCCACGGACAGGCAGGAACGGATCGAAACCCTTCAGAGCGGAGCAGTCCGTATCACATACAATAATCTCCCGGGAAAAAGGCTCTCGCTCGACACGCTTGCCGTATGGAATTTGTGGGACGAGAGCTCCGGATACACATTCAACCGGATACGCAATGCCGCCGGATTCGATGGCGGATTCGTACTGCTGGACAGCGGCAACAGGCACCTGGTCATGCTGAACCTGCTCGGCGAGGTTGAAGCTGTTCTGGGAGGTGAAGGTTCAGGGCCGGGTGAGTTCCGCTATCCCAGATACCTGGACATCCATGACGATGAGATCATGGCCGGGGATATTATGCTGCAGAGGTATTCGGTTTTCGGCCTGGATGGTGAGTACAGGAGAGATATGCGCTGGCGGATCTCGACGATGCCGGGAGAGAGCGGGATAAAGATTGTAGATGAGAATACCGTCCTCTATTCGGTTGATTCACCGCTCGGGCCCAGATATCTGTTGATCAATAACCTCTCTGACGGCGGAGCAGCCGATACGCTTGTTTCCATGGACTCCCTGCCCATTCAGCTGCTCGAGATAACAGCTCCCGATGGACGCAAGATAACCTTCGACACACCACCCGAGTTCGCCCCTGAGATGTACTGGGCTCTGACCCCGGTGGACCGGGTAGTGACTGTTACCTCCACAGATTATCGCTTTGAAGAAAGGGATCTGACCGGTCAAATCCACAGGGAAGTGCTCGCCCCGACTCCCGATCTGTCTGTTACAGATGACATCAAGAAATGGTTCTTCGAGCAAACCGTCTTCGGATTCGGTGACGATCCCGGTTCCTATCAGGCAAATCAGGAGATCAGGAGTAAATGGCAGTTCGCCGATAGAAGACAGGCCATCGCCGGTATAAAGGTTGATCCTTTCAACCGCATCTGGGTTCAGGCCAGTACCGGTGACCC